>JAFQKA010000039.1 GCA_017397175.1 Clostridia bacterium | reverse complement strand
TCGACATGAAGCCTGTTCAAACCTTACGTGACGCATTCTCCTTCCGTCTTTGGCTACGCAAAATCCACCTCCCTCCCGGAGGGAGGCTAACGGATCATTCGCAATAATGTGAGCAATTCGTGAATCGCCTCTGTAATGTGGGTGTTAGTCTATCACATTGTGGAACATATTTCATATCCATTTGTTTCTGCGGACGATGGGGTGGGAAAACCCTCCTCTACGGAGTAAGATGAAGACGTTCGTTTTTACAGGTCTCCGAGGCGCCGACTCTTATCGGTTACTTTATGAGAAATCAGAACAAATGCCACCGTTCTGATTCTCATAGAAAATTGAATAAAGAGAAACGGAAGCGACTTCAATACCTCTCGCGGAAAAGAAAACCCCTCTATTTGACTGCTTTGTCTCAAAACGGAAAAAAATCGCGAAAGTTGAAAGAAAAAAGAACAAAATCAAATAAAAATAAGAAAAAATGAAAAAATCTATATACATTTCGGAACAGTTGTGATATAATGAGATATAAGTATAACTATCATTATGTTAAAATGTAGGTTTTGGAATATGGCATACGAAAATAAGAGAGGCAACAAAGGAAACCGCACCTTTGACGGCCCTCGCGAAGGATACAAAAAGAATCGGTTTGACCGCACACGCCGTGAAGACGCGGAAAACCGCAGAAACGAAGACGAGGAGACCGGTAACGGCGCGGTCATTGGCAGAAACGCAGTAAGAGAACTGCTCAAATCGGGCAGACCGATCGACAAACTGCTTGTTCGCCGCGGCGACAGGGAAGGCTCTATCGTGGTGCTCGTGGCAGAAGCAGTGGAAAGAGGAATTCCCGTAGTCGAGGTGGATAAATCCAAGCTTGACTCAATTTCGGGCTTTGCTCCCCACCAGGGTGTCGTTGCTCTTGCCTCGGAAAAGGAATATTGCGAGGTCGAGGACATTCTTGCTATCGCTCAGGAGCGTGGAGAGAAGCCGATAATCGTTATCGCTGACGGAATTACCGATCCTTATAACCTGGGAGCATTGATCCGTTGTGCCGAGGGCGTGGGCGCTCACGGTCTGATCATTCCCAAAAGACGGGCAAGCGGTCTGACCCCTTTGGTCTCAAAGGCCTCAGCCGGTGCTATCGAGCATCTTGCCATTGCAAAAGTGGCAAATATTGCGTCAACTATTGAAAGCTTGAAGAAAAAAGGTATTTGGACGTTTGCCGCCGAGGCGGGCGGAGATGCCTATTACGATACTGATATGAGCGTTCCCTGTGCGCTGGTTTTTGGCAGCGAGGGCGATGGCGTTTCGAGGATCGTGAAGGAAAAGTGCGATTACATCGTGTCAATTCCAATGTACGGAAACGTTAATTCCTTTAACGTATCAACTGCAGCGGCTGTAATTTTGGCTGAGGTCTCAAGACAGCACAGAGCAGGTAAATGAAAGTGAAAACGGTAAAAAATATGACAAGGAGAAGCACAGAATATGGCGGATATTGAAAGAGATAAAAGCGAAGACCTGTCTGTTGAAGAGCTTGTTAGTAAACTGAAAAATAACATAAATTCGGACGACGTCCCCTCCGAGGAGGACGCTAAGAAGAAACAGGATTCCATGAAGAAAAATCATGACGAGGGCAATGACATTGCTTCCATGCTCAAGCGTTTTCTTCCCGAGGAGCCTGCTGATGAATTTGAACTTGAGGAAGGCTCTGAGGTGACAGAGGATGAGGAGTTTGAGCTTGAGGCGGAGGATACCGTGTCAGAGCTTGACGCGCCCGTCTCGGGACCGGCAGTCTATGAACAGCTTGAGCTTGACACGGAATTTGAACCCCTTGAGGAAAATGACGAAGTTGCAGCCGAGGAATTGACTGACGACGAGTTCGAATTTGCCGAGGAAGACGTCGTTTCAAGTGCCGAGGAAGACGCGGAATTTGAGTTCAGCGATCCCGATATACTTGATATTCCCGAGCAGACGCTGGGGGCAAACTCGCTTTTGGCGGGATTTGCTTCGGTTCTGGAAGAGACATATTCTCCCGAGGAAAGTCAGCTTATCGCGGCGGCTGTCCTTGAGGCAAACGGCATAGATTCGCAAACCGGAGAGCCTATTGCGCCCGTGCAGGAATCTCAGGCTGAGGAGATGGCATCACAGGAGGTCGCTTTTGCCGAAGACGATCTTGAGGAGCTTCCCGAATTTGAGGGCTTGATGCGCGAAACGCTTTCGGATTTCGAGGAGATCACACCTCCCGATGCCCTTGCTCTCGACGCGGAGGAAAGCTTTGTCATGCAGCCCGAGGAAGCCGAAAATGCCGCAGACATGTTTGATCTGCCAAACGAAGAGCTTCCCGAAATGCTCTCGGAGGAGGACGAGGCGGTTCTCCCCGAGCAGGAAGCACCTTCGGCTCAGCTTTATACCTTTGACGCACCCGTAGTTCCTGCCCCCGAGGAGGAATATTACGCGGACGATGAGGCGAAAAATCCCCTTGCGTTTGATATGGATGATGAAGGTCCTGCGGTTCCCGATGAGTCTGCCTTTGACGGTGTCGATAACGCAGAGGCGATCGAGGCCCGGATGATGGTCGAAAACAAGTTCTCCGAGCTTAGCGAGGACGAGCTTAATCTTATGGTTGCTCTCGGCTATGAAAATCAGATCGCAGACGAGGACAGCATAAAGAAGGCTGACGAGATCGCGGAGAAGAACAATTCCGAGATCGTTGATCCCATTGATGTTGACAATTCCTTTGCCTTTGATGGCGTTGAGCTTTCTTCCTCCGATCAGTTCCGCGCTGTCAGAAACAGATATAAGCAGGAGCATAAGGTCATGAAGTTCCGCCTTTGGGGAACTGTCATTCTTACTCTCGCACTTTTGTTCTTTGAAACTTTTACGGCTCTGGCTGATGCCGGCGTCGTGGCTCCTCTTGGCGGAGCGTTGAATATTAACAGATACCCTGTTGTGAATATCATGATATCCTTGCAGCTTGTGGTACTTGCCTGCGCTCTTTCCTGGCACAGACTTCTGCTTGGACTAAAGGACGCGGTCATTTTCCGTCCGTCACCCATTTCTGTGACCTCGGTTGCTATTCTGTGCTGTGTTGCTTATGATATCATAATGGCTATCATCGCTCCCGGTCTGGGACTTCGTACCTACAATCTGACCGCCGCAGTTTTCCTGCTGGGACTTGTGTGCAGTGATTATCTGAACCTTTCAAGAGAAATAAGAGCATTCAATATACTTTCCACAAGGAAGCCCAAGTTCGCTCTTGCCAATATCCCCGCCGAAGAAAATCCTTATGGGGACGAGGCTTATGGTGATGAGAAGAATTTTGAGGTCAAGAGCGTTGAATTCATCGAAAATTATTTCAGAAGAACCAACGTAAGCACCTTTAGCAGTCGTCTGCTCAATCTGGTGATATTCCCGTTTGTTGCGTTGGCTGTTATTCTCGGAATCCTTTCTTATATGTCAAACGGTGTTGCCGTTGCCGCATTTAATATTGCTATACTTACCGTTGTGGTCGGAATGCCCCTTTCATCGGTGTTCATCGTTGCGTATCCGATTTTTGCAGCGGTCAAGAGACTGTTCAAAAAGGACGCAGCTATTATCGGCGATCCCTCGGTCGAGGAGTATTCCGATGCGACCTCCGTGGTGTTCCAGGATAAGGACGTGTTCCCTATGGCGGCGACCATCATGAGAGGAATCAAACTCTACGACAACGAGGAGATCTCGATCTACTACGTTCTCAGCAATCTGACCAAGTTCTATTCAAGAGTCGGCGGACCTTTGAAGGACATTTTGGCACAGACCACCTCCGAGGTCCCTCAGGAGGGCTGCTGTGAGCTTGTCCGCGTTGAGGAAGACGGTGTTGAGGCGGTCATTGACGGCTCCGTAAACATTCTGGCGGGACAGAGAGCCTTCGTTGAGAGAAACGGCATCTTTGTTGACAATGATCCCGATGATGCCAGAATGGCAGGCGAGGGCGTTTCGGCTCTGTTCGTTGTACTTGACGGAAAGCTTTGTGCAAAGCTCTACGTTCAGTATGATATTGATCATTCCTTTGAGGATATAATCAATTCTCTGGCTTCCGAGAACGTCGATACCTATATCAAAACTGCAGATCCTTGCATTGACGACGTACTTCTTGCATCGAAGCTGAGAATTTCCCGCTTCCCCGCAAAGGTGATCAAGAGAAATACCGAAGAGCTTCCCGACGGCGCGCTTGAAAGCACCGACAGCGGAATCGTCTCAAGAAATACTCTTGAAGGTATTGCCGATGCTGTGGTTCTTTGTAACAAGATCAAGAGAGTGAGAAGAACGTCTCGCAGTGTTTGCATAGTTTCGGCAATTATCGGAATTCTTGTAATGGTATTCCTGGCGCTGTTCAGTTCTGCTCCCGATATTCTCTCGATCTATACTGTGATCTATCAGCTCTTCTGGCTGATCCCCATGGTTCTCTTTACAAAATTATTTATAAAATAAACTTTCAAAACGGCGGGTCATACCGCCGTTTTGTTGGTTTAATCACTCGCATTTTGAATAAATATTTGTTGCTGATTTTAAACAAAATGTTCATTGACAAAAGGGAGATTTTGTAGTATAATCTATCTGTATAGCCGTTTGCTTTTTTAGAACGGTGAAAAACCTTGAAAGGGAAGGCGGATCGGAGCAAGATGTCGGCTGCGGATAAATGCAAAATCGTGCTTGTCACGTCCTGCAAGGGCGGCGTGGGCAAATCTACGGCTGTTGCCAATATTGCCATGTCCCTGGCGAGACGCGGCAAAAGAGTTCTCGCTGTTGACTGCGATTTTTCGAACCGTTCTCTTGATCTGATCTTCGGATGTGAAAATTCGGTTCTTTACGATATTTGCGACGTGCTTTTGGGCAGAGTGGATATTGAGAGAGCTGTTATACGAGACGAACGCTCGGAAAACCTGTTTTTCTGTCCCGCACCTCTTGAGACCGACGAGGATTTTAAGCCCGAGGCTCTTAAAGAGGCATTGGATAAAGCGGCAGAAGCACTGGAACTTGATTTTATTCTGATCGACACCCCCGGCGGCGCAGGCAAGCCTCTTGAATTGGCGGCAGGCGCGGCTCAAAGCGCACTTATCGTAGTTTCTCATCAGCCAACTGCCGCAAGAGCGGCGGAAAAGTCGGGCATTCTGCTTGACAGGTATGGCGTCGAGGAACAGCGTCTAATAATAAACAGCTTTGATTACGATGCGGTTGAATCAAGCAAAAGAACAGGTGTAAATGAGCTGATTGACCGAACGGGAACGCAGATAATCGGTATAATTCCCCAAGAATATGAGCTTTCATTGGCTCAGGAAAAGGGAATCCTTGCTTATCAGGTCAAAACAACCAACATGAAGCGCGTTGTAAAAGCGTTTGATAACATAGCTGCCCGACTTTGCGGTGAGACCGTTCCGCTTCTCGGAAAGGTCTGTGGGGCAAAGAAGAGAAGGGTAATGCTTGAAAGCTGATAACACTACTGCCAAATTGGCAAAGTGAAACCAAATATAAAGGAAAGGGTTTGATAAAAATGCAAATTGCAATAATCGCACACGACACAAAAAAAGAGCTCATGACACAGTTTTGTATCGCCTATTGCGGTATACTTTCAAAGCATAATTTGTGTGCCACGAGCATTACTGCAAAGTATATATCCGAAGCCACCGGTCTTGAGATCGAGCGTCTTATGACGGGCGACCACGGCGGTGAGCAGCAGATCGCTTCGAGAATTGCATACGACGAGATCGACGTATTGCTCAATTTCAGAGGCACGAACCCTGACAGTATCTATGAGAATCAGGGTCTTGACCTTATAAATATGTGTGACCGCCACAACGTGCCCGTTGCAACAAACATCGCAACGGCAGAGGTCATTATTACAGCGCTTGAGCGCGGAGATCTTGACTGGCGCAACTTTATTAACCCAAAATCCGAGTACAATCAGAGTAAAAAATAAAAAACTGTTGACAAAATGCCCGAAAGGGTATAAAATAAGAGAGCAGGACAAGTCCGCCTGAGAAAAGGCCAAAGAGAAGGGATCACCCGTAAGGGTTGCTGAGAGATCCCGCCCGAAAGCAGGACAGGATACCACCCGCCCGTGTAATTTAATAAAAATTGAGTTAAAGCTCGGGTGGAACCGTGAGGAGAATATCCGCACCCCGGACATTTTGTGTCCGGGGTGTTTTTATTTTTGTAAATAATTAAAGGAGATGAAATATATGAACATCAAAATCAACGACAAGTTAATTTCCTGTGCAGACGGCGCAACCGTATACGACGCCGCAAAGGAAGCAGAGCTTATTTCCCGCGAGGTTATCGCCGCAACGCTTAACGGCAAGACCGTCGCGCTTACAACACCTGTAGCCGAGGGTGACGAGTGCAAGCTCCTTACTTTTGCCGATCCCGAGGGCAAGCACGTTTTCCGTCATACGGGATCTCATATTCTGGCGCAGGCGGTAAAGAGACTTTACCCCGACGTAAAGCTTACCATCGGTCCCGCGATCGACGAGGGATTCTACTACGATTTTGACAGCGATACGGCATTTTCCGCTGATGTCCTTTCAAAGATTGAGGACGAGATGAAGAAGATCGTAAAGGAGAATCTCAAAATTGAGCGTTTTGAGCTTCCCCGCGCTGAGGCTATCGCCTTTATGCAGGAAAAGAATGAGCCTTATAAGGTTCAGCTGATCGAGGAGCTGCCGCAGGACGCTGTTATCAGCTTCTATCGTCAGGGCGAGTTCACCGATCTTTGTGCAGGTCCTCACCTTTTCTCGACCGGTGCTGTTAAGGCTCTCAAGCTGACACAGTGCACGGGCGCATATTGGAAGGGCGATCAGAAGAACAAGCAGCTTCAGAGAGTTTACGGTATCGCATATCCCTCCAAGGACGAAATGAAGGAGTTCCTGGCGGCTCAGGAGGAGGCGAGAAAGCGCGACCACAACAAGATCGGCCGCGAGCTTGAATATTTTACAACTGTTGACAGCATCGGTCAGGGTCTTCCCGTAATGCTTCCCAAGGGCGCAAAAGTAATTCAGATACTTCAGAGATGGATCGAGGACGAAGAGGCAAAGCGCGGCTGCCAGCTGACAAAGACTCCTCTTATGGCAAAGTCCGATCTCTATAAGATCTCAGGTCACTGGGACCACTACCTCGACGGCATGTTCGTGCTTGGTGATCCTGCTGACGAAACAAAGGAATGCTTTGCACTTCGTCCGATGACCTGTCCTTTCCAGTACCAGGTGTATCTTAATAAGAAGCGTTCCTATCGTGACCTGCCCATGCGTCTGACTGAGACCTCCACCCTGTTCCGTAACGAGGATTCGGGCGAGATGCATGGTCTTATCCGCGTTCGTCAGTTCACTATTTCCGAGGGTCACTATATCCTCCGTCCCGATCAGCTTGAGGAAGAGTTCCGCGGCTGTCTTGAGCTTGCAAAGTACGTGCTTGACACGGTGGGTATGCTTGAAAACTGCACGTTCCGCTTCTCACAGTGGGATCCTGCCAACCCCAAGAACAAGTACGAGGGAACGGCAGAGCAGTGGGAAGAGGCTCAGAGAATTATGGGCGAGATCCTTGATAATCTCGGCGTAGAATATACTATCGGTATCGACGAGGCGGCATTCTACGGCCCTAAGCTCGACATTCAGTACAAGAACGTATTCGGCAAGGAAGATACTATCGTAACCATTCAGATAGATATGCTTCTGGCTGAGAAGTTCGGCATGGAATATACCGACCAGAACGACGAGAAGGTTCGTCCTTACATTATTCACCGCACGTCGCTTGGTTGCTACGAGCGTACTCTTGCATACCTGCTCGAGAGATATGCGGGCGCGCTTCCTATGTGGATGGCTCCCACGCAGATCAAGGTGCTTCCTATCGGAAACGAGCAGACCGACTACGCAAGAGCCTTTGCCGCAAAGTGCGAGGCTTTGGGTATGCGTGTTGAGGTGGACGAGCGTAACGAGAAGATCGGCTACAAGATCCGTGAGGCTCAGCTTCAGAAGGTGCCTTACATGATCATCATCGGCGCAAACGAGGTGGCTGAAGGCAAGGTTGCCGTAAGATCCCGCCGCGACGGAGATCTTGGCGCTGTGGATATGGACAAGTTCATCTCCGACGCAGTTCTTGAAATCGCAGAGAAGAGAAGATAAGTTAGTTTGCAATCGAAAGGCGGGGGGCTTTTGAAAAAGCCCCCTCGACCCCTAAAAACTTTAATAATGAGAAATAAGACAGACGGTTTGTCTTGCAAAATCAAAGACGATGGTGTTTAGCCATCGTCTTTCTGTTTTTAGTTTGGGGAGTCCAGGCCCCTTTTCAAAGGGGCTTGGGAAAAATCGGCGTTTCTTTTTGCTAAGCTTTTTCTTTGCGCCTGTGGCATCAAAGAAAAAGCGGACGAAAATACCGGATGGACATCATCATTATTCCCAAAACAAAAGATCCCCCGCGTAAGCGGGGGATTATCCTTTAATTATAACGTAGCGTAGATAAGTTTTTGCTTTTCCGGCTTTTCCTCCGAGAAGGTCAGCGCGTCAAGAAGCTTGCGTTCGGCCGCGTCAAAAAGGCTTTCCTTTGATGCGTGGAGGATCGCCAGAGGCTGTCCTGCCTTGACAAAGTCGCCTGTTTTGGCGAGCAATTCGATTCCTGCGGACAGGTCTATGACGTCGGTCTTGCTGACGCGTCCCGCACCCAGCAGGGAAGCAGAAACTCCAATGTCCTCGGTGTTCATGTGGGCGATATATCCCGATCTTTCCGCTTTTACCGTGTGCTTGAAAGGTGCATCGGGAAGGAGCGAAAGATCGTCAAGGACACGGGTGTCACCGCCTTGCGCGGCGATCCACTCTTTCATTTTCGCAAATGCCGCGCCGCTGGAAATTGCATTTTCCACGCGCGTTTGTGCTTCGCTGATGTCAATTTTATGGCTGAGACAGATCATATTTGATGCAAGAGCAACGCAGATCTCGTAAAGATCACCGCGCAGACCGTCGCGCAGGACCTCGACCGCCTCTTTTACTTCAAGAGAGTTGCCGATCTTGTTGCCCAGCGGCACGTCCATATTTGTCACAAGTGCGCGTACACGCCGTCCGCAGTTTTCGCCCACCGAAATCATCGCTTTCGCAAGCTGCTCGGAGGCCTCGGGGGTCTTCATAAACGCACCGCTGCCCGTCTTTACGTCAAGAACGATGGAATGAGCACCTGCCGCCAGCTTTTTGCTCATAATGCTGGAGGCGATGAGCGGAATACTGTCAACCGTTGCGGTCACGTCGCGCAGAGCATAGAGCTTTTTGTCAGCCGGTGCAAGATTGCCCGTCTGACCTGCGACGCAGACACCAACCCGCCTTGATATCCCGAGAAATTCGTCGGGAGAGATTTCCGTGCGGTATCCCGGTATGGATTCCAGTTTGTCAATGGTTCCTCCGGTGTGACCAAGACCTCTGCCCGACATTTTCGCAACGACCCCGCCAAGTGAGGCTACCGTGGGTGCCACGATAAGACTGGTCTTGTCGCCGACCCCGCCCGTGCTGTGCTTGTCCAGGGACAGGTCGCCGAACTCGGACAGGTCAACGCTGTCCCCCGATTTTGTCATGGCGTCGGTGAGGATCGCTGTCTCCTTTTCGGTCATGCCCCGCAGGCAGATGGCCATGCAGAGCGCCGATGCTTGATAATCGGGCACGTCTCCGCAGGTGTAGCCCTCTATAAAGAACCTTATCTCCTCTTCGGAAAGCTCACGACCTTCTTTTTTGTGTTGAATTATATCAAAGATTCTCATGTTTATCTTCCTTTACATCATGCTTGAGTCAAAGCCCAAGGGGAGAATATCCGAGAGAGTTTTTACAATTATCTCCCCATTGCGGAGAAGAACGATCTCAAAGTCCTTGCCGCAAAATTCAGCCATCACCTGACGGCAGACACCGCAGGGCGGCGAAAAACCGTCGGGCTCGTTTGCTTTTCCCCCGACTATCGCTATTTTAACAAAATCACGCTTGCCCTCGCTTACAGCCTTGAAAAAAGCGGTTCTTTCGGCACAAACCGTGGGAGAAAAGGCGGCGTTTTCAATGTTGCACCCCTTATATACCGTGCCGTCAGCGCAGAGCAGCGCCGCGCCGACCGCATAGTCCGAATAGGGTGAATATGAGGCGCGGCGAGCTTCGCCTGCAAGTCTTATCAGTTCTTTGTTGTCCATGTTTTACCCTTTCTTTACAAGGTCAAAAAAGCTTTTGCCGTCCCCTATGAAATCGACGCCCAGCATATCTGCCACCGTTGCGGCGATATCCGCAAATGAGGAGCGCGTGCCGAGATTTTGAGGCTTGATACCCTTGCCAAACAGTAGCAGGGGAGTGTATTCTCTTGTGTGGTCGGTGCTCACGTCCCCGGGATCACAGCCGTGGTCGGCGGTGATGATGAGCGCATCGTCCTCGCCCATTTTGCCGAGGAAGGTCGGAAGCCAACGGTCAAACTCTGAAATTGCTTTTGCGTAGCCGTCTATATCGTTTCTGTGTCCGTAGACCATGTCGAAATCAACTAAATTTATAAAGCAGAGACCGTCAAAGTCGCGTTCCGCCATGTCAAGTGATATCTGCATACCCTCGGTGTTTCCGTGAGTGATAATAGTCTCTGTAACACCTTTGCCCGCAAAAATATCGGTGATCTTTCCAACAGCTATTACGTCCTTGCCTGCGCTCTTTACAGCGTCAAGCAAGGTTTTATCCGTAGGCTCAATCGAAAAATCCCGGCGGTTTGCGGTTCTCGTAAAGCTACCGATCTGCCCAATAAAGGGGCGGGCAATTACTCTGCCGACTCCGTGCTTTCCGCAAAGAATTTTACGGGCTGCGCGGCAGTATTCGTAAAGCTGCTCGACGGGCACTAAGTCCTCGTGTGCGGCGATCTGAAAAACGCTGTCGGCGCTGGTGTAGACGATGAGATCGCCTGTTTTCAGATGCTCTTCACCGTAGTCGCGGATAACGTCGGTGCCCGAATAGGGCTTGTTGCAAAGGACCCTGCGTCCCGTGGCTTTGGTGAACTTGTCAAGAATTTCGGCAGGGAACCCGTTGGGATAGGTGGGCAGGGGGTCGGGTGAAACTATGCCCGCGATCTCCCAATGACCTATTGTAGTATCCTTGCCCATGGACTTTTCCTGCATTTTTCCGTGAGCCGCCAAAGGGCAGGGACCAGCGCCCATGCTTTCAAGACCGTCAATGTTGAAAAGTCCGAGACGGCGCATATTCGGGACGGAAAAATGCTCGGATCGAGAAATGCTTTTCAGCGTATTTGCACCCTTGTCACCGAACGCCGCCGCGTCGGGGGCTTCACCGATACCAAAGCTATCAAGAACAATTAGAAAAACTCTTTTCATTTTTGCTTCCTTTTAAATTGAGATTGCCGTTTCAAGGGACAGACGCATCATGTCGGTAAACGTGTTTTGCCTTTCCTGTGCCGTGGTCGCCTCGCCTGTTATGAGATGGTCGGAGACTGTGAAGATTCCCAGCGCTCTCTTGCCTGCTCTGGCGGCGTTCATGTAGAGTGCAGCCGATTCCATTTCAACGGCAAGAACGCCCATCTTCGCCCAAAGGGCGCGGGACTGCATACCCTGGGGAACCCCCTCGGTGTCACCGTAAAAAACGTCGCTTGAAAGCACGTTGCCAACGTGGTAGGAAAGGTTCATCTTCTCCGCTTGCTCGATGGCACAGCGAAGAAGCTTGTAGTCGGCGATCGGCGCGAAGGTGCCGGGAAGATGATAATTTGCGGCATAATTTGAATCGGTGCAAGCACCCATTCCGATAACTATGTCCCGAACGTGTACCTTTTCGCTCATACCGCCGGCAGAGCCTACTCGGATAATGTTTTCAACCCCAAAGAAATTGAAAAGCTCATATGAATAGATTCCGATAGACGGCATACCCATGCCGCTTGCCATGACCGAAACACCGACGCCACGGTATGTGCCGGTGTATCCCTGAATACCTCTTACGTTGTTTACGAGGCGTGGACCGTCAAGAAAATTCTCAGCGATAAATTTTGCGCGGAGAGGGTCACCGGGCATAAGGACGGTTTTTGCAAAATCCTGCGGAGTTGCGTTTATGTGGGGTGTTGGATAGCTGCTCATATTCTGCTCCTTTCAATAAGTGCCGTCAGGCGTGCTTTCACTTTTTGCGATTTTTACTATTCTGCTGGTGCCGAGACGGTCAGCACCAAGCTCAATGAACTTTTCCGCGTCATCGAGAGAGGAAATACCGCCTGCCGCCTTGATCTTAAGGGTGGGGGCTACGTTTTGGGCAAAGAGTGCTACGTCGTGGGCGGTTGCGCCTCCCGTGGAAAAGCCTGTAGAGGTCTTGATGTAATCCGCGCCCGATTCGGAGACGATCTTGCACATTGTTATTTTTTCCTCGTCCGTCAGCAGACAGGTCTCGATGATGACCTTTAAAATTCTGTCGCCGCATTCCTTTTTGACGGCTTTTATTTCATTTAAAATCAGCTCGTGCTTTTTGTCCTTCAGGTGGCCGATGTTGATGACCATGTCTATCTCGTCTGCACCGTTTTTCACGGCGTCCGCCGCTTCAAAGCATTTTACGGCGGTGGTGCTGTAACCGCAGGGAAATCCGATGACGGTGCAGACGGCAAGCCTGTCACCGACATATTCCTTTGCCTGCTTTACGTATGACGCAGGAATGCAGACAGACGCGGTGTTGAATTTCATACCATCGTCGCAGATCATTTTGATCTCCTCCCAGGTTGCCGCGGGGGAAAGCAGTGTGTGATCGACCTTTGAAAGTATATTTTCAAGTTTCATTTTATTTTCCGTCCTGTGAATTATTTTACATATTTATTTTACCACATAAAACTCCAACATACAAGATGTTTTTTATCTTGATGCGGAAAAAATAATTTTTCTTTACACGGGAGGTTTTTTGTGCTATAATAAACAATGTATAGGTATGCTTATGGGAATTTTTGCAAAGGAGGCGGTCCGAGTGGAGGAGAACAAGAGCGGCAGAATAGCCAAAACTGCCATACTTATGGTCATCGTGACTATCTGTTCAAAGGTTCTGGGTATGCTTCGCGACGTTCTGCTTGCAAACGGTTACGGAACTACCTCGGCGGCCGTAGCCTTTGACACTGCAAGCAGATTGCCTGTCCTTATTTTCGATTTTGTTATCGGAGGAGTTATCACCGCGTCCTTTATTCCCGTTTTCAACGAGCTTCTCGTGAAAAAAGGCAAGGACGAGGCTCTGAAATTCGCCAATCTTTATGTGAACGTGATCCTGGTGATCACGTTGCTTATCAGCGTTGCGGGAGTTTTGTTGGCAAGTCCTCTTGTGACCTTCCTCGCGCCCGATATAGAGGCGGAAACTCACGTTATGGCGGTGTCGCTGACCCGCGTCATGTTCCCTATGATAATCTTTACGGGACTTGCCTTTTCCTTTGTGGGAATATTGCAGTCCTTTGGGAAATTCCTTTTGCCCGCAGTCATCAGCTTGGTTTCAAACCTTATTATGGTGCTGTATTTCCTCACCCTTGACAGCCGTTTCGGTATTTGGGGACTTGCTGCAGCAATGGTTTTGGGTTGGGCGGCACAGGCTGTAATTCAGATGCCGTCGGCGTTCTCTCTGGGTTTCAGATTCAGACCGACACTGAAATTCGGAAACCCCTATCTGAAAAAATCCTTGCTCATGGCTCTGCCCATACTTGTCAGCACCTGGGTCCAGCCCTTTTGCAACCTGCTCAACACCCGTTTTGCGTCCTCCATCGACGGTGGAAGCGCAATTACGGCAATAGGCTACGCAAATCGACTTTATATAGTTATCGTGGGCGTTTTCTCTTTCGTTGCGACCAATCTGCTCTTTCCCTTTTTGTCAAAGGCAGAGGCGAAGGGGGACGGCGAGGAGTCTCGCAGGATCGCAAACACCTCAATAAGACTTCTTTTGCTTGTGATACTTCCCATTTGCGCGGGAGTTTTCGTATTGTCCTTGCCCGTTTGCACTCTCATCTATCAGAGAGGGGAATTTACTGCGCGTGATTCGGCGGTGACGTCTCAGGCACTTTCCTGTTTTGCTCTCGGAATGCCCTTTTACGCGGTGAACGAGGTCTACACAAAAAAATTCTTCTCGAAGCAGAACACTCTTTATCCCATGATAACGGCGCTTTGCGCCATCGCGGCCAATTTCGTGTCCCTTTATTTCCTCGCACCTGCCCTCGGTGTTCGCGGAATCGCCCTTTCCGGAACTGTTGCGGTGGTGGTCAACGTTCTTCTCAATCACATTCTTCTTGCAAAAATCGGTGAGAAGATCATTACCGCGGCCGATATTTTGGAATTTCTAAAACCCGTTTTTGCGTCACTTGTTATGGGCGCGGCGGTTTGGTTTGTATATTCAAAGCAGAATTTCGGTGTGCTTGCGGGTACGGTGCTGTCCGTTCTGACGGGAATTATGGTATACGGTATTCTCTGCATAGCATTCCGTCAGAGGGACGTCGTTACTTTTTTGAAAACACTTACGGGAGGGCGCAAAAATGACTAAAATAAGAGTTGTCCACGCCCTGACCGATACAAATTTCGGCGGTGCGGGAATGCTTCTTTTGTGCTGTCTGCGCCATGCGGACAGAGAGCGATTCGATATTTCCGTGGTGCTTCCGCGAGGCGCGGTGCTTTGCGACCGCGTGCGGGAATTGGGATTCCGTGTCTTTGAGATCAAGGGCGGTGCGGACAAGTCCTTTGATCTTTCGGCTATTGGCGAATACAAGAAGATCTTTCGCTTTGTAAAGCCTCATATCGTACACACTCACGCGTCATTTTCGGCGCGGGTCGCGGCAAAGGCGTGTCACGTACCAAAGGTCTTTCAGACCCACCACTGCGCGGTTCCAAACGGCGGGTTGAAGTCAAAATTTCCCTTCAAAAATATTATCGCCGCCCTTGAGAACCGCTTGACCGACCGTTTTGTGGCAACGGCTGACGTAGCAAGGAACATTCTGATCGACCGTGGGGTCTGTGAAGAAAAAATAACCACGATTATAAACGGTTCAGAGCCTCTTCGCGCAGTTTCGGATGAAGAAAAGGCGTTGACCCGAAGAAAATACGGCATATCCGAGGATAATTTTGTTGTTGGGATCGTTGCGCGTCTTGAAAGCGTGAAAAATCACCGTTGCTTCCTTGAGGGCGCGGCAGAGGCTGCACGCTCTCACGGAGAAATGCGCTTTTTAGTTGTTGGCTCGGGCACTCTTGAGGATTCTCTGAAGAGCTATGCGGGTGAGCTTGGAATCGCAGACAAGGTGATATTCACGGGCTTTGCCGCGGACACGGCACCCCTTGTGAGCATTATGGACGTGAACGTGAACACGTCAGATTCCGAGACATCTAATCTGGCTCTTTCCGAGGGCTTCAGCCTGGGGATCCCCGCCGTTGTATCCGACTGCGACGGAAACTGCGCCATGATAGAAAACGGGGTCAGCGGCCTGACCTTTGAGAGAGGGAACAGCGAAAGCCTTGCAACGGCCCTTGAGACCCTTTGCGAGAGACGGGAGCTGCTTTCAAAAATGGGTATTGCCGCAAAGCAAAGATACGAACAAAGATTTTCCGCTGAGGCTATGACGCGCAGTCTTGAAAAATTGTATTTAAAAGAACTGAAAGGAGCAGGGCAGGGTGAACGCAAGTGAAAAATACCCGATCCTGGGACAGATAGACTGTCCTGAGGACCTGAAAAAAATACCTGAGAATAAAATGCCCGAGCTATGCTCCGAGCTTCGCGATTTTTTGGTGGAGAACGTGAATCGAACGGGCGGTCATCTGGCGTCAAATCTTGGCGTGGTTGAGCTGAGCGTTGCACTTCATCGGGTCTTTTCAACACCAAAGGATCATATAATTTTTGACGTAGGACACCAGAGCTACGTCCACAAAATACTTACAGGCAGACGGGACAGCTTTGACACACTGCGACAGCCGGGGGGGCTCAGCGGCTTTGAAAAGCGCAGCGAGAGCGAACACGATTGCTTTGGCGCGGGTCACAGCAGTACCTCGATCTCCGCAGCACTTGGATTTGCGCGCGCCGATAAGCTGTCCGGCTCGTACGCTTACACGGTGGCAGTGGTTGGGGACGGCGCTATGACCGGTGGCATGATACACGAGGCGCTGAACAACTGCTCAAGCGATCTTAAGCTGATCATTGTTCTCAACGAAAACGAAATGTCAATTTCCCGAAACATCGGACGCTTTGCCGCAACGCTTTCAAAGCTCCGTTCAACTGTGGGTTACGGCAAAACAAAAAAGTTTACCCGACGGTTCCTTTTGCGGATCCCTCTTGTGGGCAAAGGACTTTTCCGTTTTGTGAGAGCGACAAAAAAACGCTTTAAGAATGCCCTTTACGGCAGTAATTATTTTGAGGACCTGGGACTTTTCTATATGGGTCCCATTGACGGAAACGACTATGAGCAGGTGGAGGCAACGCTGAAAAACGCAAAAATGCAGCCTGAGAGCGTTGTGGTCCATCTGAAAACAAAAAAAGGTCTTGGATACGAGCCTGCGGAGAAAAATCCCGGAGAATACCATTCGGTATACCCCGATAAGGGACAGGGACACTCCGAAAATTTCTCGAGTGTTTTCGGTGATGAGTTGAGCCGATTGGCAGAGAAAGACGAAAAAATTTGTGCTATTACCGCCGCCATGTGCTACGGCACGGGTCTGACGGAATTTAAAGAAAAATTTCCCAAGAGATTTTTCGACGTTGGAATTGCCGAGGAGCATGCCGTGACTTATGCGGCGGGAATGGCGGCAAACGGTATGAAGCCCGTGACCGCAATATATTCCACTTTTCTCCAACGCGCATACGATAATGTGATCCACGACGTTGCCCTTCAATCTCTGCCCGTTATATTCGGCGTTGACCGTGCGGGCTTAAACCCCTCTGACGGTGCAACTCACCACGGAATCTTTGACGTCTCTTTCCTTTCGCAGATCCCGGGAATGACCATCTATACCCCTGCCACCTATGAAGGATTGCGGCATAGTTTGCACGAGGCTTTGGCCGACGGTAAGATGTGCGCGGTGCGTTATCCCGCCGGAAAGGAAAATCCGCAGATAAAGAGGGCGTTTTACGAGGAGGGCTTTGGTACGGAGGGGATCGGTCTGCGTAGCACACTTCCCGAAAATTCAAAACCCGATCTGCTCATCGTTACTCACGGCAAAATCGCCGCTCAGGCATTGTCGGCGTCGGATAATTTGGCAGATCAGGGAATAAAGTGCGGAATCGCGCTTCTCGAAAAGCTAAAGCCATACGGTGAGTGCGCGGAGAAACTGGCACCGTATATGCCATCTGAGAAAGGCTCGATCATTTTCCTTGAAGAAGAAATTCGCGCAGGCGGTATGGGAATTTGCCTGTCCGATGAAATGAGAAGACGGGGGATGCTCGACGGTTATATGTACGAGATAATGGCGACCGACGACAACTTCGTTGTGCAGGAAAAAAACGAGAATATTTACGATACCGCGAAGATTTCCGCAGAATATATTGTAAAAAAGTCCCTTGAGCTTGAAAAAAAGCATAAAAACACGTCAAGGTGTTGACAAACGGGAAAAACTGTGGTAAAATCTTCCCCGATGTGTATATCACGCAAAAATAAGAATTCGGAGGATGTAATTCAAAATGAGCGATGGCGACAGTGATGATACTGATTGTCACCCTGTGAAAAATTACATAGAATTATCGGCATAACTGCGCTTTTCTTTAAGAAATGACGCAGCTATGCCTTTTTGCGTTGGTGTTTTTCTATCAAATATAAATATGCCGCTGTGCGGCAGAATGGAGTTTTATTTATTATGGACATTGGCTTGCAAATTGCGCTTGGAGCGGTTTTTCTGATCATATGTGTTCTGCTTTCCTGCGCGGATTCGGCTTTTGTTGCCATGAACGACAAGAGAATGTTTGAATTGGCGGCGGAAGGAAAGAAAAAGGCGGTTCGCCTGGCTAAGATCGCAGATAAGCCGGACGGATTTATCACAGGCGTAAGAGTTGCTCTTTCTATGACGCAGATCCTGGGGTGCGGACTTTTCGTGGCTTTCTTTGCTCCCAGACTTTCCTCAGCTTGGGTCAAGCTCGGACTTGGGGCTGTGACGGCATACGTGGTGGCTATCCTCTGCACCGCTTTTTGCGCGGGATTCGTTTTCCTTATCCTCGGTGATATGCTGCCCTCAAAGGTGGCGGCGAGAAAGGCTGAGGGAACAGCTCTTTCCATGTCGGGCTTCATCGTTTTCATAGCGGGACTTCTGCGCCCCTTTGTTGCAATACTTAACGGTGTTTCGGGACTTCTTTCGAGACTTTTCGGTGTCAATCCCCGTCAGATCGTTGAGGAGGACAGCGAGGAAGAGATCAAGATGATGGTGGACGTGGGAATCCAGAAGGGTGAGATCGACACACAGGAGCAGGAGATCATTCGCAACGTGTTCGAGTTTGACGATATTACCGTAGGCGAGCTTGCTACCCACAGAACAGAGATAGATTTTCTTGACCGCGAGCAGAGCGAGGCGGAATGGGAGGAGACTATCAATTCTACCCGCCATTCGTTGTATCCCGTTTGCGAGGGATCTATTGACAACGTGGTGGGCATACTTAACGCAAAGGATTATTTCAGACTTAAAGACAAATCCCGTGAAAGCGTGCTTGAAAACGCTGTGCGCCCCGCGTATTTTGTCCCCGAGACGGCATATGCGGACGTGACCTTGAAGCAAATGCGTCACAACCGCCGCCACTTTGCCATCGTTCTTGACGAGTACGGCGGAACTATGGGTGTTATCACTATTATCGACCTGCTTGAGCGTCTTGTGGGAGATCTTGATGACGAGGAAACTCCTCAGGACGAAATAGAAAAGCTTGATATTGAGAAGCTTGAGGACGAGACCTATCGTATCAAGGGCAGTGTGTCCTTGTCCGAGGTCTCACAGGCTCTCGGAGTTGAGTTGCCGACAGAAGAATTTGAGACCTTTGGCGGCTACGTTTTTGCCGAGTACGGAAGTATTCCTCAGGACGGAAGCGAGATCGAGCTTGATGCGGGACCTCTCCACGTTAAGGTCACTCTTATCAGCGAGCACAGAGTTGAGGAGACTGTCGTTTCGGTTATTCCCAAGGTAGAAGATGAAGAAAACGAGGAAAAAGAATAAATTTCTGTTAAAAATTTGCCACAGTCTATTGAGTTATTGATAAAAATGTGGTAAAATATCTGATGTTGTTTACAAACCGGAGGTACAATATAATGAACAAGTTGACAAAGAATTCGTCCTTTGAGGGCGTAAAAGGTCCCGTTCTGACGATAGTTATGGACGGCGTGGGAATTGCTCCCGCAACCGAAGCAAACGCAGTTGCGTCTGCTTACACACCTACTCTCGATATGCTTATGGCAAAATATCCTATGGTATCCCTTCGCGCTCACGGTACGGCAGTAGGTCTGCCCTCCGATGACGACATGGGTAACTCTGAGGTTGGTCATAATGCGCTGGGCGCAGGTCAGGTTTTTGCTCAGGGTGCAAAGCTGGTCTCCCAGTCCATCGAAAGCGGAAAGATGTTCGCGTCTGACACATGGCAGAGCCTTATTACAAACGCAAAATCAAATAATAGCACACTTCACTTTATCGGCCTTTTCTCGGACGGTAACGTGCATTCTCATATCGACCACCTGAAGGCTATGCTCGTTCGCGCAAAGCAGGAGGGCGTGGCAAAGGTGAGAATCCACATTCTCATAGACGGCCGTGACGTAGGCGAGACCTCCGCTCTTGATTACATTGAGCCTTTTGAGGAATTTATTGCAGGTCTGAGAGCAGATAATTTTGATATCAAGATCGCATCGGGCGGCGGACGTATGAAGATCACAATGGACCGCTACGAGGCTGACTGGAGTATGGTCGAGGCGGGCTGGAAAACTCACGTTCTGGGCGAGGGCAGACAGTTCTGCTGTGCAAAGAAGGCGGTTGAGACCTACCGTGAGGAACTTCACGTTATCGACCAGGATCTTCCTCCCTTCGTAATCGCTGAAGACGGCAAGCCCGTTGGTACTATCGAGGACGGAGACAGCGTTATCTTCTACAACTTCCGCGGCGACCGTTCCATCGAGATCTCCAAGGCTTTTGACGACGAGGATTTCACAAAGTTTGACCGTGTTCGCTACCCCAAGGTAGTCTACGCAGGTATGCTTGAATACGACGGCGACCTTCACATTCCCCACAAGTATCTGGTATCTCCTCCTGAGATCACGAATACAATGGGCGAGTATCTTGCAAACACGGGCGTTTCTCAGCTTGCAATCTCCGAGACTCAGAAGTACGGCCACGTAACTTACTTCTGGAACGGAAACAAGAGCGGTAAGTTCTCCGAGGAACTTGAAACATATATCGAGGTTCCCTCGGACGTTGTTCCCTTCGAGCAGAGACCCTGGATGAAGTGTGCCGAGATCACCGACAAGCTCATCGAGTGCCTTGAGAGCGGAAAGTATCAGTATTTGCGTGTAAACTTCCCCAACGGTGACATGGTAGGTCACACGGGAAGCCTTCTTGCAACTCGTTGCTCTATGGAAGCTCTTGACCTTCAGCTTGCCAGAATCCTTGCGGTTGTAGACAAGCTTGGCGGCGTTGCGCTGATCACAGCCGACCACGGAAACGCCGACGAGATGTTTGAGCTTGACAAGAAGACGGGTCTGCCCAAGGCAGGCAAGGACGGCAAGTTCAAGGCAAAGACCAGCCATACTCTCAACCCCGTTCCCTGCATCTTCTACGATAACTTCTATGCCGACAAGTATACAGTCAAGGCAGACGAAGGTAAATTCGGCCTTTCAAACGTAGCGGCGACCATGGTAAATCTCATGGGCTACGACGCACCCGAAATGTGGGACGAATCTATCATTGATATAAAGTAATATGAATGCCCGAGGACGCAGAGGTCCTCGGGCACGATTTTTTGCGGACTTGTCTCTTGACTTTGAATAAAATAAGTAATATAATATAGGAAAAGTTGCATTTAAAACTATCGGAGGGTTCCATGCGTTCAAATCTGAAGAAAATGTTGTCGTATTACAGACCGTACCTGGGTGTATTCTTTGCGGATCTGTTTTTTGCCGTGCTGTCGGCGGGGATCGCGCTTGTCTTTCCCCTTGTGGTCAGGTACGTGACCTCGACGCTCATATATCAGCCCAAGGAGGAGCTTGTTTCACAGATACTTGTTATCGGCGCGATCCTTGTGGGCTTGGTTTTGGTCGATCTTTGGTGTAAGTTTTATATTGCAAGCGAGGGTCACGTAATGGGTTCCAAGATCGAGCGTGATATGCGCGCCGAGATCTTCGGACATTTTCAGCTTTTGTCCTTTTCGTACTATGATGATCAGAAGGTCGGACAGCTTATGTCAAGGATCACAAACGACCTTTTTGACATCTCCGAACTGCTTCACCACGGACCCGAAAATATTATATTGTCGGCCATAAAGCTGGTGGGTGCTATGGTGATTCTTTCTACCATCAGCCCGACGCTCACCTTGGTGGCATTGGCTATCCTGCCTTTCATGTTCATTTTTGCTTACATCATGAACGGCAGAATGAGAAAGGCTTTCCGGAATAACAGGGTGAAAATTGCCGAGATCAACGCACAGATCGAAGACAATCTGTCCGGTATTCGTGTGGTCAAATCCTTTGCTACCGAGGACGTTGAGAACAAGAAGTTTGCCCGCGGGAACGAGGCGTTCCTGAAGGCAAAGAAGAACAGTTATTTCTACATGGGCAGCTTCCATGCGGGACTTGGCTCTTTTACAACGCTTATTCAGGTGGCTATCATCGTTGTGGGAACCATTCTCGTGGCGAACACCTCCATCGACGTGACTGACCTTGTTACTTTTCTGCTTTACATAAGCGTTTTCACCGATCCTATCCGCACGCTGATAGATTTCACCGAGCAGTTCCAGAACGGATACAGCGGATTTGAGCGTTTCTGCGAGATCATGGCGATAGAGCCTGAAATTGCGGACAAGGAGAATGCTCAAACTCTTGAAAACGTTCGCGGAGATATAAAATTTGAGAACGTGAGCTTTTCTTACGGAGAAAACACCGACATGGTGCTTTCAAACGTAGATCTTGACGTTGCGGCGGGATCTTATACCGCCATTGTCGGATCCTCGGGCGCGGGTAAAACGACGCTTTGCTCGCTTATCCCCCGCTTTTACGACGTAACGGGCGGTTCGATCAAGCTGGACGGGTTTGACGTGCGCGACGTGACCTTGAAAAGTCTGCGCCGTCAGATCGGTATCGTTCAGCAGGACGTTTACCTGTTTGCGGGAACGGTTTATGAGAATATTCTCTACGGACGTCCCGATGCTACCGAGGAGGAGGTCATCGAGGCGGCGAAGAACGCCAACGCCCACGAGTTCATCATGAGCCTGCCCGACGGGTACAACACCGATATCGGTCAGCGGGGTGTAAAGCTCTCGGGCGGTCAGAAGCAGAGACTTTCCATTGCACGTGTGTTCCTGAAGAATCCCCCTGTGCTTATTTTCGACGAGGCGACCTCCGCTCTTGACAACGAGAGCGAAAAGGTGGTGCAGGATTCCCTTGAAAAGCTGGCAAAGAACCGCACTACGCTTGTTATCGCACACCGTCTTTCCACTATCCGCAACGCCGAGCGCATAATAGTGCTTTCGGAGAACGGAATCGAGGAGGAGGGAACTCACGACGCGCTTATTGAGAAGAACGGAACCTACGCTCACCTTTATAAAATGCAGTTTGAGAGGTGAGAGGAGGATGCGCTTGGGGGAGCCTTTTCAAAGGCTCCCCCAAACCCCGCCAGCCCCCTTTGAAAAGGTGGCTGGCGGCGTTTCTTTTTGCTAAGCTTTTTCTTTGCGCCTGTGGCATCAAAGAAAAAGCGGATAATATCATTTGCGGAGACTTTTTTCAAAGGGGCTTGGGAAAATATTTAAAAAAACACTTGACAAGCATTAAATGATATGTTATAATGGAGAGCCGCTTGTTGGTGGGCTTTTTTAAGCGCGCAATTTTTGCGCCGCCTATGACAGCGAGTCTTAAAAAGAAAGAGAGGTGCTTTTCGTGTTTGCAATTATCGAAACCGGCGGAAAGCAGTACAAGGTCAACGAGGGTGACATCATTTTCGTTGAGAAGCTCGAAGTGAGCGAAGGCGACACTGTTACATTTGACAGAGTAATGGCATTATCCACAGGCGATAACTTCGTTGTAGGTGCTCCCACAGTTGAGGGTGCAAAGGTTGAAGCCAACGTCGTAAAGAACGGCAAGGGCAAGAAGATCTACGTACTGAAGTACAAAGCCAAGAAGAACGAGAAGAAGAAGATCGGTCACAGACAGCCTTACACAAAGGTTCAGATCACAAAGATCGAGGCTTAAGCTTCATGACGAAAATCGTTTTTTACAGGACAAACGGAGTCTTTTACGGCTTCGAGGAGCAGGGTCACACGGGCTATGGCGAGGAAGGGGACGACGTTCTCTGCGCCGCGCTTTCCGCTATGACTATGCTGATCATCAACACGATAGAGATCAGCTATGCTTCTGACGTTGAGTATAATATCGACGAGGCGACCACTGACATCAGCGTGAGATCCAAAGCCGCACTCATTGAATATGAGGACGACGAGAGGAAGAGATACGCCGTTTCGGGAATCTTTCAGTCCTATTATTACCAGCTCAACGATATGCTTGAAGAATACTACGATTTTCTCTCGGTAGAGGTTGTCGATAGACCCTATTGACATTCTCGCTTCAGGTCCGGCACACACGGTGTGCGTAATTCAAAAAATAACGGAGGATATGAATAATGTTAAGACTCAGCTTACAGTTCTTCGCCCATAAAAAGGGTGTAGGTTCTACAAAGAACGGCCGTGATAGCGAATCCAAGCGTCTCGGCGTAAAGAAGTCTGACGGTCAGGCAGTTACAGCCGGCAATATCATTATCAGACAGAGAGGTACAGCAGTTCATCCCGGTAACAACGTTGGTATCGGTAAGGACGACACTCTGTTTGCTCTGATTGACGGTAGAGTAAAGTTTGAGCAGAAGACAAAGTCGAAGAAGCAGGTTAGCGTATACGCTGACTGATTTCCGACGGAATAGAGCGGGTGCCATTTGGCACCCGCTCTATTTTTATATTTCGTCATTTGGTATTTCCTTTGCAAGCGCTGCGTTTTTGTATCGCTTGTCGCCGCTGACCTCTTTTATGACCTCAATGCCCGCAGGAAAGGTGAAGGTCTCTTCCTCCGAGGAAAGCTCCACCTCCATTATAGCGCGGTCGTCCCAAAAAGGATAAATATCAATCTCAAAGGTATGGTTTCCGCTTTTCAGCAGAAGTCTTTCTTTTTCTACGGGACGGCGGCTTTTGTCGGCAGTAAGCAGAAGCTCCATGTATTCCTTTTCGGAAATTTTACCCTCAAATTCGTCGCAGGTCAGAGACGTGCGGCGAATTTTTTCTGTTTTATAGTATTTTGTACCGTCACAATAGCGTCTCATTCGCACACGGCGCGTCACTCCCGGCTCGCTTTCAAGGTAGGTCTGCACGATCGCGCTTCTGTCGCAGGCGGGAATGGCGTCGAAAACCTCTTTCGACGGGTAACGGATAAGAAATTTTCTTTCGATCTCAAGATTGTTATTGCTGCTCATTTTAAACAAAGTCCTTTCGGATTATTTTTTCATAAATATCATAGCCTCAAGCATCAGCGCCGCATCGCCTCTCGACACGGGCATATCGGGGGAAACGTAGCCGTTTTCATGCTTTAATATTCCCAAGTTGCTTACGGTATAGATAGCTTCCTTTGCCCAGGCAGGCAGGGAAGAAGCGTCTGCGAAAACGGGGCGCACGATGGGAGCTTCAACCGTTTTCATGGACGTAATTATATTGTTGATGACCACCGCCGCCTCGGCGCGTGTCACGGTGCTGTCGGGCATAAAGCAGAGCTTTCCGTCGATTTCCGTGCCGCCCACAAATCCCATTTTATATGCGGTGTTTACGTAATCGCGGGTCTCCTTGGCAAGGGAACTGACGTCGGTGAAGAAATCGGACAGATTTTCAGCAGGCGAAGAAATTCCCGCCGCTTTCATGGCGGTCATGACAAATTCCGCTCTCGATATACTTCCATCGGGGTCAAATTGCGTCAGACCGTCCGACACCGCACCGCTCATAAGCGAATTTTCCGCCATGGTCAGAGCTGCGTTGTAAATATCGCAGTCGTCGATGTCCGAAAAGACCACGGAGGTCTGCTTTTCACTGACCGAAACCGAGACAGTGGCACAGGCTGAATAATTTCCGTATACGTCGCGGGCAACGTATTCAAAGGAGTCCGAGCCCGTGAAGCTCCCCACCGGGGTATAGGTGAAACGTCCGCTTTCACGATCCGAAAGCACCACCGCGCCGTTTTCGGGATAGGAAACTATCTCAAAATACAGTTTGTCGCCGTCGGGATCGTATGCCTGGAGCGTGCCTGTGGCGGAGTTCTGCTCATGGGTGCGGACTGTCAGCGAGGCCTCGGACGCCAGGCTGAGGGTGGGACAGT
This sequence comes from Clostridia bacterium, assembly GCA_017397175.1. Taxonomy (GTDB): domain Bacteria; phylum Bacillota; class Clostridia; order Oscillospirales; family CAG-272; genus SIG710. Next base: position 5,735 of record JAFQKA010000039.1, on the reverse strand, counting down.
AATTTTCCTTATCAATAAAGAAAACACGGCAGGTGATGGGCAGAGTGCCATCGGCCGAGAAGGTAAAATAGCTTTCCTTTATATTTTTATCGGCAGGAATAAAGCAGAGTGTATCCAGATTCTTGCCGCTGACCGTCTGACCTTTCTTTACGGCGCCACCCGCCACCGTCAGCGCGCCGTCCTCTTTTGGGGGCAGGGTTTTGATGGTTACGGAGCTTATCTTTGAGGAGTTCAGCGCCCGCATAAAATCCTGTGCGGTGAAATTTATGTTTTCGCCGCTTGGCACGGTCTTTGCCATGTCGGTCTTTGCCGCCATGATCTCAAGGGCAGGGGATACGGGTGCGCTTGATTTTGCCGCCGCAGCCCAAAGACATAGCGGAAGAACCAACAGCACCGCAAAAATAAAATAACGCAATTTTTTCATATAGTACACCTTTCCGCCAAGGCGCAGGAGGTAAATTTCTTGTCCTCGGCCTCTTTCTACAATAAATTTATTGTGGCAAGAGGGAAAATATACCTGGCGTAAAGGATTTGATTTGCGGCAAAGATATGTATATATGAAAGGGGAATTTTGCCGTGGAAAAGCTTAGTAATATATATGAAAAGAACGTGGCTCTGATCGACAGCACTCTGCGTGTGAATGAGAGCTTCGATATGCTCCGAAAAAAGCTGGTAGTGGGTGACGGTGAGCTGACTATGTACTACATTGACGGTTTTGTCAAGGACACGGTCATGCAAAAGCTGATGATGCACTTTCTGTCCCTCAAGTCAATCGGGACTGCCGAGGATTTTCAAATAGAAAATTTGCCTTACGTTGAGACTGAGGTCTGCTACGACGTGGATCTGATGATCCAGATGGTCATGAGCGGCGCGACGCTTATGCTTGGCAGTTCCTTTGGCGCGGCGGCAATAATCATTGATTCAAGAGAATATCCCGCGCGAGTTACCGCCGAACCGGATAACGACAGAGTTATGCGAGGGGCGAGGGACGGATTTGTTGAAACTCTTATCTTCAACACCGCTCTTATCCGCCGAAGGGTCCGCGATCCTCGGCTCACCGTTTATCACACCACGGTGGGAAGCGTTTCGAGAACCGACGTGGTTCTTTGCTATATGGAGCATAAGGCAGACCCTAAGTACGTTGATTATCTGAAAGAAAAGCTGAAAAAGATCAAAGCGAAATCACTGACCATGGGTCATCAGTCGTTGGCTGAATGTCTGGCGGGGTCGGGGTGGTTCAATCCGTTCCCGAAGATCCGCTGTACCGAGCGACCCGACGCGGCGGTATCACAGCTTCTTGAGGGGTGCGTTATACTCATCTGCGACAACTCTCCCGAGGCTATGATCCTACCCACCTCCGTGTTCGATTTTATGCAGGAGACGGGAGACTTTTATTTTCCACCCTTAACGGGCACCTATCTGCGGCTTGTTCGGCAGATCGTTTTCTGGTCGACTCTTGTTATAACGCCCCTTTGGTATCTGTGCCTGATGAACGCATCGGTGTTGCCTGAGGCTCTGAAGTTTCTTGTGCCGACGGAGTCGGCGGCGTTACCTATACTCGTGCAGATTTTAGTGGTCGAATTTTTGCTTGACGGCCTGAAGCTGGCGTCCATGAATACCCCCGATATGCTGTCGAACTCGCTTTCGGTTGTGGGCGGTCTGCTACTCGGTGACATGGCGGTAGGGCTTGGGTGGCTGTTGCCCGAGGTGATACTTTGCATTGCCTTCGTGGCTATCGGAAGCTTCACCCAGACCAGCTATGAACTTGGATACGCGTTCAAATTCATGCGGATCTTGATTCTGATATTGACTGCGTGTCTCAACGTCTGGGGGTTTGCTTTGGGACTGGTCGTCTCGATTGTGCTTATCGCTTCCAACAAAACGGTCAATCGCCGCCGCAGCTACCTGTACCCCGTGATCCCTTTCAACGGCCGCGCTTTACTGGGACTTTTGATCCGTCCCAAGAAAAATTCGGATTCTTAATTCATTTTACCTTATTTTCCGTCTGTATACAAGGGCTTTGGACGAAAAAAAGTAAACAAAAATCAAAACACGGCATATTCTGTATTGATTTAACGGGACGGCAATGTGACCGTCCCGATTTCAGCGAAAGGAAGAGAACTATGGAAGAAAAATATTTTGCAGCCGCCAATTCGGGAGAGGGATTTGTCAGCTATTTCGGAGAGGTGTTCAGAGAACAGGACTTTGAACACATTTATATAATCAAAGGCGGACCCGGTACGGGAAAAAGCTATTTTATGCGGCAGGTGGCAAAGGCTGCCGAGCGGCAGGGGGAAAAGGTCGTCTACTGGTACTGCTCCTCCGATCCCGATTCCCTTGACGGCATAACAGTTGGGAAACGCTTTGCCATGGTCGACGGCACCTCGCCTCACGACGTGAGCTGTAAGACCCCCGGGGCTGTGGAGAATATCGTTGATCTGGGAGTTTTTTGGTCTGTTCCGTCCCTTTCGCAAATGAGACGGGAGATCGAAGCTCTAAATTCCGAAAAAAGCGGCGCATATAGGCTCTCTTACAGATTCCTTTCCGCATACTCACAGCTGTCCGACGCGGCGCAGGATATAGTGGTGCCTTTTGTGAACGTAAAAATGCTTGAGGACGAGGCACACCGCCTTTTGGCGGATCTTTCCGATGGGGAAGGATATGAAATTTCCACTGCGCTTTGCGATTCGGTAGGCATGAAAGGTCGGGTAAGGTTTGATACCTATGAGAGATTCGCTCAAAGAACCGTAAAAATAACCGACTTTTTTGAAACTGCTCATATTCTTCTTTCTGCCGTTGCCTGTGAGGCGAGAAGGCGCAATATGAAAATAAGAGTTTCCTATAATCCTATACAGCCCAAGCGTATAGACGCTTTGTGCGTCGAAGGCAAGCTTGCCATCTGCATTTCCGACGAGGTATCTGCGATCAACATGAAGGATTTCGTGAAGTCGGGATTTAACGAGAGTGAGGCTGCACGGATACTCGATCTTCGATCGGTGATCTTCTCCGAGGCGGTGTCGGCTCTTGACCGTGTGCGCCAGGTACACTTTAAAATAGAGGAAATTTATCAGTCCGCCATGAACTTTGCCCAAAAGGAGGATTTTACGAAAAAATTTATTGAGCGGGTGATAAAAATCCCGGAAAGGGTTGAAAAAAACGGAAAAATAGTGTAAAATACATTTAAAATTCAAACGTCGGAGCGTGAAAATGAAGAAGCTTCCCCCCAAAGGTCAGAAATATAATATTCGCAGTCGTCTTGATTGCTGCGGTCGTGTCCTTTGTGTACGAAAACTATATACGCGAGCCTGTGACGGTGGAGGGTGAGATAAATATTCACGCCATCGACGTGGGGCAGGGTGACAGTACCCTCATTGTTGCTCCCGAGGGCAATCTGCTGATCGACGCCGGCACAAATTCCTCGGAGGACGACCTGCTGGAGTATCTTGATTACCATGGGATTGACACCATAGACTATTTGATATTGACCCACCCACACGAGGATCATATAGGCGGCGCAGATGCTGTGGTTGAAAATTGTTCCGTTAAAAACGTTATCATGACTTCCTTTGCGGTGACCGGCAGGGTCTACGATGATCTTCTCGACGCGCTTGATAAAAGCGCGGAAACAAGCGTGATCGAATGTCGGGCGGGCGCGGAATATGCTGTTGGAGAAATGAAGATCAAGCTCCTTGGCCCCGACCCGGCCGAGCTTGGTGACGATGCCAATAATTCAAGTATAATAACCAAGATCACCTATGGAGAAAGTTCCTTGCTGTTCACGGGAGATGCGGAGTCGAGTGTGGAAAAGCGTCTCATTATCCAATGGGGACAGCAGCTTGACTGCGATTTTCTCAAAATGGGACACCACGGATCGAGCACATCGAATTGCGATGAGTTTATTGATGCGGTTTCGCCTTATATGTCGGTGGTTTCCTGCGGAAAGGATAATTCCTACGGACACCCTCACCGTGAGATCGTTTCCATGCTGAAAACAAGGAGCATTGAATATTACCGTACCGACAAGGACGGAAGTATTGTTTTTATCTGTGACGGTGAGAAAATAGTCAAAAAATAAAGGAAGGTAATTTGAAATGTATGATTTTTCCGAGCTTGAGAAATACATAGATTCTCTTGAAAATATCGGCGTTGGTATGGCAGATCTGAAAGTTATGATCGACCATGAGGAGGTCTTCCATCGAGGCGTGGGTTATTCGGACGCTGCGCAGACCAAGATAATGGACGGCGATGATATTATGTGGCTTTTCTCCACGTCCAAGGTCATTACCTGCACGGCGGCTATGCGCCTGGTTGATCGCGGAGAGCTTTCACCCGACGATACACTGGATAAATATTTGCCCGAATATGCCGAGATGACCGTCCGTGATGCTGACGGCACAGTCAGACCTGCACAGCGTAAGATCACTATCCGCGATCTGTTTGCTATGACTGCGGGGTTCAATTACGACCCGCTTCATCAGCTGAGACGCTCATATGCGGCGTACCACGGCGGCACAGAGGATCCCGAATCCTTGAAGGGGAAGATCCCCGGATCATTGATCGAGCTTGGTAAGAGCGACGAGATCACCGTTCGTAATTTTGCACGTGCCGTGGCGGATATTCCTTTGCATTTTGAGCCATCGACCCACTACGCTTACAGCATTTGCCACGATATTCTCGGCGCGGTCATTGAGGTGGTCAGCGGTATGAGCCTTGGGGAATATATGAAAAAGTATATCTTCGATCCCCTTGGAATGAACGATACGGGATTTGTCCTGCCCGAGGAAAAGAAACACAGACTTGCGGTGGGATATGAATATGTGAATGTGACCAACACGTCAAGGCTTGTTGATCAAGGTTGCGAATACAGCACGGCACCGGGATTTGAGAGCGGTGGCGCGGGAATTTGCAGCACAGTAAACGACTATGTCAAGCTGGTGGACACTCTTGCCTGCGGCGGCACGTCAAAGGACGGATACTTTCTCATGAAGCCCGAGACGGTTGCCATGATGGGAGTAAATCAGCTTACACAGTCGGCTTTGGCGGATTTTTGTGCCGAGCCGAGAAAGTACGGTTACGGCTGGGGATATTGCGGCAGAGTTCATATCCGCCCCGAGGTCTCTCTGGCTCTTTCTCCCGCGGGCGAGTTCGGCTGGGACGGAGCGGCGGCTACCTATTGCCTTGTTGACTCTGAAAATAAACTGTCTCTTTTCTTTGGAACGTATGTGAGAGGGCAGAATCAGTATATGTATAACAGGGTTCATACGCATATCAGAGATTTGGTATACAAATCGGTAAATAAATGAACAAATCCGTCGCCTGTCACGGGCGACGGATTTGTATATGGTGTTTTTGCACAAAAACTCAACTTTGAATCTGTTGTTTTGCTCCAAAAGGTAAAAAGTGACAAAAGCTCGAAAAAAGTTGAAAAAAAGCCTTGACAAAACGGTGTCAAAGTGTTAAAATATGCAGGTCGCTTGAAACGGCGGCTATATCCCATGGCCTTTTTGATCCGGCAAAATTTTTTTGAAAATTTTGAAAAAAGTGCTTGACAAAAGGAAAAGATGGTGATATAATAGACAAGCTGTCCCGAAAAAAGCGGGGAAGCACATTGGTCATTGAAAATTGAACAACAAGAGATGAAGTACAAAGCATATTTTAGATGTGTGAAAAGACGAATCTCGCAATTTCTTGAGAATACTACTCAAACAAAAGTAAAACGAGCAGATGAAGCTCTA
>JAFQKA010000001.1 GCA_017397175.1 Clostridia bacterium | reverse complement strand
GTAAGCGTGAACAGTTGTCATGATACCGGACTGGATGGGAGCGTAGTCGTTAAGAGCCTTAGCCATAGGAGCGAGGCAGTTGGTTGTGCAGGATGCAGCGGAGATGATCTTGTCATCAGAGGTAAGAGTGTTCTCGTTTACAGAGTAAACGATAGTCTTGAGGTCCTTACCTGCGGGAGCAGAGATAACGACCTTCTTTGCGCCTGCGTTGATGTGAGCCATGGACTTCTCTGTGGAGCAGTAGAAGCCTGTGCACTCGAGAACAACGTCAACGCCCAGTTCGCCCCAAGGGCAGTTAGCAGCGTCCTTTTCAGCATAGATCTTGAGAACCTTGCCGTCAACTGTGATTGTGTTAGCCTCGTCGTCGGAAGTAACGGTGTGACCGTCGTAACGACCCTGAGCTGTGTCGTACTTGAGAAGGTGAGCGAGCATGGAAGGCTTTGTAAGGTCGTTGATTGCAACGATCTCATAGCCCTCTGCGCCAAACATCTGGCGGAATGCGAGACGACCAATGCGGCCGAATCCGTTAATAGCAACTTTAACTGACAGTTTTGGAATCCTCCGTTTTTATATAAATTTTTTTAAAGCAAGGCGAAAGCCATTCTTTTACACATATATTTTATCTCAAAATCTTCCAATATACAAGAGGTTTGGGAAAAATTTATCATTTTTGGTTATTTGCACAAAATAGACATATATATGGAGTATTTTTGGTGGTTTTAGATAATTTATATATTAAAAAGGAGGGGACATGGTTAGCGGGCGCGTTATTTGCGAGCAGTTTTTAGAGTTGAGAGTTTTGGTCAAGCTTTTTCTTTGCACCTGTGGCATCAAAGAAAAAGCGGACGTGGTCGTTCTTCTCACGCTCGGGTGAAGTTATCCGTAATCGTTTCCCCACTTTTCTTTTGATGCCACAGGCGCAAAAGAAAAGTTCCCAAAAGAAAACGCCGATATTTTTCCAAGCCCCTTTGAAAAGGGACCTGGACTCCCCAAACCAAAAAGAAAAACGACGGCTGAACACCGTCGTTTTTCACATTTGGCGAGACAATCCGCCTGTCTATTCCCTCTTTTGAAAGTTTTTTGGGGTGTGGGGGCTTTTTTCAAAAAGCCCCCGCGTAATTCACAGCGTTGCCGCCATGACGGCTTTGATGGTATGCATTCTGTTCTCCGCCTCGTCGAAAACGATAGACTGAGGTCCCTCGAACACCTCTTCCGTCACCTCAAGGGCGGCAAGTCCAAACTTTTCGCCGACCTCTTTTCCAACGGTCGTCTCGTGGTTGTGATATGCAGGCAGGCAGTGCATAAACACCGCGTTTTCACCTGCGTTTTTCATAACGGCGGCAGTCACCTGATAGGGTGACAGGTCGTTGATCCGTTTCTGCCAGACCTCGAAAGGCTCGCCCATGGACACCCAAACGTCGGTGTAGATAACGTCCGCACCTGCAGTAGCCTTCATCACGTCCTCTTCAAAGGACAGCTCCGCGCCCGTCTCTTTTGCAATTTCCATGCAGGTGTCAATGAGAGCTTGATCGGGGAAATACTCGGCGGGAGCGCAGGCAACGTACTTCATACCCATTTTCGCACAGCCCACCATGAGAGAATTACCCATGTTGTAGCGCGCGTCGCCCATGTAAACAAGCTTCTTGCCTTTGAGTGAGCCGAATTTTTCCTTTATTGTGAGAAAATCCGCCAGAATCTGTGTGGGGTGGAACTCATTTGTCAGACCGTTCCAAACAGGAACAGGTGAGTATTTCGCCAGTGCCTCAACGATCTCCTGACCGAATCCGCGATACTCAATGCCGTCAAACATACGTCCGATAACACGCGCGGTGTCGGGAATGGACTCCTTCTTGCCTATCTGAGATCCCGAGGGATCAAGATAAGTCACGCCCATACCGAGATCGTGCGCCGCCACCTCAAAGGCACAGCGTGTGCGCGTACTGGTCTTCTCAAAGATCAGCGCAATATTCTTACCCTCGCACAAACGGTGGGGTATTCCCTGCTTTTTCTTCGCCTTCAAATCGGCCGCAAGGTCGATAAGTCCCTCTATTTCCTCGGGTGTGAAATCAAGAAGCTTAAGAAAATCTTTTCCTTTTAAGTTCATAGTCCTTTATCCTTTTTTCAAATCTTTGCCGCCTCGCGCATAATGGAAACGGCTTTTTTAAGCATTGAATCGGGTATGTTCAGTGCAGGAAGCAATCTGATCTTGTTCTTCGCTTTGATCACGAGCAGTCCCGCCTCCATACACTTGGCGATATAATCAGCGGCAGGCACGTCGGTAGCAAAACCTATCATCAAACCCATACCGGTAACATCGTGAATGCCCTCAATCTTGTTCAGCTCGGAAAACAGATACTCCGACTTACGCCGAACGCCCGCGAGAAGCTCATCGTCAATTCTTCCCAAAATATTCAGCGCACCGGCGCATGAAACGGGGTTTCCGCCAAAAGTAGAGCCGTGAAGTCCTGCCGTAAGAGTGTTTTGCACCTTTTCCGAGAGCATGGTCGCGCCCAGGGGCAGGCCGCCCGCAAGTCCCTTGGCGGTAGAAACCACATCGGGAGAAATTCCGAAATTCATGTATGCATAAAGCGAACCGCATCTGCCGTTTCCGGTCTGCACCTCGTCGATTATCAACACTATGTCCTGTTCTTTTGCCAAAGCCTCAACGCCTCGCACAAATTCAGCGGTAAGAGGACAAACTCCGCCCTCGCCCTGCACCATCTCCATGATGATTCCCGCCACCTTGTTCTCGGCAAGTAGTTGCTTTACGCTGTCAAGATTATTCGCCTCGGCATAGGCAAAGCCGGGGGTCAGGGGCGTAAAATCCGTATGGAAAGTGTCCTGTCCCGTTGCCGCCAGGGTCGTGAGAGTTCTTCCGTGGAAGGAGTTTTTCAGGGACACGATAACGTGATAGTCCGCGCCTTTTTTGTCGGCGGCATATTTTCTTGCCACCTTGATAGCGCACTCGTTTGCCTCCGCTCCGGAATTTGAGAAAAACACCTTTTTCATGCCCGTTCGGGTACAAAGCTGTTCCGCCAGACGAGCGCACGGCTCGGAATAGTACAGATTTGAAGTGTGCTGGATTTTGGTCAGCTGAGCCGACACCGCACCCGCCCACTGAGCGTCCGAGTAACCGAATGTGTTTACGGCAATACCCGTGCTCATGTCAATATATTCCTTGCCCTCATCGTCATAAACCAGCGAACCTTTACCCTCAACCAAAGTCAGAGGAAAGCGCGCGTAGGTGGGGGCTATATATTCTTTATCAAGTTCTTTTATGTTCATTTTATACCTCAAACGGGGTCGCCCTCGACCATGGTACCCGCACCTTCGTCGGTCATGGTCTCAATGAGAAGCGAGTGGGGGATTCGACCGTCCATAATAACTACCTTCTTTACACCGTGGTCGATAGCATCGATACAACACTGGACCTTGGGGATCATACCGCCCGAAATAACACCCTGATCAAAGAGCTTCTTCGCCTCGCTGACCGTAACGTGAGGGATAAGTGACGTGGGATCGTTGCAGTCCCTCAAAATTCCCGAAATATCGGTCATGGCGAACATTCTCTCCGCACCCATAGCGCCCGCGATGTAAGCCGCCGCTGTGTCCGCGTTGATGTTATAAACGTTGCCTTCCTCGTCGCAACCGATAGTGGAAACAACAGGAATATATCCGCGCTCAAGCATATCCATAATGGGAGAAACGTCAACACCCGTGATCTCTCCGACAAAGCCAAGCTCAGGGTTCTTCATCTTCGCCTGTATCATATGTCCGTCGATACCCGAAATACCCATAGCGCGTCCGCCCTTGAGCTGGAGCAGATTAACAAGTGTTTTGTTTATCTTGCCCGCCAGCACCATCTGAACGGTCTCGACAGTTTCACGGTCGGTAACGCGTAAGCCTCCAACGAACTCGGACTTTTTACCGATCTTTGTGAGCATATCGGTGATCTCGGGTCCGCCGCCGTGGACAAGAACGACTTTTACGCCCACGAGAGACAGAAGGACGATGTCCTCCATGACCTGCTCCTTGAGCTGTTCGTTTATCATAGCGTTTCCGCCGTATTTTACCACCACGATCTTATCGTAATAGCTTATCATGTAAGGAAGCGCCTGGGTCAAAATTTCGGCGCGCTGTGCGTTTGTGAGCATTTCTGTGTTCATGTTCGTTTCCTCTTGTTAAAAAGTTTTGGTGAAGCTTTTATTGTTTTTTCAAAAGTTTCACCAGGTCTGTAGTTCGCTTTTTTCTTTGGCTGATATAAGCCCAAAGAAAAAAGCTTAGCAAAAAAGAAAGGCTGATAGGAGATTTCGCTCTCTGCGGAGAGCGACCGCCGTCTCGTCGGCGGCTCCCGAGAAGCTTTTGAAAAAGCTTCAGCAAAACTTTTATTATGTGCGATAGTCGCCGTTGATCTTTACGTACTCATAAGTCAGGTCACAGCCCCAGGCGGTAGACTCGACGTCTCCCATGCCAAGGTCGACCAGAATTTCAATTTCGTTGCAAAGAAGGATCTCTTTTGCCTTATCCTCGGAGAAATCTACGCCTGCGCCATTCTCGCAGACCTTGATCTCGCCTGCCTTTGATGCAAAAGCAACATCTATCTTATCTACGTCAACGTCTGCGCCGCTGTAACCGATAGCGCAGAGAACTCGTCCCCAGTTGGCGTCAGCGCCAAACATCGCAGCTTTTGTGAGAGACGAACAGATAACGCTCTTTGCCACGGTCTTTGCCGTCTCAAGATCCGCCGCACCGCTCACCTTACATTCAAGGAGCTTTGTGGCACCCTCTCCGTCTGCCGCAATGCAACGGCAAAGGTATACCGTAACCGAATTGAGAGCCGCCATGAACGCGTCAAATTCCGCGCCCTCTGATGTAACCGTCTCATTTCCCGCCATGCCGTTTGCGAGAACGGTGACCATATCGTTTGTGGACGTATCGCCGTCAACGCTCACCATGTTGAAAGTGTTCTGAACGTCTCCACGCAATGCTTTTTCAAGCATTTTGGGGGAAATTGCCGCGTCGGTGGTGATAAAAACGAGCATTGTGGCAAGATTGGGGTGGATCATGCCCGATCCCTTTGCGATACCGCCAATATGACAAATCTTGCCGCCCATCTCAAACTCAAAAGCAACCTCTTTCAGCTTTGTGTCGGTGGTCATGATACCCTCCGCCGCCATTTGGCTTCCGGCGGGTGAAAGAGCCTTGATAAGCTGGGGAATACCTTCCTTTATTGGCTCGATCGACATAGGTTGACCGATAACGCCCGTGGATGCCACCACAACGTCGGCAGCAGGGATCCCCAACGCCTTTCCAAGCAGGTCGCAGGTGGTCTGAGCGATCTCAATGCCGTTTGCGTTGCAGGTGTTTGCGTTTCCGCTGTTGCAGATCACTGCCTGAGCATAACCGTCTGCAATATTGCTCTTTGTCACCGCCAAGGGCGCGCCCTTTACCAGATTCTTCGTATAGACCGCCGCCGTCGCGCAACGCTTTTCGCTCCATATCAGTGCAATATCCCTCTTTGTCTTGTTCTTTCTTATGCCGCAGTGAACACCACCGGCTGTAAATCCTTTTGCGGCGCAAACGCCGCCGTTTATCTGCTTCATTTTAATCTCCCAAATTAAAGTTCAAGTCCTGTTTCAGGGGCGACGCCAAGCACTATGTTCATGCACTCGATAGCCGCGCCCGACGCGCCCTTGCCCAAATTATCGTATCTCGCCGTCAGCAGGATAACGTCTTCGTCTCCGTGGACGGAAATCTCCATTTTATCCTTTGCAGACAATTTTGCGGCCGACAGAAAACCGTTTTCATCGGCGTTTTCTTCAAAATAAACAAGTCCTGCAGGATATGCCTTTTTCAAGACTGCCTTGACCTGCTCTGCCGTGCCGTTGATCTGATCGGCAAACAGAGGTACGGTAACTTCCATGCCCGAGTAAAAATCTCCGACGATGGGACAAAAGGCAGGTTTTTTTGCAAGACCTGTGTACGCCATCATTTCAGGCAGGTGCTTGTGGTGCTGAGCGATCCCGTACTGTCTGGGCGCCTCCAGAAGAGCATCAACCTCGTCCGCCTCGTACTCGGCTATCATATTCTTTCCGCCGCCGCTGTAGCCTGTCAGCGAATGGCAGGCAAGTCTCGCGTCAGCCGAGATGATCCCCGCTTTTACAAGGGGCGCAACAAGCGCGATAAATCCGCCCGCATGACAGCCGGGAACGGCAATTCTCTTTGCTTTTGCTATCTTTTCAAAGCCGTCCTCGAATAGCTCCGGAAAGCCGTAAGTCCATTCTAGATTCGTTCTGTGCGCGGTGGAGGTGTCGAGCACCACCGTGTTTTCGTTTTCTATCATTGACACCGATTCTCTCGCCGCATCGTCGGGAAGACAGAGGAACGCGATGTCGCTGGCATTGAGCATTCTTTTTCTCGCCTCGGGGCTTCTTCTTTCGTCATCGGACAGGGTCAGAAGCTCGATGTCGGTGCGCTGTGCCAATCTTTCATATATACGCAAGCCCGTTGTTCCGGACTTTCCGTCAATAAATACCTTTTTCACTTTTTAACTGCTCCTTTACGTAAGAAAGCTGTGCTTCAACAGATTCTACCGAGGTGCCGCCCTTGGAGATACGCTTTGAAACGCAGGTCTCAAGGGAGATCGCTTCAAAAACGTCGCTATCGAACAGCTCGCTGAACTTTTTCAGCTCGTCCAAGGTCAGCTCGTCAAGCACCTTGCCCTTTTCTATGCAGTAAGCCACGACCTGTCCCGAGATTTTATAAGCCGAACGGAAAGGAAGACCCTGACGCACAAGGTAATCCGCCATGTCGGTGGCGTTGATAAATCCGCCCTGCGCCGCGCGGTACATATTGTCTTTCTTTACTTTCATGGTCTCGACCATGGGAGCAAAGACCTTCAGACACATTTTAAGGGTGTCGACCGAATCAAAGATCGCCTCTTTGTCCTCCTGCATATCCTTGTTGTATGCCAAGGGCAAGCCCTTGAGCATAGTGAGCGTAGCCATCAGATTTCCATAAACTCTGCCCGTCTTTCCGCGCACCAGCTCTGCCATGTCGGAGTTCTTCTTCTGAGGCATGATGCTGGAGCCTGTGGTGTATGCGTCGTCAAGCTCAACGAAGGCAAATTCCCAGCTTGACCAGAGAATGATCTCCTCGGAGAATCGTGACAGGTGCATCATAACGGTGGAAAACGCCGCGCCAAGCTCGATGCAGAAATCTCTGTCCGAAACACCGTCAAGACTGTTCAGTATCACACTGTCAAATCCAAGCTGCGCCGCCTCAAAATCACGGTCCGTGTCGTAAGTAGTACCCGCCAGAGCGCAACAGCCGATGGGAGAAGAATTCATGCGCTTTTTGGCGTCTTCAAGACGGGAAATGTCGCGCAAGAGCATCATGGCGTAAGCCATCAAGTGATGACCGAATGTAATGGGCTGTGCTCTTTGCAGGTGGGTATAACCGGGAAGAATAGTCCCTTTGTTTGCTTCCGCCTGCAGGCATATCGCCTCAATCAGCGAACGGATAAGAGAGATAATATCCTCCACCTCGTCCCGCAGATACATACGCACGTCAAGTGCCACCTGGTCGTTGCGGCTTCTCGCCGTATGGAGCTTCTTACCCGCATCACCGATTCGTGCGGTCAGCTCCTCTTCCACGAACATATGTATGTCCTCGGCGTTCATGTCAAGAGCCAGCTTGCCTGATTCAATATCGGAAAGAATACCCTCAAGACCCTTGGTTATCAGGTCGGCTTCATCTGCCGTGATGATCCCCTTCAGCGCCAGCATAGCGGCATGCGCCACAGAGCCTTTTATATCCTGTCTGTACATACGGCCGTCAAAACGGATAGACGAATTGAAGTCGTTTGCCACTTGATCTACGGCACCATCGGTACGTCCCGCCCACATTTTTGCCATGATTTCTTCCTCTTTTATCTGAAAATTTCGTATTTTTTAAAACCGATAAAGGATTTTGCCCAATCTGCGGCAAAATCCTTTACCATAAAATAATTACTTCTTATTCTTCGCCATAACAGCCGCGCGAACCTTGATGGGAAGTCCGTAGAGATTGATAAATCCTGCGCTGTCTGCCTGGTTGTATACGTTGTCCTCACCAAAGGTAGCGATCTCCTCGGAGTAGAGGGAATAGTCGCTCCAAACGCCCGCCTTGATGATGTTGCCCTTGTAGAGCTTCAGCTTTACCTTACCTGTAACAGTCTCCTGGGTCTTGTCAACGAATGCGGAGAGAGCTTCGCGCAGAGGTGTGTACCACTGACCGTTGTATACAAGCTCCGCAAAGGTGATGGAGAGCTTCTGCTTTTCGTGAGCGGTCATCTTGTCAAGACAGATGGTCTCAAGATAGTTGTGAGCAAAATACAGAATTGCTCCGCCGGGAGTTTCATATACGCCGCGGCACTTCATGCCGACCAGACGGTTCTCAACGATGTCAAGAAGACCGATACCGTTCTCGCCGCCAACCTTGTTCAGCGCAAGAATGATCTCCTTTGCACTCATCTTCTCGCCGTTGAAGGCAACGGGTGTACCCTGCTCAAAGTCGAGAGTGATATATGTAGGTGTGTCGGGTGCCTGAATGGGAGAAACGCCCATTTCAAGGAATCCTTCTTTTTCATAAAGAGGCTCGTTTCCTGCGTCCTCAAGATCCATACCCTCGTGGGACAGGTGCCAGAGGTTCTTATCCTTTGAATAGTTTGTCTCGCGGTTTATCTTCAGAGGAATGTTGTGCGCCTCTGCGTACTCGATCTCCTCCTCACGGGACTTGATGTCCCACTCACGCCAAGGAGCGATGATAGGCATATCGGGAGCAAAAGCCTTGATAGCAAGCTCGAAACGAACCTGGTCGTTGCCCTTACCCGTGCAGCCGTGGCAGATAGCGTCCGCGCCCGCGGCCACAGCTAAATCAACGAACCTTTTTGCAATAACGGGACGTGCAAAGGATGTGCCAAGCATATATTCCTCGTAAAGAGCACCTGCCTTTACGGTAGGAATAACGTACTCGTCAACGAACTCGTCTGTCAGATCCTCAACGTAGAGCTTTGATGCGCCCGTCTTGAGTGCTTTTTCCTCAAGTCCCTCAAGCTCGTCCGCCTGGCCTACGTTACCCGAGACCGCAATAACCTCACAGTTATTGTAGTTTTCCTTGAGCCACGGAATGATAATAGAGGTGTCAAGACCTCCGGAATATGCAAGAACTACCTTTTTGATGTTTTCCTTTTTCATGATTTTATCTCCTGTTGAATATTATTCGCTTTACGTGCATAATTATACTACCAAAACCCCTGTTTGTCAAGGGATTTCCCTTAAAATGTTGTAAAACTTTTCCGTCTTCGAGGAACTGTTTTTGTGCATTTTGCCAAATACACGCGCATATGCATAAATTTATACACTTTTTTGTGCATAAAAACACACTCCATCGGCCTTTTTTCTCAAAAAACTTGACTTATTTACAAAATAGAGATATAATATAAGTCGATTTTATTTTTCACAGGAGAAAAAAGATGAAATTCACAGAAAAAATGAAAGGACTATGGAGCAGCCTTCGCGACTTCAACACAAGATTTTGCGAAAAGACAAAAAAATTCGCTTACCGTGTTCCCGTCTGTCATTTTCTACTTTCAATTATATTGACCTTTATTGTTGAGTGTCTTGTTCGCGACTCGGTAGGCAAGGCGGCAAGATTTATGTTCACAAAGCCGCACCTTTTCCTTTTCAACGTACTCATCATGTTTATAACCTACACATTTACCCTGCTGCTGAAAAAAAGACTGCCCGCAACAATTCTGGTAAGCCTTATGTGGCTTCTGTTCGGTATTACGGACTATATCGAGGGTCAGTTCAGGGTGACACCCTTTAACGCCATGGATCTGGCGCTGATCTTCTCTGTAAAATCAATTTTTCTGAAATATCTTTCCCTGAAAGAGCTTATATTGATAATCACGGCCATCGTCCTGGCACTGATCCTCATAGTACTGCTATTTATTAAAGGAAAGAAAGCGGTGGTCGACTTCAAGGTAGCCGCTATCACTATCGCAACTACCATCGCGCTGATCTTCGTTTCCTCGGTGACCTTTACCGGCATGGGGATCCTTCCCGAGAAATTCGAAAGCCTGGGTACGGCTTATAGCAATTACGGTTTTTCCTATTGTTTCACCGTGGGAATATTCGACCGCGGAATAAAAAAGCCCAAGGACTATTCAAAGGACAAGATCGACCAGATCAAAGACACAGATCCTCCCGAGACCACAGATCAGAACCCTCCCGAAGACACACAGACCCCTCCCGAGCAGGTAGTAGACCCGCAGATCTCAAAGCCGAACGTCATTTTCCTTCAGCTTGAATCCTTCCTTGACTCCTCCGAGTTTGTTAATTTGCAGTTCACCGAAAATCCCACGCCGAACTTCTCGGCACTCAAAGAAAAATACCCACACGGACACCTTTACGTGCCATCGGTGGGCACGGGAACGGTAAATACCGAATTTGAAATTCTAACAGGCATTAACATCAAGCTCTTTGGCACCGCGGAATACCCCTATCAAACCATTCTCCGAAGCACCACCTGCGAATCGCTTGCCTTCAACCTCAAGGAAAACGGCTATTCGGCTCACGCCGTTCACAACTACAACGGCACCTTCTACAACAGAAATGAGGTTTTTTCAAATCTCGGTTTTGATTCCTTTACGTCAGGCGAGTATATGCAGAACCTTGAGTATACCCCCCGCGGTTGGGAAAAGGACGCCATTTTGGCAGACTATATAATGAAGTGTCTCGATTCCACAGAAAATGAAGATTTCGTCTACGGAATCACCGTTCAGGCGCATGGAAGATATCCTACGAAAAAGCCCAAAGGCGAGCTTGTAATAGATCTTACGGGAGCAGAGAGCCAGGAGGAATACTGGACTTACAGATATTACGCTGATCAGCTCCGTCAGACCGACGCTCTCATAGGTGATCTCATTGCACGGATCGAGGAGCGCGGTGAGCCGACCATGATAGTAATGTTCGGAGATCACATTCCAAACATTGAATATCTTGCAGCGTCCGACCTTGCAACAGGCGACACCTATCAGACAGAATACGTCATCTGGGACAATTTCAGAGAGGAAGTTGAACCTCAGACCGTCGATCTGCAGGCATTCCAGCTCTCCGCAAATGTCATGTCTATTCTCGGATATAAAAACGGACTTTTCACAAGCCTTCACCAGCGTTTTGGAAACACCGTGACAGAGGAATATGAAAAGGAGCTGGGTCTGTTGGCTTACGACGTTCTTTACGGCGACCGTTATGCTTACGAGGGCAACAAGGATCGTTACACGCCCACCGAGCTCAACATGGGAATTGACCCCATCGAGATCATCGACGTTGACTACCTGGAGGGGCGTCTTGTTCTCAGCTGCACGGGAATAACCCCCATGACGGAGGTTCGTATAAACGGACGCACTATGGAATCCAAGATCATTTCGGACAATACGCTTCTCATTACCGAAGAGATGACTGTAGGCGAGACCTACACGATCGGTCTGTATCAGATCGAGGAATCGGGAGACGTTTTGTCTCGGGAATTCGAAGAAGCATTCACAATAGAATAAAATTTTACTCCCTCGCTGTGCGAGGGAGTTTTTCTTTTTACACGGTAGGGGGTCCCATACCGTTTGTCTGCGAATGAAATTTCAATCTCATTTTCTTTGTAAAAGAAAATGAGAAAGGTGAGGTTTCAGAAAACGATATTGTTTTTGAGGATTCATTTGCTCCGAATTCGCTGGTCCATGGAGATGGCGGTGAACGGTGGTCGTTCGTATAAACCATACCCGTAGGGGAGGGGTTTTAACATGCCCTCCCGCGCCCGTAGCGATCGTTCACCATTCTACCAAATGCGCCCAATCCTTGTCAAAAAAATCTCCCGAGGAACTCGGGAGATTTTAATGTTTTTTTATCTTTCTTCTCTGAAATAAGGAAGTCCGAGAGACGCGGGAGGCTGATTTTCCTTCTTGTTTTTGATACTTGTGATGACCAGAACCACAATAGTAATAAGATAAGGAAGCATCTTGAAGATCTCCTTGCCCGCCAGGGAAATGCCGGGAACGTATTCAGCGGTGACGTAGAACGCACCGAAAACGATGGAGCAGAAAATGCCGAACACGGGCTTCCAAGTAGTGAAAATAACCAGTGCCACGCAAAGCCAACCGATAGCGTCGATAACGTATTCCCAGTTGCCGTTGAGGTAGTCCATAACGAACATCAGACCGCCAAGACCCGCAACAGCACAGCCAATGCAAGTGGAAAGGTATCTGTACTTGGTTACGCTGATACCTGCTGCGTCTGCAGTTGCAGGATTCTCACCAACCGCTCTCAAGTGCAGACCCACCTTTGTCTTATTAAGAACAAATGAGGTCACTATCGCCACGGCAATAGACAGGTAAACCATTATGCCGTAAGAGAAAAACAGCTTTCCGAACTGTCCCATGCTGTCGGCAAAGGGCAGATGAGCATTAAAGAACTTTGCGCCCGCGGTAAACTTATAGCCGTCAACAGAGGCGATCATAAAGTCGGAAATACCAACGCCGAGCGTTGTCATTGCCAGACCGGTAACGTTCTGATTTGCGTGAAGAGTAACGGTGAAGAACGAGAAGATAAGACCCATAATCGCACCGCCCGCAAGGGTAGCCAGGATAGGAATAAGCACCGCCAAAAAGGAAAGTTGCTCCATTCCGCGTCTTCCGCCAACCATGTCAAAGAACATAGCCTCGGCGATACAGCCGCAAGCCGTACCCACGCACATAACACCGGGAAGACCAAGGTTCAGGTGTCCCGACTTTTCGGTAATAGTCTCGCCGGTGGAGCCGAACAGAAGGACCATACCAAATTTGATCGCACTTACAAGAAAGGTTATAACTGCCATTATTTAGTACCTCCCTTGCCGAATTTTCTGAAGTTTATCTTATAGTTAATGAAAAATTCACAGCCGATGATGAACAGAAGCACCACGCCAATAAATATGTCAGCCATGGATGTGTCAAGTCGGTAGATCTCACCCATAAAGCTCGTTCCTCTTTGAAGGAAAATAACAAGGAAAGAGGTGAGGATCATATAAAGCGGATTGAATTTACCAAGCCAGGAGACCAGGATAGCTGTAAAGCCTTGACCGCCTGCAATGGTGGTCGTTACCGAGCAGCTTCCGTTGGCAACCAGCAAAAATCCGATAAGTCCGCAAAGAGCACCCGAGATGATCATGGTGCGAATGATGACCTTTGAAACGTTGATGCCGATATATTTTGCGGTCTTTTCACTCTCGCCAACAACGGCGATCTCATACCCCTGCTTACTGGAACGGAGATACACATACATGATAATACAAATGACCAGAATAAGCACGATATTGAGGAAATAAGAGCCGTTAAACATCTTGGGAATAGCGAAACGGGGCATAGGCTCAAGGTTGCCCTGAGCGTTTCCGAAGACCTTCAAAAAATATGTGACAAGCTGAATTGCTATGTAGTTCATCATAAGGGTGAACAGAGTTTCGTTTGTGTTCCACTTTGCTTTGAAGACAGAGGGAATAAGTCCCCAGATTCCGCCTGCAACAGTGCTGAACACTGCCGTGAGCAGAATAAGAACGGGAAGGGACACCTTGTCACCCACGAAAAGCATCATAGCCGCCGCTGTGAGGGATCCGACCATTACCTGACCTTCGCCGCCGCAGTTCCAGAATTTCATCTTGAACGCAGGAGTAAGTGCCAGAGAAATTCCAAGCAGTATTGCCGTGTCGCTGAAAAGGATCCAGATACGCAGAGGAGTTCCGAAAGCACCGTCAAACATGGATTTGAGAAGGGTCACGGGATTTTCCTTTGCCAAAAGGAACATTACGACCGACATGAACACCACCGACAAAAGTATCGCCAGACCTCTGATAAGCATGGCGCGGCCGAAGCTGATGTTACTGCGCTTGGTTATATGAAAGAGGGGCTCTGTGTTCTTTTTTATGCGTTCCTGCTTATTCATTCGAGCTACCTCCCTGTGTGTTATGCGCGGTCATAAGGAGACCGATCTCTTCCTTTGTTGCGCTTCTTGCGTCAACTATACCCGTCACCTGTCCCGAAGCTATGACCATAATCCTGTCGCAAAGCTCAAGAAGAACGTCAAGGTCTTCACCCACGAAAATAACCGCAACTCCAAGCTCCTTCTGACGGTTGAGCAGATTGTAAATACTGTAAGACGCGTTTACGTCAAGTCCTCGAACGGGGTAAGCCGCCATGAACACCGAAGGTGCCGCCGAAATCTCACGTCCCACCAGGACCTTTTGGATATTACCGCCCGACAAACGGCGCACGGGCGTGTGCTCGTCGGGGGTAAGAATGTGAAGCTCCTCAATCAGCTCCATCGCAAGATCGTGAGGATTCTTGCGGTCAAGGAACATAGACTTTCCTCTCTTGTAGCTTCTCAGCATTACGTTGTCGACAATATCCATGTTGCCCACAAGTCCCATGCCGAGACGGTCCTCGGGCACAAAGGAAAGACGCACGCCAAGCTGAGAGATCTGCAGAGGCGTTTTGTCGCGGAGATTTTCCTCCTCGTCGTTCTCGGGATTGTGATATACTATCTTACCGTCGTCTATATGGTAAAGTCCCGCGATTGCTTCAAGCAACTCACGCTGACCCGATCCCGCGATACCCGCAACGCCCAAAATTTCACCTGCGCGTGCGGTAAAGGAAATATTGTCAAGCACCGTGATGCCATCAGAGTTTTTAGAGCATATATTTTCAACGACCAGCCGATCTTTTACGTTTTTCGGCTCGGTACGTTCAATATTCAATTCCACTTTTTCGCCCATCATCATTTCGGTGAGCTCATTTTCGTTGGTCTGCGCCGTTTCAACGGTAGCAATATGCTCACCGCGGCGCATTACCGCAACCCTGTCGGAGAGCGAGAGCACCTCGTTCATCTTATGGGTGATAATTATGATAGATTTTCCGTCGTCACGCATACGGCGGAGAATGTCAAACAGCTTTTCTATCTCCTGAGGAGTAAGAACGGCTGTAGGCTCGTCGAGAATAAGTATATCGGCACCTCGGTAAAGCACCTTTACTATCTCGACCGTCTGCTTTTCGGAAACAGACATTTCATGTATCTTTTTCTTGGGATCCAGCTGGAATCCGTATCTTTGAGTGATCTCGGCCACCTTCCGGTCGACCTGCGCCATCTTGAATCTACCCTTTTCCTTTATGCCCAGAACAATATTTTCGCTGGCAGAAAAGACATCAACAAGCTTAAAATGCTGATGTATCATTCCGATCTTATATTTGAATGCGTCCTTGGGAGAGGTAATAACAACGGGCTTGCCGTCAACAAAGATCTCACCCTCGTCGGGGTAATAGATACCCGCGATCATATTCACCATTGACGTCTTGCCGCTTCCGTTTTCGCCCAGAATGGCAAGGATCTCTCCCTTGTTAAGAGTCAGGTCAACGTTTTTATTTGCGTATTTGTCGCCAAATCGCTTGGATATGTTTTTCAGTTCAAGAGCAACAGTAGTATTCACGTGTTTCCTCCGCGCAATTTTTTTACATTGTGAAACGCGATCAGGCGGAGCGGTAAGGCTCCGCCTGAAAGGCAACGGGAATTTTCCCGTGTTCGGATAATATTAGTACTTCTCGTTGAGGAGAGTGATTCCGTCGATTCTTACATCGAAGGAAGGAGCAGAAATAGCCTCGGACTCGTGGAAGTAACCGTCGCTTACGAGATCGTGAACGAGAGTCTCACCGCCAACAGTGAAGCTGTCTGTTGTGAATACGTTAAGAGTACCTGCCTTGAACGCTGCAATAGCATCCTCGATAGCCTTAACTGTACCCTCAGCTGCAACGTCGAGGTTGATACCTGTAAGAACTACAGAGCCTTCCTCGATACCACCGCACCAGTTGGGAGCGATGTCTGTGCCTTCAGCGAAGCACTTTGTGATGTACATGTAGTAAGGAGACCAGTTGATAGCAGAGGAAACGATGAATGTTTCGGGACAAGCCTCGTATGTGCTGCCGTTGTAGGAAACGTTGGGAACACCTGCAGCCTCGCAAGCGCCGGGAGCGCCCATGGAGTCAGCGTGCTGAGAGATGAGAACGCACTTGCCTGCCATAAGAGCCTCAGCTGCGTTCTTCTCGGATGTTACGTCATACCAAGAACCTGTGAACTGAACGTCCATTGTTACTGTGGGGCAAACAGACTTTGCGCCAAGGTAGAAGGATGTGTAACCGGAAATAACCTCTGCGTATGTGTATGCACCAACGTAGCCCATCTTAGCCTGTTCAGCTGTGATCTCGCCTGCCTTGATCATCTCGTTGAGCTTGAGACCTGCAGCGATACCTGCAAGATATCTACCCTGGTAGATGGATGCGAATGCATTGTGGAAGTTAGCAAGACCCTTATCAGCTGCTGTTACGCCTGTAGCGTGGCAGAACTGAACGTCGGGGTATGCTTCAGCAGCCTGAGCGATGTAAGGCTCGTGGCCGAAAGAGTTAGCGAAGATGATGTTACAGCCCTGGCTTACAAGGTCAACAGCTGCTTCATAGCACTTCTCTGTCTCTTCGATGTTTCTCTTGATGATAACCTGCTCGTTCTTCAGACCGAGAGCCTCCTGGTAACGGAGAACTGCGTTGATGAAGTTCAGGTCATAGGTGGAAGACTCGTCGTGCAGGCAGATGAAGCCGATCTTGAAATTCTCGGGAACTGTGAAGTCAGCCTTCAGCTCGGGAATTGCAAGAGGGGACTCGCTCATGCCCTTAATGTCGTCGTCAGCCTTGTCGCCGCAAGAAACGAAGGACATAGCAACAGTACAAAGCAGTGCTGCCGCAAGAATAAGGGATAAAACTTTCTTGAACATTTTAATGTTCCTCCTCATATTGTTTTTCGGTCCGCAGTTTTACTTACGCCGCGGCCGTATCTATTTATAAAAGCCTCGGCTTTTACAAATCAAAAACTATACATCTTATTTTACTCCATATTTCGTCAAAAGTCAAGCTATTTTTTTGCACGATTATATCAAATATAGGAGATTTATTTTATGGGTTTTGCATATATGATCGCCATTGACAAAAAAAATAATATGAGATATAATTATACTTAAATATGAAGAAAGAGGTCGGCAAATGAAAGAAAAATTCTCTGTCACCGGCATGAAATGCGCTGCCTGTTCCTCGGCCACCGAGCGTGCGGTTTCTAAACTTGAGGGCGTAAATGCCGTGACCGTCAATCTTGACGGCGCGTTCATGCTATGCGACTACGATGAAAATAAAATCAAAAAAGAAGCCATAATCACGGCCGTGAAAAAGGCAGGTTTCAAGGCAGCCCCTTACGAAGGCAGAACAGAGCAAAAAAGCGGAAATGAAGGACTGAGGCTCCTGGTTTCTTTGCCAATAATGATAATCTTGATGTACGTCGCCATGGGCGAGATGATGGGATTGCCCGTTCCTGCGTTCATTTCAATGAAAGAAAGCCCTGTCGCTTTCGCGCTTATTCAGCTTGCGCTGACAATTCCCGTTATCGCGGTGAATTTCAAGTTCTTTTTGTCGGGTATTCCCGCATTTTTCCGCGGCCACCCGAATATGGACAGCCTTGTGTCCGTGGGCGTTGCGGCGGCCATGGTCTACAGCTTGGCTGAAACCTATCTGACCCTGCGCGGCAACGTTCATGCCGCTCACAACCTCTATTACGACGGCGCGGCGATGATATTGACCCTTGTGACCGTAGGAAAAGCCCTCGAATCCCGATCCCGCCGTCAAACGGGCGCGGCAATACGCCGACTTATCAACCTTTCGCCAAAAACAGCCACGGTGATCCGCGGCGGAAAAGAGATCGGCATTCTCACCGATGAGATAGTCCCGGGCGATATTCTGATAGTCCGTCCCGGCGAGAGTATTCCGGCAGACGGAACGGTCACGGAGGGACTTACGGCAATAGACGAATCGGCGATCACAGGTGAAAGTATCCCCACAGAGAAATCCGCAGGAAGTCCCGTAACCGGAGGCACAGTCAACGGTTCGGGAATAATTAAAATGCGAGCTGACCGGGTCGGAAGTGAAACCACCCTGGCAAAGATCATTGAATTGGTCGAAAACGCGGGCGCAACAAAAGCCCCCGTAGCAAGACTCGCGGACAAGGTCGCGGGAGTGTTCGTCCCCGTAGTCATGGGGCTGGCACTTCTCACGTTTGTGATCTGGATAATTGCCGCAAAGGATATTTCCATGGCGCTGAGGTGCACCATTTCGGTCCTCGTCATCTCCTGCCCCTGCGCCCTTGGACTTGCCACACCCGTTGCAATAACGGTTGCCACAGGCAGATGCGCCGGTATGGGGATCCTTATAAAAAGTGCGGAGGCTCTGGAAAACCTTTGTCATATCGACACGGTGATACTTGATAAAACAGGTACCGTGACCGAAGGCAAGCCTACCGTTTCGGCTGTGTTCGCGCAGATCGACGAGGACGAATTTATAAAGATAGCCGCGTCCCTTGAAAAGAACAGTGAGCACCCCTTGGCTCGCGCCATCGAAAGGTACGCGGAAAACATCGGGCTTTACAACGTCACCGACCAGACCGCCGTTCCCGGACGGGGAATCAGCGGCATAATTGAGGGACGGAAATATTTCGGCGGAAACGCCGCGTTTATGAGCGAGCTTGGAGTTGATATTTCCGCCGTCCCCGTATCCGACGGAACACCTATGTATTTTGCTTGTGAAAAAGAGCTTCTCGGCGTCATCTATGCCTCGGATAAGATCAAATCCGACTCGGCGCAGGCTATTGAGCGCATGTCAAAGGCAGGTCTTGAGGTGATTTTGCTAACGGGTGACAGTCAGCAAAACGCGGACATAATAAAAAAGGATCTTTTCTTAGCGGATGCTGTAGGCGGTGTAACACCGGCGGGAAAATCCGATTACCTGCTTCAAAAACGAGCAGAGGGTAAGCGGGTTGCAATGGTAGGTGACGGCATAAACGACAGTCCGTCTCTTGCCGCCGCGGACGTTGGAATCGCCATCGGAAACGGCACCGATATTGCCATAGAAAGTGCCGACATCGTTCTTTCTTCCAACAGCCTCTCGGGTGTTCCCGACGCTGTTCTATTCAGCGCGCGCACCATGAAGATCATCAAGGAAAACCTGTTCTGGGCGTTCTTCTATAACGTAATTGGCATTCCCGTTGCCGCAGGCGCGCTCTACCCTGCTTTCGGTGTGCTTCTTTCGCCTATGATCGCCGCCGCCTGCATGAGCCTGAGCTCGATCTTTGTAAATCTGAACGCGCTGCGCCTGGCGAGAAAATAAAAATCCGATTTATGCCACCCCCGCCAAGCCCCTTTGATAAGGTAATCCCTAACCCCGCATTAAAACGATCCACGTTGCCTTGATGGCAACGTGGATCGTTTTATAAAGTTATTTGTAAACCAAAGCACTGTCGTTTTTGTACGAATCACCCCGTAGGGCGGGGGCGGTTTGCCACGCAAATCAAGCCCCGCCGCATAAAAAATTATTTGCGAATACGCGGGAGGGGAAAACCCTCCCCTACCGAATAATAAGAAATCTTCATCAATACTCCTCTCGGCGGCCGTCGATCATGTACCAATCGTTCTCCGCTACGATAAAATGCCCGTCAAAGTTTATTCCCATAAGTCTGAACGCCGTGCGAAGCCCATCGGTGAAACGCATATCGCTGTCGGTGGGACAAGCAATACCGCCGGGATGATTGTGAGAAATGACCGCTGAAACAGCCCTGTGCTTGTAGGCATATTCAACCGCTGTTCGAATGACTACGTGCGTGGCATTGACCGTTCCCTCTCCCAGCTTCTTGAATCCGACCATGCGATGCTTGCCGTCAAAGAGCATTATGTGACATTCCTCTCTTCTCTTGCCTTGATACTTCTTGATAAGAAGCCTGCCGATCTTTTCTTCACTGTCATATACGGTGCGATCCTTCTTCTTGGATTTCTCTGTACGCCTTGACAGCTCACCTATAACGTTCATCAGCATTGCCGTCCTTTGACCGACGCCTTCAACCGAGGTAAGTTCATCCATGTCGGCCGAAAGGATCCCGTCGTAGCTTCCGAACCTTTTAAGCAATATGTGCGCCGTTCTGTTTGTGTCCCGACGGGGAATCGAATAGGTCAGAAGAAGCTCTAAAAGCTCGTGAGTTTCAAAATGCTCCCCGTCCTCAATAAAGCGTTTTCTCATTCTTTCTCTGTGTCCCTCGTGAATATTTTCGTTTGCCATACTCTTCTCCGTTTGTGTCCTTTTAACAAATTATAACAAAATATCACTTGTTTTGCAATAGCACACAATAAATATGATGGCCTTATTCCATACATTTTGTTTAAAATCACTATTCATATAGGATCATGCGCCCAAATCTTCTGTAACATATGTTAAAATATGGAAGATTCGGCTTTTTTGGGCATATTTCTATTGACAAGACCACTTCACCGTGATATAATGGTGAAGTAATTTTCAAACCAACCGAAAGGACGGATACACATGGAAGGAATCCATTCAGAATTGACAGATAAGCTGTTTGAGACCATATTGCGCCTCAAGACCGTCGACGAATGCTACGACTTCTTTGAGGACATCTGCACCATAAAAGAAATGCGCGACCTGGCAATGCGTCTCCGCGTTGCGGAAATGCTTGACGAAGGCAAGAGCTACCAGGAAATAACCCGCGAAACGGGAGCAAGTCCCGCAACCATCTGCCGAGTCAACAAGTGCCTCACCTACGGTAAAGGCTACAAGGCGGTTTTAAAGGAAGGAAACGAAAAATGAAGATAAATGACAGCGTGCTCTCGCCCATTGAAAAAGCGGTCTTTTGCCTGAGAGAGCTTTACCGCTCATGTGGGTATTCGCAATACAAAATGAGCAAATTTGAGGAATACGATCTCTACGCAGAAAACAAAAATTTCCTCATTTCCGACAACATAATCACCTTTACGGGCAACGGCGGCAAACTCATGGCACTGAAGCCCGACGTGACCCTCTCTATCGTAAAGAGCACTAAGGATGCAAATGAATACAAGGTCTTCTACAACGAAAACGTATACCGTCCCACAGGAAGCGAGGGCGATTTCAAGGAGATCATGCAGACGGGACTTGAATATATCGGAAACGTAGACGACAAAGCTCTGTCCGAGGTCATTTCCTTAGCGGCAAAAAGCCTTGAGACCGTTTCTGATGATTTCGTTCTTGACGTCTCCCATCTCGGAATCGTCTCCGAGGCGGTGGATCTGCCCGAGATAGCCCCTGCCCAGCGCGCAGAGCTGCTGTCCGCCATAAAGGACAAAAATCTCGGTGAGGCACTGAGCATTTGCCGAGAAGCCGGGGTTCCACAGGAAAAGACCGCACTTCTCAATAGCATAATCACCTGCTACGGCGACCCCGAGACGGTTCTCGGTACGATCGAGCCTCAGCTTGAAAGCTCCGAAGGCAAAGCGGCAGCCGCTATCCTTCGCCGCCAGCTTTCTCTGCTCAATGATTACGTAAAAGCAGGAAAGATCCGCATTGATTTCTCGGTCACCGACGACATGAGCTATTACAGCGGAATCGTCATGAGAGGATTTATCCGCGGGCTTTCCAAAAGCATTCTTTCGGGCGGTCAGTACGACAATCTTCTGCGGAAGATGGGCAAGAAAAACTCTGCCGTCGGATTTGCGCTCTACCTTGATCTGATCGAGGAGCTTGAAGATTCCGATATAGATGCAACTCCCGAAGCCGACGCACAGGATTATCTGAACATAGCACTCCCCAAGGGAAGACTTGGCGAAAAGGTCTACAAAATGTTTGCTCAGGCGGGATTTGAGTGTCCCGCACTCCTTGAAAACAGCCGAAAGCTCATTTTCACCAACGACGAGGCGAAGGTCCGCTATTTCTGGGTCAAACCCTCGGACGTATCCATTTACGTTGAAAGAGGCGCCGCGGACATCGGCGTGTGCGGAAAGGATATTCTTCTTGAATATGCCCCCGACGTATACGAGCTTCTGGATATGAACACGGGAATCTGCCGAATGGCGGTAGCGGCGAAAAAGGATTTTTGCGACGACAGCACGAAGACCCTCAAGGTTGCAACGAAGTTTTCACGGATCGCGCGCAATTATTACGCGTCGATCGGCCGCGACATTGATATTATCCATCTGAACGGCTCTATCGAAATAGCACCTATTCTGGGACTGTCCGACGTTATCGTGGACATAGTTGAAACGGGCACAACCTTAAAGGAAAACGACCTTGAAGTAAAAGAGACCATCGTCCCCATCAGTGCTCGTCTCATTGCCAACAAGGCAGGCTTTAAGTTCAAGGGAGCGCAGATCGAAAAGCTCCGCGACCATATTGCAAAGCAGATAAAAGAGCAGTAATCCAAAAGAAAGGCAAATAAAATGATCAAGATTTTAAAATACGGCGAGGTGGCAAACAAGGACATCTTCGCCAGAGTTATACCCACCTTTAACGTAGAAGAGATAGTTGCGGATATTATCGCAAACGTAAGGGCAAACGGAGATAAAGCCCTCCTTGAATACACAGCAAAGTTCGATGGGACTGACCTTTCCTCTATCGCTGTCACAAAGGAAGAGATCGACGAGGCGGTGGCATCGGTTGAGCCTCGCTTCCTTGAGGTTCTCGAAAAAGCGGCTGTGAACATCAGAAAATTTCACGAAAAGCAGAGAAGAAACAGTTTTATAATTAACGACGAGGACGGCATTGTGGTCGGTCAGAAGATCATTCCCGTTGACCGTGCCGGACTTTACGTTCCCGGCGGTACGGCAGCTTACCCCTCCACCGTGCTCATGGACTCCATTCCCGCAAAGGTTGCAGGTGTAAAAGAGGTGGTCATGGTAACGCCTCCCCAGAAAAACGGAAAGGTAAATCCCGTAATTTTGGCGGCGGCAAAGATAGCGGGCATCGACAAGATATTCAAGGTCGGCGGCGCACAGGCGGTAGCGGCTCTGGCGTACGGAACCGAGAGCGTTCCCAAGGTTGACAAGATCGTTGGCCCCGGCAACGCCTTCGTGGCAGAGGCAAAAAAGCAGGTATTCGGTCAGGTGTCCATCGACATGATCGCGGGCCCCAGCGAAATTCTTATCGTTGCCGACGGCGAGACTGATCCCCGTCACGCGGCAGCAGATCTGCTCTCACAGGCTGAGCACGACAAGCTGGCAAGCGCGGTGCTGGTAACCGATTCAATGGAGTTGGCACAGGCAGTATCCGAGGAGCTGGAGCGTCAGATCCCCTTGCTTGAGCGTGCCGAGATCGCCCGCGAGTCTATCGACGTTGGCGGCAAGATCATCGTGGCCGACACGCTTGACGCAGCAATTGAGATTGCAAACGAGATCGCTCCCGAGCACCTTGAACTTTGCGTTTCAAACCCCTTTGATTATCTTGATAAGATCCGCCACGCAGGATCCATCTTCATGGGCAGAAACTGCCCCGAGGCTCTGGGTGACTACATGGCAGGTCCCAACCACACCCTGCCCACAAGCGGCACGGCAAAGTTCTCAAGCCCCCTGTCGGTAGACGATTTCATCAAAAAGACACAGTACACCTACTACACAAAGAAAGCGCTGGCAAAGATCGCGCGCGACGTTGAATACTTTGCTACAAAGGAAGGGCTCACCGCTCACGCAAAGAGCGCAGTCATTCGACTTGAGGACTGAAAATGAGCAAATATCTAAGCCGAAAATACGAATCCCTGGTTCCCTACACCCCCGGTGAACAGCCAAAGGAACGTAAATTTATAAAACTCAACACAAACGAATCCCCCTTTCCGCCGTCGGCAAAAGCCGTTGAATATGCATCAAGAGCGGCGGAATCGCTTCAGCTTTACTCCGATCCCGAATGCACACCGCTTCACGCAAAGTTTGCCGAGGCATGCGGGGTCACCCCCGATATGGTCCTTGCCACCAACGGCTCGGACGAGATCCTCAATTTCGCTTTCATGGCGTTCTGCGACAAGGACACTCCCGCGGTCTTTGCGGACATCACCTACGGCTTTTACTCGGTATTTGCCGAGATAAATTCCCTGCCCGCAAGAGTTATTCCTCTCAAAGATGATTTCACTGTAAATATTGAGGACTATTTTGATGCCAAAGGAACGATCTTTATCGCAAATCCCAACGCGCCCACAGGAATAGCTCTGACACGGAATGAAATCGAGCTTGTTTTGAAAAACAATCCAAACAACGTGGTAGTTATCGACGAGGCTTACGTGGATTTCGGCGGTGAGAGCTGTATTCCTCTTATTGAGAAATACGATAACCTGCTGGTGACCCAGACCTTCTCAAAATCCCGCTCGATGGCAGGCGCGCGTCTGGGATTTGGCATCGGGTCAAAGGCTCTTATCGCAGACCTTCGGACGATCAAATATTCAACCAATCCCTACAATATAAACTCTATGACCATGGCTGCGGGCGTGGGTCAGCTTGAGGACGAGGAAACAACTCGCAAAAACTGTAAAATCATCGCCGAAAACCGTGATTTTCTGACGAGCGAGCTTCGCTCCCTCGGCTTTGACGTCACCGATTCAAAGACAAATTTCGTCTTTGCAAAGTCCGACAAAATTGGCGGCGCAGACCTCTACTTTGCTCTGCGTGAACGCGGAATACTTGTGCGCCACTTCACCGCCGAAAAAATTGCGGACTACAACCGCATAACCGTCGGCACCCGAGATCAGGTTGATGCGCTCCTGGGCGCAATAAAGGATATTCTATCGTAAAGGAACGAAAAAATATGAGAACATCAGAAATTATTCGCAAAACAGCGGAAACAGACATAAATCTGACCCTTGCCCTCGACGGCTCGGGAAAAAGCGAGATCGACACAGGCTGCGGCTTTCTCGACCATATGCTGACCCTCTTTGCCCGTCACGGCAGATTTGATCTGACGGTAAAATGCACGGGTGACACCAACGTGGACTTCCACCACACAGTGGAGGACATCGGCATTTGTCTCGGAATGGCACTTTCCGAAGCTCTCGGCGACAAAAAGGGCATCTGCCGTTACGGCTCTATGATGCTTCCCATGGACGAAGCACTCATCACCGCCGCACTTGACATCTCGGGCAGAAGCTACCTCGCCTACGGTCTTGAAATCCCCGCCGAGAAGGTCGGCGACTTTGATACCGAGCTTTGCGAGGAATTCTGGCAGGCGTTTGTCCGCACGTCGAGCATTACTCTGCACATCGTTCAGAACGCCGGCAGAAACTCCCACCACATAATCGAGGGAGCTTTTAAAGCCGTTGCCCGCGCACTTCGCGCGGCTGTAAAAATCGACTCCGATTTTGCAGGCGAGATCCCATCTACGAAAGGTGTTCTCTGATGATAGCAGTTGTAGATTACGGCGTAGGAAATCTCTTTTCTCTGGTCAGTTCCCTGAAGGCCGTGGGCGCGGATGCTGTGGTTACAGGCGACGCGGACGTGATCAGAAATGCCGATAAAATAATACTTCCGGGTGTCGGAGCCTTTGGTGACGCGGCGGCAAAGCTGCGCGCTACGGGTCTTGACCGTGTCATAATCGAGGAAGCCAAAGCGGGCAAGCCCCTGCTTGGTATTTGCCTTGGTATGCAGCTTCTGCTTGAGCGAAGCTTTGAGTACGGTGAACATAAGGGACTCGGATTGATTGAGGGCGATATCGTCACCATCTCAAACGTTATCCCCGCTGACCTGAAAATCCCACACATCGGCTGGAACGCGCTGAAATTCACCGAAAACAAGTCCCCTCTGTTCAAATATATAAACGAGGGTGATCACGTTTATTTCGTTCACTCCTACTATGGCGCAAATTGCGCCAAGGATACTGTCGCCGTCGCTGAATACGGAGCAGAATTGACCGCCGCCGTGGCACGCGGCAACGTTATGGGCTGTCAGTTCCACCCCGAAAAAAGCGGTGAGGTTGGTCTTAAAATCCTAAAAGCATTCTGCGAGTAAATCCTAAAGAGGTACAAAATGTTAATTTTTCCCGCGATCGATCTCTATGGCGGCAAGGCGGTTCGCCTGCTCCACGGAGACTATAATAAAATGACTATTTATTCTGACGATCCCCCGTCCTTAGCAAAGGATTTTGCTCTGAGGGGTGCTGCCTGCCTTCATCTGGTAGACCTTGAAGGCGCTCGGGACGGCACTACCCCCAATCTTGAAACCATAAAGAAAATAATCGCGGATTCGGGACTTTTCACCGAGGTCGGCGGCGGAATACGAAGCATGGAAACGGTGGATACCTACCTTTCGGCAGGAATCGACCGCGTCATTCTCGGAACGGCGGCGGTAAAGGACAGAGAGTTTCTTCTGACCGCCCTTGAAAAGTACGGTGAGAGAATCGCTGTCGGCATTGACATAAAGGACGGCAAGGTCGCCATCAAGGGGTGGACCGAGACCGCTGACATCACCGCCGAAGAGTTCTTTGCCGATATGGAAAATATCGGTGTGCAGACAATAATCTGCACCGATATTTCAAAGGACGGCGCAATGCAGGGCGCAAACCACGACCTTTATGGCACTCTGTCCGAAAAATTTAAGATGAACATTATCGCATCCGGCGGCGTTTCGACGGTCGAAGACGTAAAACGTCTTCGTAAAATGAATATGCACGGCGCAATCATCGGCAAGGCATATTATGTTGGTGCAATCGACCTCTCCGAGGCTATCGAGGTGGCAAAATGATAACTAAAAGAATAATTCCCTGCCTTGACGTCAAAAACGGACGTGTTGTCAAAGGCGTAAATTTTGAAGGACTGGGCGACGTTGCGTCTCCCGTGGAGCTGGCAAAGTTCTACAGCGACTGCGGTGCCGACGAGCTTGTTTTCTACGACATTACAGCATCCGCCGAGGGTCGTGAGCTGTTTACGGATATTCTCTGCGAGCTTGCGCGATCCGTGTTCATTCCTCTGACTGTCGGAGGAGGGATCAACACACTTTCCGACTTTGACCGCGTGCTCAAATGCGGCGCGGACAAGGTGAGCGTCAATTCGGGAGCAATAAAAAATCCCTCTCTTATAGCCGAAGCCGCAAAGCGGTATGGCGACCAGTGCGTGGTGCTTTCCTGCGATATCAAGCGCGTTGACGGTGTTTTCCGCGTATTTGCCAAGGGAGGACGCGAAAACACGGGTATGGAGGCCATCGAATGGATCCGCCGCGGTGCCGAATCGGGTGCGGGCGAGATCGTCGTGAACTCCATCGACACGGACGGCGTCAAGGGCGGCTTCGACCTCGAAATGCTCGACGCCGTATGTAATGCTGTCAGTGTTCCCGTTATCGCCTCGGGCGGTGCCGGCTGTATCGACGATTTTACGAAATTGTTCCGTGCGCTTCCAAAGGTAGACGCAGGGTTGGCAGCATCTATCTTCCACTTTGGCGAAGTCAAGATCCGCGACCTCAAGGAAGAACTGAAGAAGAACCAAATTCCCGTAAGAATTATTTGATAGGAGATCATTATGTTAGACATCGAAAAGCTTAAATTTGACGAAAAGGGACTTATCCCTGCCATCGTTGTAGATTCCGTTACAAAAAAGGTGCTCACCCTGGCTTACATGAACCGCGAGAGCCTCAAAATTTCAATGGAAAAGGGTCTGACCTGCTTCTTTAGCCGTTCCCGTCAGGAGCTTTGGCTCAAGGGCGAGACAAGCGGAAATTACCAGCACATCGTTTCGATCACCGCAGACTGCGACTACGACGCGCTGACGGTAGTTGTTGAGCCTGACGGCCCCGCCTGCCACACAGGCTCCTTCTCCTGCTTTGAAAATCCCGTTTGGGAAAGTGATGAACTTCACGAATTTTCCCTTGAGGGTCTCATGAAGCTCATCGAGGGCAGAAAGATCAACCGCCAGGAAGGCTCTTATACTACCTATCTGTTCGACAAAGGCCTTGACAAGATCCTCAAAAAGGTGGGTGAAGAATGTACCGAGGTAATTATCGCCGCTAAGGCCGAGGACAAAAAGGAGACGATCTACGAGATCGCGGATCTGGCATACCACACCCTCGTGCTTATGACCGAGGCGGGAATCTCTCTTGAAGAGATCCACCGCGAGCTGGCTTCCCGCCACGTTATCGACCACAAGGTAAAGCAGGAGAAAATGACAAAATGATCGGGCGCGATCTCCACTGCCACACCTGCTTTTGCGACGGAAAAAACACCCCCGAGGAGATGGTTTTGGCGGCAATTGAGCGCGGTCTGACCACCATCGGAATTTCGGAGCACGGTTACACCGCTTTCGATTCAAGCTATTGCCTATCGCTCGAAAAGACTGAGGAATACAAGGCAGAAATGCGTCGTCTGAAAGAGAAATATTCGGATAAGATCGAGGTTTTGCTTGGCATCGAGTTTGACGCGCTGTCCGACCTTGATACCTCGGATTACGACTACGTCATCGGCTCGGCTCACTACGTAAGATGCGGGGACAAATATCTGCCTGTCGACGAATCACCATCGGATTTTGAGCAGATCTGCCGTGAATATTTCGGTGGCGACTATTACGCCTTCGCCCGGGAATACTACCGCACGGTGGCGACCCTTGCAAACAAAAAGATCCACATCGTAGGACACATTGACCTCATAGCCAAATTCAACGAGGGCAACCGTCTTTTCGATATGGCGGATCCGCGGTATTTAGCGGCTGCAAAAGGGGCTATCGACGCGCTTTTGCCCCTGAATATTCCTTTTGAGATAAACACGGGTGCGATCTCCAGAGGCCACCGCACCGAGCCGTACCCTCACAAGCTCTTGTGCGACCACATCAAGCAAAAAGGGGGAACACTCATTCTCTCAAGCGACGCTCACACGGCAGAAAACCTATGCTTTAAGTTTGAAGAATTCGAATATCTTATAAAATAAAAGAAAACCGACGCGATCGCGTCGGTTTTCTTTTATATATAGGTTTTAATTCCGAAGAATTGCGCCAGGGTACGGCTGTATCCGCCGCTTCCGTGCTGAGTGCAACGGGATATCCTGCTCAGTGTGGCAGAGGATATTTCGGTCTCCGCTATTATCTTGTTGTAAGTGTTGCCCTCAAGTAAAAGCTTCGCACATTCAACTCTCTGAGCCATCTGATTGATCTCACTGCTACTGCACAGATCCTCCAGAAAAGCCTTTACCTCTGTCGGGTCATCAATGCTCGCGATAAGTTTGCAAAGCTGATCTACAAGTTGTTTATTTTCGCCGGATACCATTCCTGTCCCTCCAAATTGAATATTTGATTATATTTTACATCTTTTAACTTAATTTGTAAAGCTTTTTTTTTGAATTTATTCCTCAAATCCAAAATAATTGTCGAATATGGCCTTAACGGTAATTCCCGCGTCGGTTCCGTTACTTCCCTGCTCTATTATACAGGTGCTGACAATTTCGGGACTGTCATAGGGGGCAAACGCCGTGAAAATAGCGTTATCGCTCTTTTTCTCACTGACCTGCGCAGTTCCCGTCTTGCCGCCGATAGCTATGGGGTATTTGGAGAAGATCCTCTTTGCCGAGCCTTCCTGGGTCACGCTTTTCATGGCACGGCAAATGGTACTGTAGGTGCTGTCGGATATTTCTATCTCGTCAAGCACAACGGGAGTATACTCGTAGATTATCTCGTTTGTATAATAGTGGCGCACACTTGACAAAAGATGTGCCGAATAACGTGTTCCTCCGTTCGAGATCATGGCGATATAACAGCTTATCTGCAAAGGAGTAAACAGGTTATCAGACTGTCCGATAGCCGCCTGCAATGTATCTCCGGGGTACCATTCAAGCCCCTTTGAATCTCTGTATTCCTTGCCGGCAAGGATTCCCACATACTCGGAAAGCTCGATTCCCGTGCTGACACCGAGACCGAATTTTTTTGAATATTCGTTCATCTTCTCGATGGTCAACCTTCTGCCCACATCGTAGAAGAAATAGTTGCAGGACACCTCAATAGCGCCCACAACGTTTATTGCGCCGTGAGTGCCTCCGTTCTTCAGATATACCCAGCAACGTGGACCGTTTTCATCGTAATAGGTGTATCGACCCTTTGTTACTATGGTGGTATTTGGCGTGATCACCTTTTCTTCAAGTGCAGCCGTGGCAACGCCTACCTTAAACGTTGAACCCGGCTGATAGAGACCCATAGTCGAGCGATTCAGCAGAGGCTTCAGCTCGTCGTCACGCAAGGAAGCGTATTCTTCGTTGAATTTTTCAAGATCGTAGGTGGGATTTGAAGCCATAACGTAAACGTCGCCATTACTTGCACCGATAGCCGTGATCGCACCCGCGGACGCATCCTCGCCGTCAAGAGCTCCTGCCGTCTGATTTGCCTTGTCACGAATATAGAGGATATTTTCACGCAAAGCGTCCTCGGCAGTTATCTGCATATCAATGTCAATGGTCAGCCAGACGTCGTTTCCGGGAATCGGCTCCTTTATGACCTTACGGGAGAGAATATTTCCGTTCTCGTCCTCCTCAATGAGCATTTTTCCGTCTGTTCCGTGCAAATATTGCTCAAATATCTGCTCACAGCCCGAAGTGCCCACGACAGCGTCCATGTCGTAGCCCAGCTCCTTGTAATATTCCCAGTTTTCAGCGTGGATCTTTCCGACCCGTCCGAGAATATGGGAAGCATAACCGGGGTATTCATATTTTCTTTGTGTGTCGGTCTTGATAGCCACTCCGCGAATGTTGGATTCCTCAAAGTAGGTAAGGATATTCACGTCAGCGTCCTGAGCAAAAACGTATGGCGCGGCAGTGCTGAATTTTTTCAGATCCATGGCAAAGCGCACACCGATAAGGAAATCCACCTGATCTGCCGTATACACAAGCTTACCGTCCTGCCGATCATCAAGAGCAAATCTCTTGACGTAATATTCGGCAAGCTCGGGAGCGCGAATGTCGCTGTCCATCTTCTTTGCCTCAAGCATCTTTGAAAACTCGGACATATAAGAAGCATCTGCCGTTTTGCGCTCGTCGTAGATGAGATTAGGATAGCTTCCCAGGAAAATGCTGTCGGTGCTTACGTTATTGCCCACGTAGCCTGCGTCCTCCAGCAGCTGCTTTGCCGCAAGAATTGCGGAGTTTGATTCGTGGGCATCGTAGGGCATAGCGCCGTAATCGAAAACAACGCTGTACTTATATTCGTTTGTAACGAGAGGCTTTCCGTTTCGGTCAAATATCTCGCCTCTGTGGGCGGGAATCACCACCGTGCGGGTATTTCCGCTCGTGAGAATACCGCTTATATATCTGTCTCGGTCAACTATCTGCCTTTGCATCAGCATGATAACGTAAATGACAAGAACCACCGCAAAAACCACACCCACAGACGCTATACGAAGCAAATGGTGGGATTGCTTTTTGCCGTCTCTTTTCCTTCTCATACGGTAGGCCTCCTTTCTAAGATTTCAAAAATTACAGAATTATCCTTCCATTTCCCTGTTGTTAAAAAATCTGCGCCAGATAAGCCGCGTTACAACGTAAAAGGGCAACGAGAAAATGAAGGACGAAAAAATATATCTGAAAAACGTGCGTCCAAGATACTCAAAAAAGGGAGCACCGACGCTTATCCCCGCATAGATCGAGGATACGACGTTGCAAACGGCCAAGGCAAATACGGTTGCAATAGCCCAGGACAAAAAGTCCCGACTGAGCACCGAATAGGTAAGAAAGGCCGCCGCCACCGCCAAAAGCATATAAACCACGGCAGAGGCACTGAAACCGCCCGAGCCAAGGGAATCAATAATAAGTCCGCCTATGATCCCGCATATGGTGGCGGATCTCTCACCGTCGTGTATAGCGATGGCAATAACGCAGGGTAACACGATCTCCGGCACCACCCCAAAGGGCTGATAGCGCGAGAGCACACTTGTCTGCACCAACGCTGCGGCAAATAGCCACAGAGACCAGACTATGCTTTTTCTTGTGAGCTTTTGCCAGGTAATAGGCGATCTTTGGCTGTTCATGCGCTTCCTCCCTCTGAATTTATTCGGCTGTGTCCGCAGGCTCTTCCGTGTAGCCTGCAAAATCCTTTATTATCATAACCCTTGAAACGTCCTTCAGATCTACCGCCGGCTCAATGTGAGCGCTGAGCGTTCTGCTTGCCGCGTCGGGAACTATCTCGGTAACCGTTCCGATAAGAAGTCCTCTGGGATAGACCACACCGATACCGCTTGAGATTATTCTGTCGCCGACCTTGATATCCGAATCGGTGGAAAGATAGGACATCTGACAATATCCTTGGTTCTTGAGAGAGTAATCACCCTTTACAACACCTATCTCACCCGAGCGCTCAACGTATGCTCCCACCGAGGTCGCGGTTTCGATAATGGTAGACACCTTGCACCAGGTAAGTCCCACCTCGGACACGTATCCCACAATACCCTCGCTCGTTATTGCGGGCATATTCAGCTTTATTCCGTTTGCCGTACCGCAGTCAAGGGTCATGACCGTCATATAATTTCCCGACTCGCGGCCGACCACCGTCGCCGCCTCAAAAACGTAGTCGGGGTGCAGACGGCGCAGACCGAGATAGTCGTAGAGCCACTTGTTTTCCTCGCGTACAGCCTCCGATTTTGCCACCTGCTCCTCAAGTTCCTTGAGCCTTGCCCGTAAAACCTTGTTTTCCTCGTGCATATCGTCAAATTCACGGAAATACATGGCAAATCCTTCAAAGGATTCCTCGGTTTTAGTGATAACGAACCTGAAAGGGGTGGCAATCACGTTCAGAACGTTGCGCACCACCGAACCCTGTCCCATTAAGGCCAGGACAGAGGGGACGGTCACAAGAACTATCGCCAAAAGCAACGCAATTATAAAAAATTTCGATTTCAAGAATCTCGCCACAGCGAAGTCTCCTTTGCTTTGATTTATCTGCGAAGCACCACATGGCGCAGCAGTCTCGGCTCTTCGATTCCCATGCCAAGTCCGAGGGCAACGCAGTCAAGAGGACGCTTTGCCACGTTCACACGCAGACCCGTCCGCTCGTTTATAAGATTGGGAAGTCCGCGCAAAAGCGCACCGCCGCCCGCCAGAGTGATTCCGCGGTCAAAAATGTCTGCTGAAAGCTCGGGAGGAGTTCCCTCCAGGGTATGCTTTATGCAATCGACGATCTTTTCGATCTGCTCCTCCATGGCGTATCTCATGTCCGCCGACGTGAGACGGAGAACACTGGGAAGGCCCGTCCGCAGATCCCGTCCGCGGATCTCGGTCTCCTCGATATCCGCCGAGGGGTGTACCGAGCCGATCTTCTTTTTCAGCTCCTCGCCCGTAGATGTTCCGATAGCCACACCGTACTGACGGCGAACGTAATTTACGATAGCCTCGTCAAGCTCGTCTCCTGCCGTGCGCAGAGATCTTGCCGCCACGATTCCGTCAAGGCTGATGACTGCCACCTCGGTAGTACCGCCGCCGATGTCAACTATCATGTTTCCGCGGGGACCCGAAATTCTCAGTCCTGCGCCGATAGCCGCCGCCATAGGCTCCTCAACAAGATCCACCGACTTTGACATAGCGTCGTATGCCGCATCCTCAAAGGCCTTTTTCTCAACCTCGGTTACACCGTAAGGAATACAGATTATAACGCTGGGACGGTCGAAAAATCCGCCTGTGTTTATCTTGCGGAAAAATTGGTGGATCATCTGTGTGGTAACGTCAAAGTCTGCTATAACTCCGTCCTTTAAGGGCTTGAATGCGGCAATGGTACCGGGGGTCTTACCCAGCATCTTTTTCGCGTCTGATCCGACGGATACCACCTTTCCCGTCACACTGTTCTTGGCAACTACCGAGGGCTCGCGCAA
Source organism: Clostridia bacterium (assembly GCA_017397175.1). Lineage (GTDB taxonomy): Bacteria > Bacillota > Clostridia > Oscillospirales > CAG-272 > SIG710. The sequence continues at coordinate 128,396 of JAFQKA010000001.1, read as the reverse complement.
AACGATCCCCTTACCCTTCATAAAAAACAGGGTGTTGGTAGTTCCAAGGTCTATTCCTATTTGCTTGTTCATTGCCATTATGTAATTTCCTGCCCTGTCGGTGCCACCGACAGGCTTCCTTCCTGGAATTTTATTTTATCAGATCTGTCACGTCAATGCCAAATGCGGCCTTGAGCAGTCGGCAGAGCTTTGAGGTAGGCAGACCCACCACGTTGAAATAACAGCCGTCTATCTTCTCTACCCACATTGAAGCGTATCCTTGTATTGCGTAAGCTCCTGCCTTGTCGTCCGGCTCGCCGCTGTCGGCATACCATTCTATCTCCTTTTCGGATAAAGGTGAGAAGCACACGAACGTTTCCTCAAAAGCGCCTGCGGTCTTGCCTTCGTACTCTACGTAAAGACCGCTGAGCACGCTGTGATCTCTACCCGAAAGCAGACGGAGCATTCTGAGAGTGTCCTCGCGGTCACAGGGTTTACCCAAAATTTCACCCGCGCAAGCCACTACCGTATCGCAAGCAATTATGAGCGTATCCGAAAGATCTTCTCCTTGCTCTCGCAGAGTTTGAGACACCGCGCGTCCCTTTTGGGCAGCAATTGACATCACCACCTGCCCGGGCGTCAGCCCATCCTCCACCTTTTCCTCGCACTCGCTGACCCTTATCTCAAAATCAAGTCCCAAAGAAGCCAAAATTTCTTTTCTCCGAGGAGATTTTGACGCCAACACTATTCTCATCATTTGATACCCGTTGACCCAAAGCCACCTGCGCCGCGCTCGGTCTCGTCAAGCTCGTCGCACTCCATAAGCTCAGCCGCAAAGACCGGCATAAACATAAGCTGTGCGATCCTGTCGCCGCGCTCTACGGTAAAATCCTGCGCGCTTCTGTTGTAAAGCCCAACCGATATCTCTCCGCGATAATCGCTGTCAATAACTCCGATGCCGTTGCCGAGACTTATCCCCTTCTTAATACCAAGACCGCTTCTGGCGGCAACTACGGCAACAACTCCGCTGTCCTGCGGGGAAATGGAGATTCCCGTAGGCACGGAGACCGTCTCACCGGGGTGAATGATCAAAGTCGTACCCTCGTCAATAGCGGCACAAAGATCAAGTGCCGCAGAGCCGCTTGTTGCATACTTTGGGAGGGTCATTCCTCGGCTCAGCTTTATTTTTACGTTGATTTTTTCCATTTTTCAGATCCTCATTTAATTCTTCTCACCCGACTGTCTGCGGGCGGTGTTTTTTCCATGTAGCGTCGGATAACGCCGTCCACCTGAGAGGGCGTTTCGTCCGAGAAAATAAAGTGACGGCTGAAAATCCTGTTTTTTGTCAGCTCATCTTCCCTGTCCGCCATATAGGTGGGGAAGGAATTGTAAATAACGTTTCTGTGCTCCGCCTCGCGGAAAACAGGGAATTTTATACCCTTTCTGTCGGTCAGGGTTGCCTTGCCTGCCGCGCAGGCGTTGCAGTCCGCCACCTCGCGTATAACGCATTTTTCCACCGTCATCAAGGGAATACGTCCGTAGACCACTGCTGTGCCGCCGATGTCCCGCGTTTGCGCCAAGGTAAGCTCGGGAGAAGAAATAAATTCATTTATTCCCATGGCCTCAAGCTCTTTTGCCGCCGCGCCGTTGAATACGTTGAGACGGAAGTCACCGCGCACCTCAAGTCCGCACTCTTTTGCCAACTCAAGATGTCCCAAATTGCCCACAAGAGCAAATTTCGCGCCCTTTTGCGCGGCAATTTTTATCATTTGCGCCACCGCCTCACGCTCCGTGTCGGTGACGACCGCGCCAATTATCACTCCCACCTTGCCTTCGCCGCCGTCGGGCATTTCAAAGCCGACAGCAGGAAGAAAAATTTCGTCGAAATATTCAAGTGCGGATTTCGTGACCTGCGCCGCGGACAAAAATCTCGCACTGCGTTTTTGCCTTTGCTGTGCCGGCTTGTCCGAAAATACAAAATCAATTTTCGTCTCTTCCCTTTCATGTGAGCCTATCAGCTCATCCACCGCACTCCGACGAAGCTCGTTGACCTTTGACAGAGGAAGCATTATCTCGCCTTCAAGCAAAACGTCAACATTTCTCGCTTCAAAGGGCGTGTTGCCCAGCTTTGTAAGATTTTTTTCGATAGCTTCACGAGACAACGGCGCGTTCAGTGCTTTTTCAGGGACTTGTCCTGTGACCTTGACCGTCCGATCGCCGCATATCAGCGTAAGGGAGCAGGGCTTGCCCGCTTCAAAAGACGCGGTCATGTCCAAAGGAATTTTCCTCGTGATCTTATCAAAGGATGTCAGAAGCCGACTGTCCTCCTTGTTTTCCTCTCGGCGGACACCCAACATTCTGCTCGAAATATTCGATTTGAAATACCCGTCGGTAAATCCGTCTCTTGAAAAAACAGATGCAAGGTATTCCATCTCACCCTCGTACGCACCTCTGCCCTCGTCAAGGAGCCTGCGGTAAACGGAAGTCACCGCCCGCACGTACTCGGGGGACTTCATTCTGCCCTCGATTTTAAGGGACGCAACTCCGCTGTCAATTATCTGCGGAATATACGGTGCCAGGCACAGATCCTTTAAGCTCAGGGGATACTTTTCCTTGCCGTCCACCGAAAAAGGCAGTCTGCAAGGCTGAGCACATTCCCCTCGGTTGCCGCTTCGACCGCCCACAAGCGAGCTGAAAAGGCACTGACCCGAATGGGAAACGCAAAGAGCACCGTGGACGAACATTTCTATTTCAACGGGCGAATTTTCTGTTATGGAGCAAATATTTTCATACGACAACTCACGGGCGCAAACCACCCTTGAAAAGCCGAGTTTTGCAAGCTCGACAGCTCCCGCCGCGCTGTGGCAGGACATCTGAGTGCTGGCATGAAGCTCAAGCTCGGGCAGGTATTTTTTCAAATACGCCGCGCCGCCAAGATCGGCAACAATAGCCGCATCCGCGCCCATGCGGTAGATCTTCTCCGCTGTGCGGACAAAGTTCTCAGCCTCGCGGTCAAGCACCAGGGTATTCAGAGTAACGTAAGCCTTTACCCCGTAGGCGTGGCAAAGCCTGAAAGCCTCCTCAAGCTCGCCGTCCGAAAAATTCTGCGCGCGTATTCGGGCATTGAAATCGGGTGCTCCGAAATAAACCGCGTCGGCACCGCCGTCAATGGCGGCCATCAATGCCTTCAGCGACCCTGCGGGAGAGAGCAGCTCGGGTAATTTTCCTTTTGCTATCTTCATCTTCTGCCCCGCAGACGTGAAATTTCCTCACGCAAACGCTCGATCTCTGCCTTCTGCTTTTCGTTTTCTGCGGCAAGGCGGTTGAGCTGTGCGTTTTTCAGTGCTATCTCCGCATCGTATGTACGGTTCTTTCTCTGAAGTCTCACCTTGTCCGAGCAGTAATCAAGCGCACACAAAAACGCGGCCTCCGTCTTTGAGCAACGGCGGGACGTTACGTTTATCTCGCGCATCTTTCGGTCAAGAATGCCCACTACCTCTTCAACAAATTCCGGTGCCTCGTCGGTAATAACGTTCATTTCCGTTCCCGCTATGTTTATCGTATATTTCTGTTTCATAAACCTTTCCTCCGGAATTTTTATATTGCTTTTTTCTCGCTTGCGTAGTATAATAATATTGCAAGCTATAATAAGCCTTATTATATATTATAATACATTTTTATCTGTTTGAAAAGGGCTTACCCGAAAATATTTTAAAAAAATCGCCTTTTTCTTGGATTTTGGAGAAAAGATGAGAAGTATAAAAGAGAAAAAACAAAGAGGCGCGGAGATCGTCGCCGCCTTAAAGAAAATATATCCCGCATCGGAATGCGCCCTCGAATACGAGGGGGAGCCATGGAAGTTACTGGTAATGGGCAGGCTGTCGGCCCAATGCACCGACGCGCGGGTGAACATCGTCTGCCGTGAGCTTTTTGATGTATTTCCCACCGCGCAGGCAATGGCAGAGGGCGACCTTAGCGAGATTGAGCGGATCGTGCGCCCCTGCGGACTTTACCGCACCAAGGCAGAGAGCATAAAAGCTGCCTGTAAAATGCTCGTCGAAGACTACGGCGGGGTTATTCCCGCAGACATGGACGAGCTGCTGAAATTCCCCGGGGTGGGCAGAAAGATCGCAAATCTGCTCCTGGGGGACATATATAAAATGCCCGCCATCGTGGCGGACACCCATTGTATTCGCATTTGCGGACGTCTGGGCTTTTACCCCGAAACGCTCAAGGACCCCGTAAAGGTAGAAAAAACGCTGGTTCCCATAATCGAACCGTCGGAGCAGAGTGATTTCTGCCACCGCATCGTCATGTTCGGCCGCGAATACTGCATGGCGCGCTCGCCGCGCTGTACCGATTGCCCAATATCGGAGCTTTGCGACAGCTACATAAAAAGAAAGAAATAATTCATTCTCGATATATAATCTCAAAGGGTTTACCGCTTTTCTGCGCGTATTTAATAACGGAGAGTGTCCCTTTTGATTTGCCATCCCAAAAAATAATAATTTTGTCAGAGTAATCTACTATTTGTCTATTTCTCACGATTGGCGCAGCGCGACCATAGCTTTCATATTGAGGTAGAAATACAGTAAGTCTTATTCCACGACGTCTTGCATATTCTGCCGCACAATTATCTACTCCAACAGCACCGCCGCTCACAATTTCTTCTGTATTTTCAGGAATATATTCGTCAATTTTTACATCGCTCAAACTTCTTGATCCCACAACAGCCACTTTCATTTTCACCTCATAATAAACTTATTTTGAATATATTGTATGTTTATATACAACATTTTAACACAAAATGAGAGTAAAGTAAACATAAAATAAGATCAAAATGAGGTTTATATGGCTACAAAAAGTTTATCTATAAGAATTGACGAGGAAATGCTTGACAAATTGCACGTTGTTGCAGACTATGAGGGCAGAAGTGCTAACAGCCAGATACTTGTGCTTATCCGCGATCTCATCGAATCCTACGAAGCAAAGCACGGAGAAATAAAAACGGGCAAAAGATAACAAAAAATCACTTGGCGGAATCTACCGTCAAGTGATTTTTCTTTATATTATCTTGCAAACCCAATAAATGACCCCATAGGGTGTCCCTGCAAGGGTTGCGTAAAGCAGAACGGGGCCCGCGACGGTAAATATCTTCGCACCAACCCCCAGCACCAGTCCCTCGGCCTTTGTGTCAATGGCAGGGGACACTACCGAATTTGCAAATCCCGTAATGGGAACGAGCGTTCCCGCGCCCGCGTGCTTGGCGATCCTGTCGAAAACCCCGATTCCCGTCAAAAGCGCTGCCAAGAATACAAGCGTCACCGAAGCAAGAAGTCCCGAATCCTCATCGTTCAGTCCCCAAACACTGTAAAGATTGGTCAAAAGCTGAGCAAACGCACAGATCCCGCCGCCAAAAAGAAAAGCCTTGACGCAATTTTTTACAACGGGAGATTTAGGTGCGTGACCTTTCGCGTATTTTTTGTATGTTTCCCTGTCCATGTTCATATTTTTTCCGCCTCCGCCATTAGATTTTACTGAAATTTTACCCCTAATTTGAAATTTTATTCTTTTTGGTGTTTACTTTTCTCTTTGAAGGCGGTATAATTAAAACAGAAAAGCAAAAAATAACACCGAAAAACAGAACGGAAGGAATGGTGACAAATATGTCAAAATTCGATGATTGCGCAAAAACCGCGGGGCGAATGGCAAAAAAGGCAGCCGAGGGCGTGGCAAAGCTGACCGACAGCGCCGCCACCGCCGTGAAGATCAAGGTTGAAGAATCAAAGCTGAAATGCGACATGGCAGAGCTTGGCAGACTGTGCCTTGACTATTTTAAAGACGCCGAAAGCGTTCCCCAGAGCATAGCCGAACAGATCGACGAGATCGACGCGCAGAAAGCCATTATTAAAAAGCTTAAAGAACTGAAAACAGAATAACAAAAAACGACGGTGTTCAGCCGTCGTTTTTACGTTTATTGGAGTAATCCGTCTGTCTATTCCCTTTTTTAAAAGTTTTTGGGGTTTGGGGCTTTTTTCAAAAAGCCCCAAGCGCATCCCCCGCCACCTCTGCAGCTTTCAGCGTATTCTTCATGAGAATCGTAATCGTCATGGGGCCTACACCGCCGGGAACGGGAGTTATGAAAGAAGCTTTAGGCTCGACCTGAGCAAAATTCACGTCGCCCGTCAGCTTACCGTCAGCCTTCCGGTTGATTCCCACGTCAACTACAACGGCGCCTTCTTTTACGTAATCTGCTCCGATGAAATCAGCCTTGCCGATAGCGGCAACGAGAATGTCCGCCGTACGGCAGATCTCTGCCAAATTCTGAGTTTTTGAATGGCAGACCGTAACCGTTGCGTCCGCTTTGAGCATGAGCATAGCCTGGGGCTTGCCCACGATATTGCTTCTTCCCACGATAACGCAATGCTTGCCGCGGGTCTCGATCCCGCTGTAACGAAGAAGCTCCATAACGCCGTAAGGTGTGCAGGGAGCAATGTCAAAATCGCCGATCATAATGCGTCCCACGTTAAAGGGGTAGAAGCCGTCCACGTCCTTTGCGGGATCAATTTTGAGCAGAACGGCACTCTCGTCCAAGTGCTTTGGCAGAGGAAGCTGAACTAAAATTCCGTGGATCTTGTCATCTCCATTTAGGCGGTCAATAAGCTCTTCAAGCTCGGATTGCTGAGTATTTTCGGGCAAGCGGTGAATTTCGGAATAAAATCCGACTTCCTCACACGCACGTCCCTTGTTCCGAACGTAAACGGTAGAGGCGGGGTCCTCGCCAACGATGATGACCGCCAGACCGGGAGCGTATCCCCGCTGTGCGACAAATCGCGCAGTCTCCTCCTTGATCTCCTCCCTTATTTTTGCGGATATAGCCTTTCCGTCAATTATCTGTGCCATTTTTTTCTTCCTCCGATGTTGCTTTTGCCGCTCTGCCCTCAAGTATTGGGGGAGCGTTTTTCTTTTTTATGAGCATATAGGTCAGTGCAACCGCCGATGCCAGGAACGCCAGAAGTCCCACAAGCTGTGAGATCTTGACGCCGCCCACGCGCAGACTGTCCGCGCGCAGGGCCTCAATGAACATTCGTCCAAGCCCATACCAGCCGATATACATAAACATGACCTGACCGTCAAACTTTTTCTTCTTGTAAAGAGCATTGATGATCACAAATCCAATAAGATTCCACACCGACTCGTAAAGAAAGGTCGGGTGAACGAGCAGCGTATCATAATCCGAGGCATAGGAGTTGACCTGCATTATCCAAGGGAGCTTTTCTGCACCCGGAGTCTTTGCCACAAGTCCGAAAAATTCGAATTTATCCACGTGACCAAACGCCTCGCCGTTGAAGAAATTACCCCATCTGCCCACGGTCTGTCCTATCATTACAGGCAACGACGCCATATCAAGTGCGCGCATAAAAGGTATCTTTTTGTACAGGCTGACGCCGATGACCGCAGCAGCACCGAAAATGATACCGCCGTAAATTCCAAGTCCACCATTCCAGATGGCGAACATCTCGCCTATGCTGTCGTACTGGTCAAGAGAGGTGATAACGTAGTAAAATCTTGCGCCGATAACACCCGAGATCACCGCAAAAAGAAAGTAATCAAGCAGGGTGTCGTCGTCCATACCCTCCATGTGGGCGCGGTAGCGGGCGTAGAAAAACGCCGCGATCATACCCGTTACGATAACCAGACCGTACCATCTCACCTCAAGCCCGAAAAGAGAAAACGCCACGGGGTCAAGGATAAACTCTTTGATTCCGATATTCGGAAATGCTATTTTTACCATACTAATCCTCCTTATGATCAAAGGGATAAACCACCGAAAGAGTAAAAAGCTCGTCCTTCATGTCCGAGCGAAGGGTCTCTGTCACCTCTTCGCAGGTAAGGGAAGCTATAATGTCCGCATAATCGAACATTTCAATGCCGTCAAATACAAAAGAAATAAGGTTATTCGCTATATCGTCGGTGGAATCGAACTCACGCACAAAGGAGGAATAAAACACCTTTCTGCACCGCTCGAAATCCTCTTTTTCAAAGCCTCGGCGGCGGATATCCTCAACATATTCGCGTACCCGGTCAAAAACCGTCTCGGGGCAATAGCTCTCGCCGCTGACAGAATGGAACGCGAAGCTTTCCGATATGGTGTAAGAGCTTGTCATGTCGGGGGATATCAGCCCTTCCTCGTAAAGGGAGTTGTAAAGACGGCTCGTCTGCGAAAAGAGCAGATCGTTTATCATTGACATGATAGCGTCACGGCGCGCCCTATCGGCAGACTTTACGGGAATATTGTTATCCTTGATTCCTATTGTGAACAAGGGCTTTGCCACCTGCATTTTGCATTGCACGCGGCGAGAACAGATCTCGGTCGGCTCTGCAGGGCGCTGTCTTTCGATAGCGCGGCACACGCCAAAGCCGTCACCTATGTTCGCGCATCCCTGCGCGTAAATCTTCTCGGGATCAACGTCACCGCAAACCACGATCGCCATATTTGACGCGCTGTAAAAAACCTCGTTTGAGCGGTAAAGAAGCTCGGGAGTTATGCGTGAAATACTCTCGACCGTGCCGCAGATATTATTTCTTATATGGTGAACCGAGTAAAGTCCGCGGAGCATTCCGTAATAGGAGCGCAGAGAGGGCAGATCGTCGGTCATGCGTATCTCCTGAGCGATGATACCCTGCTCCTTTTCGACCGTTTCCCGCGTAAAATAAGGGTGGGTAACAAATTCTATCAGCTCATCAAAACAATGCTCGAAATTTTCACTGCATGAAAACAGATAGACCGTTTTGTCGTAAGACGTGTAAGCATTCGCGTCCGCGCCGTAAAGGGCAAAGCGGTCGAAAGCGTCGCTTCCGTCGGGGGCTGTGAACATTTTGTGCTCAAGGAAATGTGCAATTCCCTGAGGGACCTCGGTATATTTGTCGTCTCCCTCCAATCGGAAGCTGTTGTCGATCGAACCGTATTTCGTGGCAAAAAGCGCGTAGGTATTGGTCATTTTCTTTGGGAAAACGTAGACCTTCAAGCCACTTTTGTGAGTATATTCATAGTATTTTTCCTGCAAAAGAAGACTTTCGTGCAAAATTCTGTCATTCTTCATCGAAATCGACCTCCTCACCATCAAGCTCACCCCGAACAAAGCCAACCGCCTCTGCTCCAAAGCGTTGAGCCGCCTCAACAACGTCGGACAGCGTCACCTGCTCGATCTTTCGTGCCGTTTCCTCTATTCCGTCGGTGCAACCGCACAGGATTCTCGTGCGGAAGAAGCTCTCTGTTGCATAAGCCGAGTCGGTCACCTGGCGATAAGAGCTGACAAGTGCCTTCTTGGCGGACTCAAACTCAAATTCCGAAATCTTCCCTTTCTTGATATCCTCAAGCTGGCGCAATATTTCGTTCAGGGCGCGGTCGTAGTTCTCGTTTGCGATACCGGATCGGACGAAAATAACGCCCTTTGTAAAGTCGTAAGACGAGCCGCAGGAATAGCAAAGGCTCAGCTTTTCTCTTACGTTTCTGAACAGCTTTGATGCGGGAGACCCGCCGAAGATATCGTTGAAGACAAGCGCGGCATAAACGTCGTCATTCCCAATGGAAATATCGCTCCGCAGACCCAAGGTCAGCTTGCCCTGATTCACCGCCATGCTGTCAAAGCCCGTTTTCATCTCGCCACAACAGGGTTTTATAAGAGTGTCGCAAAAGGAATCACCGTCGCCGTCAAAAAAAGACAGCTTTTCGTTGATCAGTTCACCTACCTCCGCCTGCGAACGGGGGCCTACGTATATGTACAGAGGTGATGACACGGACAGGCTCTTTTTATAATAATCCGCTATGTCGGAGTTTTTGACGTTCTTTATTTCGTCTTCATGGTAAAAGATCCGCTGTCCGTATCGTTCTCCCTCGAACATAAGATCCTGACAAATAAGAGACGAACGGGTCTTGGGGTTGCTGTTAGCGGAGCGGACTCGGTCAAGCCGCGCCTGCTTTTCACCCTCCACGTATTCGGCGCGAAAAAGTCCCTTTTCGTCGACAAGCGGCTCGGTCATCAGCCGCGCCACCGCGTCAAGGGCGCCAGATAGCACGTCCGTACCGTCATGAATAAAATCACGGCAAAGGGTCTCCACAGTCACACCCGACAGAAAACTGTCGCCGTTTGTGGAGCAGCCCATTGTGATATTTGCATCGTACAGGTCGTCCAGACGGCGGTTGATGTCAGCCGTGGTCAGATATTCCCTGCACCCCCGCTTGAGCACGTTGCATAGCAGAGAGCAAAGTCCCATGTCGCGACGATCAAAGGGAGATGCCTGTGTCACCGTCAGAAGCTCGCTCTTGAACTTGTCGGTGTTCACGCAGAGCAGCCTGCCCTTTCCAATATTAACTGTTTGCATATTTTATCTCTCCCGAGATCAGCGCGTTTGCCACCGATCTGTGCAAGTATTTTTTCGCCTCGTCAAGTCTTCCGTCAAGAAGAAGCTGACGAACCGAGGTTGAACTTACGTCCCGAAATTCTTCGCCTGCGGGCAAAAATTCGGTCTTCAGCCCCGGAACGCGTTCTTCGTTGAAGCGCGCCATTCCCCTCTCGTATTCAAGGTCTTTTTCGTTGCGTATGCCCTTGACGATGGCCGTACAGCCGAGCTCTCGGGCAAGGTCTGCCGTGTAGCCCTCGGAAAAGACTACCTTGACGTTCTCTATCTCCGAGCAGGAAAGCTCGGCGATTTTTATTCTGTCTTCGTCAGAAAACATATATTTCTTTTCGGGATTTATGAGAAGTCCCACAAAAACCTTGTCATATATTTCCGCCGCACGGCGGATGACGTCAAGATGACCAAGGGTCATAGGGTCGTAGCTGCCCGGGAGCAGTACGGAAATTTTATTCTTCATTTCTCGATTTCACTTTCAAAATATTCACGTAAGCCACCCCGTATCGAGTGCTTTTTATCACATCAAACCTGTCGGCAAGTGCCTCGTCACCGCAAAACAAGTCCTCCTGCGCGCCGCTTTCACAGACGATAAGCGAGGTGCTTTTCAGTAAATTTCCACGAAGAAGTTTTTCGAGGCAACGGGGAAGAAGCTTTTCGGCATAAGGGGGGTCCATGAAAACGATGTCAAAGGACAGCCCTTTTTTCGCCGCTCCCTCAAGCCAGTTCATACTGTCAGCGCAGACGATCTCCGCACCCTCAAGCCTTGTTTTAGCAGTATTTTTCTTTATTATCTCCACCGCAGCCCTTGCGCAGTCAACCATGACAGCCGACACGGCACCGCGGCTCAGAGCCTCAAGTCCCATCTGACCGGATCCCGCAAAAAGATCAAGCACACGCCTGCCCTCAATGTCAAAGGCAAGCATTGAAAATACCGCTTCCTTTGCTCGCTCGGCGGTAGGTCTCGTATTCAAGCCCTCAAGGGTCTCAAGACGAATCCCTCTGGCTTTTCCCGTAATAATTCTCATTTTTTCAGTCCTTGTGAAAATATTTGTAAACTCTTTCTCCGTCAGAGACGGAAATTCCCTTGACTGCGGATATTTCCTGCGCGCTTGCCGTCTTTACAGCCGCCAATCCGCCGAAATGCTTCAGCAAAGCCCTTGCTTTTGCCTCACCGATACCGTCGATCTTCAGAAGAGTTGATGTGGTAAGGGTCTTTCTCTTTGCGCTGTCCATTCTTGAAACACTGAAACGGTGAACCTCCTCCTGAAGTCGGTAAACCAGAGAAAACACACCGCGGTCGCGGGCAATGCTTATCTCGTTTTCCTCATCGCATAAAGCGCGGGTCTTGTGAAAATCGTCCTTGACCATACCGAAAACGGGTATGTCTATACCCATTTCTTCCATAAGTGCCTTAACGGTGGAAACGTGACCCTTTCCGCCATCAAGCAGGATAAGATCGGGGACCGACGCAAAAGACCCTGTGCCGTCTCCGAGATGAGAAAGCCGCCGTGAGATCGCCTCGCGCATTGACGCATAGTCGTCGGTGCCCTCAACGGTCTTTATGGTAAAGCTTCGGTAGTCCGACTTTTTCAGCTTTCCGTTTTCCATGACTACCATTCCGCAGGTCTTGTGCTCGGATGCAAGATTTGAAATATCGTACGCCTCGATACGTTGAGGAAGCACCTCAAGTCCCAGCATTGAAGCCAATTTCACCAGGGTCTCATCGTCCTTTTCCGCATCTATTTTATACATTTTCGCCTTTTCACGGGCGTTGTCGTAAACCATCTCGCAAAGAGCCTTCATCTCACCGCGCTCGGGGGTTCTTATCTCAACGTTTCGTCCTGCCATGCCCGAGAGAGCTTCGCTCATCAGCTCTCTGTCCTCGTCGGAAATATCAAAGGACAAAAGCACCTGATGAGGCACGTATTCACGCTTCAGATAATAGTCGCAGATAAACGCGGGCATCTCCTCGGCCTCGGCTATCATATCCGCGCCAAAGCAAAATTCGCTTTTGTCCGTCACCGCACCCTGGCGGATATTGAAGACCGAAATGCAAGCGCACTGCTCGTCACAGTAAAGGGCAAAAACGTCGCGGTCAGCGTCGGGTGATGCCACCACCTTCTGCTTTTCTGACAGCTTTTCAAGTGCAGAAATGGCATCACGGCACCTTGCCGCCGCCTCAAACTGCTCGTTTTCGGCAAATTCAAGCATTTGCGCTTCAAGATCCCGCCGCACCAGCACCGTGTTGCCGCGCAATATGTTCACGGCGCATTTGATACTTTCCGCATATTCCTCCGGGCTTATCTTGCCCGTGCAAACGCCCATGCACTGTCCCATCTGATAGTAAAGACAGGGACGCTCACGGCCGATATCTCTCGGAAACGACCTCTTGCAGGAGGGTATCCCCAAGGTCTTCTGCAGCAGATTTATAATTGAAAAGACCGTGCTCACACCCGAATACGGGCCGAAATATTTGGCTCTGTCCGAGATCCTTTTTCTTGAATACATGATAGCAGGATAAGGGCCGTCGGTGACCTTGATATAAGGGTATGATTTCGAGTCCTTCAGCCTTATGTTGTATTTGGGCGCGTGCTGTTTTATGAGGCGGTTTTCAAGGGTCAGCGCCTCCATCTCGGTATCGCAGAGGAAATATTCAAAATCCTCCACCAGCGACACCATTTTAGCGGTTTTAAGATTCTTTTCACCGCTTTGAAAGTATTGGGAGACCCTGTTTTTGAGCTTCCGCGACTTTCCGACGTAAATGACCTTTCCCCATCGGTCGCGCATAATGTAGACCCCGGGGCAGAGAGGCAGGGTATTGGCTTTTTCAAGCAATCTTTGAAGTCTGTCCATATTCTGTCTCTCCTTTCTTTTTCGTGTTTTTTCGCATATGGCAAGAAAAACGGCGGTCATGCAAAGCACCACCGCCGTCCTTCATACCCTTACATCGGGATCAAAGTATACTGTTTTATTCTGCGAGACCTGAATTTATAAGCTCAGCCAGTCCGTCAACTGCCTCGGTCTCGTCCTGTCCGTCAGCGATGATGGTAATATTCATGCCCTGAGAAATGCCCAGAGAAAGAATACCAAGAAGGCTCTTTGCGTTTACTCGTCTCTCGTCCTTTTCTACCCAAATAACGCTCTTGTAGCTGTTCGCCTTCTGGATAAAGAAAGTAGCGGGTCTTGCATGGAGACCGACTTTATTTGTAATGCTAACTTCGCGAGTAATCATATTTCAGTTTGACCTTACCTTTCTTTTGTGAAATAGGGATCAACATCCCGTTTTCCACAGGGAATGCTCCACCATTATAATTATAATTAGTATAACAAATTTTTCTCGTAAAATCAACAGATTTTATATGTGACAAATGACGAATTTTGAACTTTTTTCAAAAAAACATAGTACATTTTTAACAAAAACGCCCTATTATTCGTCATATTCGCTTATACCCGTGATAAGGACAGTTACCTGGATATGTCCCGTGTAGATCTCAAGAGTTCTGCCGGGAGACAGAAAAAAGCTGCCCGAAGCGAAGAATCCGTCATCGTTCACAGCCCCCTCGGCTATGATCGTTCCCGTAATATCCACCTTTGTCCCGTCGGGATAATATACCTTTTCAAATGAACCGTTCCCGTTGTCAAGGAACTCAAAGGCAGGGCTGATGGTGTCGATCCCTTCAAGCTTTCCGATATAAGCATCGTTGAGCAAAGAGAAAACGCTGTCCCCTGCAACGAGAGCATCCTTTGTTCCATCGCTCACGTTGGTTATAAGGAAGGTAACTCTGTGCTTGCTCGTCTGAGTTTCCGCCGCCATGTCCGAGGAGCGGATAAAGCGGAAGCCTATCATGACTACGCACAAAACAAGCACCACAACGATCACAAGATCCAGGGCATTAAAACCGATTTTTTTCTTTCCCGTCATATCACTTCACCTCTCTGATCGCTACGCACCAGCCCTCACCCGAATACCCGGGAGACCATACGTCAAGCGACTTTCCGACCAATACCCTGACTCCGCCCAGATAATATCCGCGCTCGTCCTTGGTCGCCTCACCGCGAACGGTGACAAGCATATTTGTGTAGCCTTCCATCTCGGCCAAAATGCCCACTCCCTGCTCACTGTCAGAGAGCAGAAGCTCGGTATACGGCTCATAAAAGATCTCGGTCACCTGCCCCATAGGTGCTTTGCTGTTCGCATCGCGTATAACGTCACCCTCGGTCAGGTTACCCGTTCCCGAATCGGGGATCTCTCTGAACTGAAGTGAAAACTCCACCTGTATCTTGTCCGCACCCGAGGCTGCGGTCTCGTTGCCGCCAAGCAGCTTGTTGCCTATAAAGAATACCGCAACGGCAATAGCCGCGATGGCAAGGACAAGCACAAGGTCAACGAAATTAAATTTTCTTTTTCTCTTTATTTCTGCCATTTTAATCTCCGTTCCGCCGTATAATGGCTGTTACATTTCAAAGCGTGAGCTTCCGTATTTCCTTCCGATAGTCGCCGCCACGCGAATCATGGCAAGGACGAACCAGAAAGTGAAGAACACCCTAAAATTAAACCAGATGTGATCGGTAAATCCCTGCAAAAGTGCGCCCGACAAAGCCGACACAGCCGCTACGCAGACAGCCCGCTCGCCCGTTGCCCGAGGGCCGCCGAAACGAACCACTTCAAGTCCGCTCTGCACACACAAAAAGATGCACACAAGGAAAACAACAAGGGCAGGAACACCCATCTCCGCAGTTATCTGCAGGAACATATTGTGGGAGTGCATCGCAACCTCTGCGCCCGACTCGGCAAATTTTATATACACACGGGAAAAAGCATCGCTTCCGATACCTATACCCGTCAGCCAATTTCCTTCGATTATTCTGAGAGTACCCTTCCAGATACTTAATCTGTAAGCCGATGAGGTATCACCCACGGTAAAAATACTCGTAAATCGGGACAGGAGATTCAAAAACAGTCCGCTTCCGCCCAGCTTATCCCAAAGCAACGTCAAGGACAGCGCACCTGCGGGAATAAGCAAAGGGATTATGGTATGACTGTAAAGCGCGACGAACATGACAGCCGCAAATATCAATCCAAGCCACGCGCCCCGTGACCAGGTCAAAATCGTGCAGATACCCATCATCATGCAGGCAAAAAAGCCGTAAGCCTTCACCATGCCCGACCGAGCGCTAAACAAAAGAGCCAGGGCAAAGGGGAACACCATAACAAGAAAAACTCCCGCCATGTTGGCGTTTCCAAAGGTTGAGGTGACCCGCCCGCTGATCGAGCCGAACACAGCCGCGTCCAGGGTCTCCGCCTCAAGATTTCCCGTAACGAGCTGATAAAAGCCCGCCAAAGAAACAATAACGCCCGACGTCACGAAGGCGATCTGAAGTCTCTGTAAAAGCTCTCTTGTCCGAACTAACAATACGGTCAGAAAATACACAGCCATGAGGCAAACGTACATAAGTCCCGAGTTGAGCGAATCTCCAACCGAAACAACGCCGCCCATTCCGACAGCCACCATAAAGATCAGAACGAAAACGTCCGCGATCTCGATAGACATTGAAACTCTGCCGAGAAAGATCTTCACCAGAGTACACAGCACGGTATAGATGACCATTGCCGACAAAAGCAACGTCGGACTTCCCGTAAGTGAAAGCACGGGACAGACAAGCACCATGCCAAGCAAGCCTATTTCGGGGCGGATAAACACAAGTACCGCCGCCAAAACCGCCGCGATCCCAAGACAGATCAGAACAGGCGACAAAGCAAGACCGAGACAGCCCACCAAAGCGCCGAGAAGCGCGCCTCTGAAATATCCTGCGCCGCCCGGGCCGTGCTCACTGTTCGCCTTCAGCTCACGGTGAGTAAAGCCAAGGAAATCGCAGACAAGCGTCCGCATGATCACGCTGGAGTCAATAGACGCCCCCAACGTGCGTCTTGAAAGCAGCATGGGAAAAGATGCGCAGATAAGCACAAAGGGCACGGCAAAGCTCCACATGGAAAAATCTCCGCCCGCGGCTACTCGGGAAATAACGTTCATTATCGCCAGGGATATGCCGAGATAGAGGGTAAAAAAGCCGTAAACTCTCAAATAGACCGACAGCAGTCCGTAAAGTCCGCGTTGCACAGCGCCCACAAGAACGCTTTTCTCAATTCCCGAGATAACAGCCCTTCTTGCCCGCGTAAAAATGTTGCGCTCCCAACTGTCACCGGCTCTGTCCGAGCTTCCGAAGGTCTTTGCCACAGCTCCGTGAGCGAATTTCCGCTGAATGGCGCTGTATCCTGTCAGGATCGAGCCGAAAAATCCGGAAAAGAACATATTGTATATTTTCTTTGAAAACCGCATGACAAAGCTGCCTTCAAGCACGTCGTCTATCGGCAAAAATCTTCGTCTTCCCAGTCTCCTTTTCATTTGTACCTCCTTCTGCACATCGGCAAAACCGTAGCTTAAAGGATATTTCAATCCTTGTGCGAGAGCAGGTCGGGACGGAGACGCTCAGTCTCCTCCAATGCTCTCTCGTATCTCCATTTATCCACTTTGGCATGGTCTCCCGAAATAAGAACGTCGGGGACCTTCACACCGTGAAATTCATAAGGACGTGTGTATTGCGGGTATTCAAGCATACCGCAGGCGATGCTTTCGCTCTCGTAACATTCCTTGTCAGACAGCACCCCGGGCAAAAGCCTTGAAATGCAGTCGACCAGAATGCAGGCGGGAAGCTCGCCTCCCGTAAGCACGTAATCTCCGATAGAGATCTCCTCGTCGATTATCTCATCAACAATCCTCTGATCGACCCCCTCGTAGTGACCGCAGAGGATTATCAGATTGTCGAGGCTCGAAAGCTCTGCCGCCTTGGCCTGGGTAAGCACGCGGCCCTTTGGGGACATATAAACGACCTTCCGCTTTATCTCTCCCTTGTCTGCAAATGCCCGGTCCGCCATCTCCTTTACCGCCTCATAGCAGTTGTAGATGGGAGGTGCCGCCATGAGCATTCCCATGCCGCCGCCGTAAGGCGTGTCGTCCACACGGCGGTGCTTGTCCTGAGAATAGTCACGGATATTGTGGGAATGTATCTCCACCGCGCCGCTCTTTTGTGCCCTGCCGATTATGCTTTCCCCCAAGATCCTGTCCGTCATTTCGGGGAAAAGGGTCATTATGTCAAATCTCATTTTTACTCCGCATCGTCAAACATACCCTGAATGGGCTTGACGAAGATTCCCTTTTCTACGTCTATCGACTTTACAAATTCCGCCACCGCAGGCATCATACGCTCGCCCGCAGGGGTATCCACCACGTAAATATCGGATGCACCGCGGTTGATGACCTCGCTCAGTTTGCCGTATTCCCGACCGTCGTCCACGTCGATCACGGGCAGGCCGATAAGGTCGGCTATAAATACCGCGCCCTCCTCTATGGGCAGATCCTCTCTGTCCGCATAGATAAGCGTATTTTTAAGTGCCGCCGCGCCGTCAAGGTCGGTCACCCCGTTGAGCTTGAGCAGTACAAACTGCCCCATGACAGATCCGGAAAGCACCTTTTTCTCACTGTACAGATCCCCGACCTTAAAATATATCCTTTTCAGCGATGCTAAAATTTTGGGTGTGTCGCATCGGTTTTCAACCTTTACCGTGCCTGCAACGCCGTGAGTATTTATTATTTTTCCACATTCAAGATACTTATTTTTCATCTTCACTCCGTAAAAACAGTTATACATTGTATATAATACCACATTTTTGACTTTTTTTCAATACTTTTTGCCTTTTCAACCTCAAAAAACATACTTTTTGAAGAAAAACTCTTGATATTATCCGAAAATTATGTTAAAATATCCGTTGCCGCAAACGCGGCCATTCAGAAATAAGGATTGGATTTTTAATGTTTTCTTTGTTTATGCCGGACTATATGTTCCGCTCTTTCACCGAGGTGACCCCCGAATTTCTTGCTTCGGCGGAAATAAAAACGGTACTTGCAGATATAGATAATACGCTGGCACCCTACGAGATGCCCGACCCCGACGACAGAATAATCGCCTGGGCAAATTCCCTGGCTGCGGCAGGTATAACTCTCATTCTCGTGTCAAACAATCATGCGGACAGAGTGGTGAGATTCGCCAGACCCTTGCACGTTCCCGCCTACTACGACGCAAAAAAACCCTCCACAAAATGCTACCGTCACGCGCTTATGCAGTATAAAAAGGACATAGCCGATGCGGCAGTTCTCGGAGATCAGATATTTACGGACGTGTTTGCGGGCAAGCGTCTTGGTGTCAAAGCCATTCTCGTGCCGCCGATAAAGGACAAAAAGACTTTATTCTTCCGTTTCAAGCGTCTGCTTGAAAAACCCGTTTTGAGACAGTTCAAACGTGAGCAGGTCAAAAAGCAGTTTTACACATGATAGATGACAAACTCACGGTCGGATTTCTCTGAAATTCGACCGTTATCTTTAAAAAACAGAGGTACAAAAATGAAAAGAGCAACCTTCGGACCGGGCGGTAACAGCGAGAGCTTTTACGCGCAAGGTATGAAATCTACCCTTCAAGCCCCCGGCTGGCTCGAGAAAATGGGACTTGACGCATACGAATACCAGGCAGGCAACGGCCTGAGAACGGGCGAGGCGACCCTTCGCGCCATCGGAGAAAAGGCAAAGGAGCACGGCATTCTCATGTCCCTGCATACCCCCTATTTTATCTCCCTTTCGGGCGTGGAGCAGGAAAAACGCTTAAAAAGCCTTGATTACATTCGAGACAGCCTTGCCGCTGCAGAATTGCTGGGTGCGGACACGATAGTCGTGCACAGCGGCTCTGCCGCCAAGATCTCCCGCGAGGAGGCTATGGCGCTGGCTCGTGATACCCTTGAGAGAGTTGCGGACGAAATGGGTGAAACGCCTATTCACATAGGTCTTGAGACTATGGGTAAAATAAATCAGCTTGGAACCCTTGACGAGGTACTTGACCTTTGCAAGGTAGCAAAATGCTTCTACCCCGTAGTCGATTTCGGTCATCTCAACGCCTGCGAGCTGGGATATTTTACCGACAGCGATTCCTACAAGCGTATTTTTGACCGCATCGGTGAGGTCTTGGGCGACGATTACGCCAAAAATCTCCACTGCCATTTCTCGAAGATCGAATACACAAAGGCAGGTGAGAAAAAACACCTGACCTTCGACGACACCCAGTACGGCCCTCAGTTTGAGCCGCTTGGCGAGGTCATCGTAAAATACGGCCTCACCCCTCGAATCATCTGCGAATCTGCCGGAACCATGGCAGAGGACGCGCTATACATGAAAAAAGCCTGCTACGGCGAATTTTGAAAGGATTTTTACCTACCATGAAAACAGCAAAAGAAAGACTTCTCAACGCACTCGCTCCCGACGTGGACGGCATGTTCGTTTCCTCCGAGCTTAACATCTTTTATCTGACAAATTTTGATTACACCGACGGATTTGTGCTCGTAACCCGCAACAAATCCTACGTCATCACCGATTTCCGCTATGCGGAGGCTGCAAAGGCAGCTGTTTCCGACGAGTTTGAGATCGTTGTTCCCCAGAACAGAATGCTCATCGAGATAGCTTCTCTTCTCGAGGAAAACGGCGTTAAAAAGCTTATGTTCGAGGACGGATTCGTTTCCTGCGCCGATCACGCCCGCTTTGCCGACCTTTTCAAGGGCTGCGAGCTTGTGCCCGGCGGCACAGACGTTCTTTCCACGCTCCGCGAGGTAAAGACGGAAGCAGAGCTTGAAAAGATCAACGCCGCACAGAAGATCACAGACGCGGCTTTTGCTCACATTCTTGAATTCATCAAGCCCGAAATGACCGAGCTTGAGGTCGCTCTTGAGCTTGAATTTTTCATGCGCCGTATGGGCGCTCAGTCCACAGCGTTTGATACTATTGCGGTTTCGGGCGCTTCCTCCTCCCTGCCCCACGGCGTTCCTCAGGCAAGAAAGCTTGAAAAGGGATTTTTCACCATGGACTTCGGTGCGCGTCTTGATGGATATTGCTCCGACATGACACGAACCGTAGTGCTCGGAAAGGCTGACGCAGACATGAAAAAGCTCTACAACACGGTTCTTTCCGCTCAGCTTGCCGCACTTGAGGCAATTCACGAGGGCGCGGAAAACGCAAAGATAGACAAAATTGCCCGCGATATCATCGACAATGCAGGATACAAGGGTTGCTTCGGTCACGGTCTGGGCCACGGCGTAGGACTTTATATCCACGAATCTCCCCGTGTTTCCTCGGGTGTAAAGGAAGGTACCACTCTCGCTGTCGGAAACGTAGTGACGGTCGAGCCGGGTATTTACATCGAAGGCAAGTACGGCTGCCGTATCGAAGATATGGTTGCTGTCACAAAAGACGGCATCCGCAATTTTACACAAAGTCCCAAAGAATTGATAGAATTGTTCTGACAGCCCCCTTGGTCGCCCCTACAACGTGGCTTTTTATTCACTGCAATTGTTTGTGCGTCATGCACAAAAATTTGATATTCGACATGTTTTTTATTGACATATTGACCTATTCATGGTACAATAAAAGAAAAGGAGTTTTCAACTATGATGTCCGAAAAGGCTTTCAAAATCCGAACAAAACATAAAAACCTCATGCTGCGCGTGGTTCCCGGTCACTTTGCCACAAGCCACAGCCATATAAACTACTATATCGACGTAACTATACAAAAAACACGTCTTTCCGAGGCCCAGGCTGTCGCAAAGGAGCTTGTTTCCTACTACAACCACAGCACCATCGTTGATACAATCCTCTGCCTTGACGGCACCGAGGTCATCGGCACCTGCCTCGCGGAGGAGCTTACTCGCGAGGATTTTGTCAATATGAATGCTCATCAGACCATCTACGTTCTGACCCCCGAGCATACCACGGGCAGTCAGCTGATCTTCCGCGACAATCTGGCCCCTATGATAATGGGCAAAAACGTGCTTATCCTGGCGGCGTCTGTGGCAACGGGTTACACCGCAAGAGCAGCGATCGAAGCGATTCAGTATTACGGCGGAAACGTGGCGGGAGTTTGCTCTATCTTCTCCACCGTTGACGAATGCATGGGTCACCCCGTCCGCTCGATCTTCAATCCCCGCGACCTGGACGGATACGCAAGCCACCCCTCTCACGAGTGCCCGCAATGTAAGGAGCGCAAGAAGATCGACGGTCTTGTAAACTGCTTTGGTTACTCAAAGCTTTAATAAGACTATCAGATAACACAGACTGTCTGCCGCTTTTTCTTTGCAAGCAGAAGGCGCAAAGAAAAAGCTAACAAAAACGCCCAAAGGTTTTTTCGCTCCCTGCGGGGAGCGAGGATGGCTCCGCGCCCTCCACCGCGCCGCCTTTTAAAAAAGGCGGGCTAAAACTTCCGCAAAAAAGGTGTCACCCTTTCGGGTGACACCTTTTCTTTTTTATTTCAGCTTTGCCAAGGCCGCTTCGATACCTGCAAGGGTGTCGCGGTACTTAGCCAGCTTTGCCTTTTCGCCTTCAACAACAGCGGCGGGAGCTTTTGCCACAAAGCCCTCGTTTGAAAGCTTCTTTTCAAGTCGCTCTATCTCGCCCAGGGTCTTTGTCTTGTCAGCATTCAGCTTCTCTCTTTCCTTATCTGCGTCGATAATGTCGGAAAGGGGCAGGAAGATGCTTGCGGCGTCGGTTACGATCTGAACCGAATCGTCACCGGAGATAACTCCGTCAAAGCTCTCTGCGATCTCAACCTCGGAAGCGGACGCCAAACGAGTGAAGAAGATAGCACTGTCAGCATTGAAGCTGTCTGCGTACTTTGTAGCAATGTATACTTTTGCCTTTCTTGAAGGAACGATATTCATCTCGTTTCTTCTTGCTCTTATCGCGCGGATAGCACCGATAACGCGGTTCATTCTTTCAGCATCCTCGGCAAAATTAAGCTCGTCCTTTGCCGCAGGGTACTGACTTATCATAATGCTTTCCTTGTCATGAGGCAAGGACTGATAGATCTCCTCGGTGATAAAGGGCATGAAGGGGTGCAGGAGCTTGAGGGTCTCGGTGAGAACGTAGCAAATAACGTTCTGGCAAATGAGGTTCTCCTTTGTATCCTTTTCGGCAAAACGGATCTTTGCAAGCTCGATGTACCAGTCGCAGAAGATATCCCAAATGAAATCGTAAAGCGCGGAGAGCGCAACGCCAATCTCGTAGCTGTCAAGAGCCTTGGTTACCGTTGCGACCGTCTCGTTGAGCTTTGTCAGGATCCACTTGTCCTCCATTGCAAGATCAGCGGCTTCGGGCAGAGAAACGCTGTCAATGGTAAGGTTCATACGAACGAATCTGGAAGCGTTCCAGAGCTTGTTTGCAAAGTTTCTTGCAGCCTCGATCTTCTCGTCCGAGAAACGCATATCGTTTCCGGGAGAGTTACCTGTTGCCAAAGCAAATCTCAGGGCATCCGCACCATACTGGTCGATGATCTCCAGAGGATCAATGCCGTTGCCCAAGGATTTTGACATTTTTCTTCCCTGGGCATCACGAACGAGACCGTGAATAAGAACGGTGTCGAAGGGAATCTCGCCCGTGTACTCAAGAGAGGAGAATATCATTCTGGAAACCCAGAAAGTGATGATATCATAGCCTGTTACAAGTGTATTTGTGGGGAAGAAACGCTTGAGATCCTCTGTCTGCTCGGGCCAACCCATTGTAGAGAAGGGCCAAAGAGCGGAGGAGAACCAAGTGTCAAGGGTGTCGGGATCCTGGTGCATCGCCTCACCGCACTTGGGACATTTAGCCTCGCCGTCCTTTGTGACCACGGTCTCGCCGCACTTGTCGCAGTAGAAGGCGGGAATTCTGTGACCCCACCAAAGCTGACGGGAGATACACCAATCCTGGGTATTTTCCATCCAATGGAAGTAGTTTTTGTCAAATCTCTCGGGGACGAAACGGATCTTGCCCTCGCGTACAGCCGCAACCGCGGGCTTTGCAAGAGGCTCCATCTTTACAAACCACT
Organism: Clostridia bacterium; assembly: GCA_017397175.1. Lineage (GTDB taxonomy): Bacteria > Bacillota > Clostridia > Oscillospirales > CAG-272 > SIG710. The sequence goes on along the minus strand of JAFQKA010000001.1, from coordinate 105,047 downwards.
GCAGAGAGATCATGGGCTCGATGGTCGTATTGCAACGGTAGCAGGTGCCAACCTCGTGGTTGAGATTTTCAATGCTCATAAGGAATCCGCCGTCCTCAAGGTCTTTTACGATAGCCTTTCTTGCCTCGTAGCGGTCCATTCCCGCGTACTTAGGATAAGCGTCGGTGATCTTTGCGTCCTCTGTCAGGCATACCTCCATGGGCAGGCTGTGACGGCGACCGACCTCAAAGTCGTTGGGGTCGTGAGCGGGAGTGATCTTTACGCAACCCGTTCCCTTTTCGGGGTCGGCGTGCTCGTCGCCAACAATGGGGATACGGCGACCAACCAAAGGCAGCAGGCAATAACGTCCGATAAGATCCTTGTAACGCTCATCGTTGGGGTTTACCGCAACGGCAGTATCGCCAAGAAGCGTTTCGGGACGGGTGGTGGCAACCTCAAGGAAGCCGCCTCCGCCAACCAAAGGGTATTTAATATGCCAGAAATGGCCCTGCTGTTCCTCGTAGGAAACCTCGGCGTTTGAAATAGAGGTCTTGCAGTGAGGACACCAGTTGATGATCCTCTCGCCGCGGTAAATAAGTCCCTTGTTATAGAGACGAACAAAAACCTCTTTGACAGCGTCGGAACAGCCCTCGTCAAGGGTAAAGCGCTCGCGGGACCAGTCACATGACGAGCCCATTTTCTTCAGCTGAGAAACGATGCGTCCGCCGTACTGCTCTTTCCAAGCCCAGGCGCGCTCAAGGAACTTTTCACGGCCAAGGTCGCTCTTGCTCAGCCCCTCTTTTCTCATAGCCTCAACTATCTTCGCCTCGGTGGCGATAGACGCATGGTCGGTACCGGGAAGCCACAGGGTGCAAAAGCCCTGCATTCTCTTGTAGCGGATAAGAATATCCTGCAATGTGTTGTCAAGGGCGTGTCCCATGTGGAGCTGACCGGTGATGTTGGGAGGGGGAATTACAATAGAGTATGAAGGATTGGGATTTTTGCGATCGGGCGTAAAATATCCCTTTTCGCACCAATTCTGATATATTCTGTCCTCGAAATCCCGAGGCGAATATGTTTTGGGGAGCTCGTGATTTGTCATATCAATACCTCTTTTTTATATAAATTCTTAATTAAAAACAAAAAAGTTCCGCATCCGTTCAGGACGCAGAACACGTGGTACCACCTGATTTCGCACTTTTTGCAAAGTACGCACTCTGACCGCTCAATAAAGCGGAAGCTCTGTAACGTGAGCACACGTTCGGACTTAATAGCCGCAAGGACATTCACCCCGACCGCTCCGAGACTACTTCACCCTTCTCTGCCGCGGACTCGCACCAACCGTCCGCTCTCTTTGGGTCAGTCAAAAGGACTACTACTTCTCATCACTGCGTTTAACATGAGGACATTTTACCACAAAAAAAATATTTTGTCAACACCTTTTAAAAAAGTTGCAAAAAGGAGGACTTTTCTTCTTTGAAAAGTCCTCCAAAATTATTTATCCAACCAGATCGTCGCCGGGGATCTCAATGTCACCGCCGCCTGCGGTAACACCAAGCTCAACGTCCCAACCTGCGATGTACTGAGCGAGAAGAACCGCGTCTACTGCGTTAACTTCTCCGTCACCGTTGCAGTCTGCCGCGCTCTTGTTGTACTCGATATCCCAGCCTGCAATAACCTGAGCAAGAGTAACTGCATCTACTGCATCTATCGAACCGTCGCCGCTAAGGTCGCCGGCTGTTCCGCCGTCGACTTCCACAACGTAGCCGTAAATCGTTTCGCCTACGTCCTGTGCATCGGGAGTTACGTATACCACAAATTCAGCAGACTGATCACCGAATACCTTGTCATCAGCTGTAGGAAGAATTACACCCTTCAGAGTTACGCTTTCAAGTGTAAAGCCATTGATAACACCGCTACTGATAGATGTGATACCGTCGGCAATAACGATATTATTGATGTTTTCCTTGTCCTCTTCGGCAAAACCTTCAAGCTTTGTTACAGCACCTGTGCCCGAGATGATAAGGGTGCTTCCCTTGATCTTCCACTTTGCAGCGGTTCCTGCGGCGCCTGTCTTGTCGCCAAATCCTGTTTCCTCCGCTGTGAGAGAAACCGTTACGTTTGTTATGTCAAGCTCTGCCAGTGTTTCTTCTACGACGAGTTTTGCCGCCTCGTTCCGAACGATAAGCGTGATACCGCCGGTGCCTGCAAACGCATCTGCGGCAATATTTGCCGTATCGATCACGTCAAGTAAATAAACAGTCCTGAGAGAAACGGAATTTGCAAACGCCTTTGAGGGAATGCTGTTGCCGGAAACCCTTACCGTCTCTATCGAGCGGTCATCGGAAAGGATTCCTTCCACTCCGTCAATACCGGTAAAGCCCGCAAGCGAGATCTCCCCCTTCTTGTATGTGCCGGAATCGGCAACGGGAGCGCCCATTGCATCAAACTCAACGTGACCGAGAGACGTAAGGTTTGCGGCACCGGCAAATACGTTTGTCGCACCCTCGGCAATTTTCGTCGTCCGAACGTCGATCTTGATATTTTCAACTCTTGTAAGCTTTTCAAGAAGAGACTTGAGAGGTTTGATGCAATCGAATTTTCCCTCTACCTCTATGGTCTTGATCTTCTCAGCATTTGCTATGGCAAAATCAACGAGAGCCTCATCAGCCTCAAGGACAGCATTATCGTTTTCCGAAATAATGTTGAGCACACTTTCGTCGACACTGTAAATATAATCGTCGGAACCAAAAGCCCCGTTCAAAGTGTGAGAGGAGTAATCGCCGATGAATTTTTCAATTGCTTTCTGAGTATCCGTCTCGGAGGAAAACTTGGAAAATCCGTGAACCATGCTCTGCGTGAACTTTAAGCTATACGGACCGTCCTGTGCAGATTTATCATTTGCCAGGTTGTTATACATAGCCATAACACCCGAGGGAGGACAGGTGGGATCGCCCAGACCGGCTGTAATTTCGGTTTTGCAAGTGATTCTCTTTGCCAAAAAGGCTGAGTCAACGTAGTCAAGGCCTGCGGCGTATGCGGGACGGTTGCCGGAACCAATATAGGTATCAACGGGATCCTTGGTCGTACCAGCACCGATGTCACAGAGCCACGGAATGGACGCGGACATACTTGTTACAGCAGGGTGCAGAGCCGCAACGCCGATAGCCTGGAAGCCGCCCTGACTTCCGCCGTTCACATCGACGACCTTACCGTTCCAAAGTCCTGCCCAAGAGCCGACATCAATGCCGTTATACTCCGTTGCATCACTCGTGGAGGAGAAATATTTGAGCAGGAACTCAACAGCCTGGTAGTCGCGCAGAAGCATCTGACGGTAATATACCTTCTCCCGGTCTGCATTTACCGTAGGAGACATACCGTAAGTATCCTCACCCCAGACTGCTTTGTCGTCCTCGGCAAGATTGAGGAAATGATTATAATAATCAGACTTGCTACCGGGATTATTCTCAGTTTTATATTTTATAAGCTCGGCAAGATCAACGCTGTGTGCCAGACAGTTGAAGGTAATGAAGTTATCCACGTATCTGGGCTCTATGGGAGAAAGTCCCTGTCCCTGGAAGGTGACGGTTATACCGAGACTTCCCTTAGCTGCGTCTTTGGGGAATGCCAGATAGCCTGCGGTAAAGGTCTCGCCGCTTTTCGTATCGCTTTCAAGACCGTAACACTTAACGTAGACCTCATATGCCTTAAACATATTTTTTCTTTCGGGCACCTCTACCTCTCTCAGCCCGACAAGATCGGCAGAGGGAAGCAGTGCAATAGAATTCGCCCAAAATTGGTCGAAATCCTCCGGCTCCTGTACTACCGTTCCGATATTTCCGACATCAACAAGTACACCACCCTGCAGAAGCGACCTTCCGCTGTCGGCTCTGTACTCACGGAGCATATTTCCCTCTGCGTCAGCGATATCTGCGGTAATGCGGAGCATACCCGGCTGATCCATAGCCGTGGTTTCAACCAGACCGACCCCCGTTGCGGAGTCCGCCTTGACAGATCCAACGGCAAAAGCCTCGTTTCCGTGAGCATCGTCATAAAGCGAATAGGTAAAGCCCCCTACCGCAAGGCGGTTCAGCTCCTTGTCATATGCCGCCAGCTCAAAGATGACCTTATCTCCGCCCTTATATCGCAAGGGATCGGTTTCGTTACCGCTCTCATCTATCGTACGACAGACGATGAATACACCGCTCGTGTAATCTTCGGTGGGGTCGGGCATAGGAGCAAGCTCCGCAGCAGACACGGGAAGAATGACAAAAGATGACATCATCATTGCCGCAACAAGAACAGAGCATAAAAATTTCACCACGGTTGTTCTCATAGTATATACCTCTCAAAAAAAATTACATCTATATTTTGTCATATTTGGGGCGTTCTGTCAAGAACTTTTTGTGAATTTAATACAATTTGTTGACTTACATTTGCATAATCATGTAAACAACGCTCAAAATCATATGAGCGTATAAGAAAAAACGGCGTTTCCGCCGTTTTTTCTTAGATCGTTTTAAACTATTCCAAGGAACTTGAGGATACAGAGAACGATGCCCACCAGACCATAGATCCCCATGAGGGAGCCGATGAGACCGAAAATGATGCCTACGATCGCAATCTTTGCGAGAATAGCGATAAGCCAACCAACAACAGCTGTGATCACAAGGAAGATAATCAGCTGAATGAGGAAGGAAACGATATTACCCTTTTCGATCTTGAAGGGTGTAGGCCAAATTTTTCTAAGTAAATCCATGATAAATTCTCCTTTTTGATTTTACAATCAAATTATACGCCAAAAATCGAAAAATGTCAATGTTTTCGGCATTTATTTGCAAAAAATATGTACTTTTTTTGTTTTTTGTGGTAAAATATAAGCCATAAAATACAAGGAGTGATACCATGTTACCCGAAAAAATGATAAAGTTGGGAAGCCAGCGAAGTGTTATACGCGAGCTGTTTGAGTTCGGAAAGAAAAGGGCCGCGCAGATAGGCGAAGAAAACGTTTTCGACTTTTCCATCGGCAATCCGAGCGTTCCCGCGCCCGACTGCGTAAATGAAGAAATAATCAGACTGATCCGCGAATCAGACCCCGTCACTCTCCACGGCTACACAAGCGCGCAGGGAGATGCGCAGGTGCGCGAAACGGTGGCGCAGTCAATAAACCGTCGCCACGGGGTAAATTTCAGAGCGGACAACCTCTATATGACAGTAGGTGCCGCGGCGGCGCTGTCCTGCGCTTTGACAGGCTTGACTTGTCCCGACGACGAATTTATCGTTTTCGCACCCTATTTCCCCGAATACAAGGTATTTATCGAGGCGGCAGGCGCAAAAATGGTCATGATCCCCGCAGACGTCGAGGGATTTCAGATAGATTTTGACGCGCTTGAAGCGGCGATCACTCCGCACACGAAGGGAGTTATTGTCAACTCTCCAAACAATCCCTCGGGTGCGGTATATTCGGAGGAGACGGTAATTCGCCTGTCCGAAATTCTGCGTGCAAAATCGCAAGAATACGGCGAGCCTATCTACCTCATCTCGGACGAGCCTTACCGAGAGATAGTTTTTTCGGGCGTGACCGTTCCCTATATTCCGAAATACTATGACAACACCATCGTTTGCTACTCCTGGTCAAAGGCTTTGTCTCTGCCCGGAGAGCGAATGGGCTACGTGCTTGTTCCCGACAGCGTCACCGACCATGAGACAGTCTATGCCGCCGTGGCAGGTGCGGGACGGTCCCTCGGCTACGTCAACGCACCGTCACTTTTTCAGAGAGTGTGCGCGAAATGCTGTGATATGACTGCCGACATTTCGGTATACGAGCGCAACCGCGATCTGCTTGTGAAAAATCTCCGTGAATACGGCTACCACGTAGTAGAGCCGGGCGGAACATTCTACCTGTTCCCCAGGTCTCTTGAGCCGGACGCAGTGGCGTTCTCCGAACGAGCAAAAAAATACAATCTGCTTATCGTTCCCGGCGACGGATTCGGCTGTCCCGGTCACGTGCGCATTTCCTTCTGCGTTCCCACCGAAAGAGTCGAACGCGCCCTGCCCTATTTTAAAATGCTGGCAGATGAATATAAATAACAAAAAAGGCATACGCACGCGTATGCCTTTTTTATTTTACTTATTCAAATAATCAACGAATCTCATGAACGCTCTGCGGCCGTCCTCGGTGTTCTTATAAACGCCTGCGTCCTCAAGAACGTGGGTAAAGGTAACGCCAACCTCGTGCCGCAATATCTCCTCGGTGTTCTCTGCCGTAAAGGTGTATTTGTCCTTAAATGCGTCAAACCAATCCGCGTGCTTTTCGGTGGCCTCGTTTGCTCTCAGGTCACCGCCAGAAAGAATAATATCCTTCATCATCTCAAGCTCGTCCTTGAGACGGGCGGGAAGGATCGCCAGACCCATGACCTCGATCAGTCCGATGTTCTCCTTCTTGACATTATGGTACTGCGCGTGAGGGTGATAAACGCCCAGGGGGTGTTCCTCTGTTGTAATATTATTTCGGAGCACAAGATCAAGCTCGAATTTACCGTTTCTTGTTCTGGCGATAGGTGTTATCGTGTTGTGAGGCTCGCCGTCGGTTTCCGCAAAAATAAATGCATCTTCGTCCGTATACCCTCTCCAGGCAAGAAGTATCTTATCCGCCAGATCCACAAGTCTGCTCTTGTCCTTGCCTGCAATACGAATGACCGACATAGGCCACTTTACAAGTCCCGCCTCGATATCCTCGTAGCCCTTGAAGGTGATCTTTTTATCGACAGGTGCCTTTTCCATAGCAAAGGTATAGCGGCCGCCCTGCATATGATCATGGCTGAGAATTGAGCCGCCGACGATAGGCAGATCCGCATTGGATCCTATGAAATAATGAGGCAGATACTCAATGAAATCAAGGAGCTTACCAAAGGTCGAGCGGTTAATTGCCATAGGCGTGTGCTCGCTGTTAAGCACTATGCAATGCTCGTTATAATAAACGTAAGGGGAATACTGCATAAACCAGTCACAGCCGTCTATCTTGAGGGGGATCAGGCGCAGGTTCTGTCTTGCGGGGTGGTTAAGTCTGCCCGCATATCCCTCATTCTCACGGCAAAGGAGACATTTGGGGTAGCCCGCCTGAGGGAGAAGCTTTGCGGCGGCTATTGCCTTTGGATCCTTTTCCGGCTTTGACAGATTGATGGAAATATCAATATCTCCGTACTCGGAGGGAACCGCCCATTTAAGGTCGCGCTTGACTCTGTATGCACGGATATAGTCGCTTGCACGGCTGATATTGTAAAAATAATCGGTTGCCTTTTCGGGATCTTCCCCGTAAAGGGACGCAAATCTCGACTGCACCTCGCTTGGTCTCGGGGTCAGCGCGCCCATGATCTTCGTATCGAAAAGATCACGGTAAACTACCGTGTTGCTCTCGATAAGGCCCTTTTCTGCCGCATAGTCGCAGATGGCGCAAAGAACCTCCTCAAGCTCGTCCTCCTCCGCTTTGATCGACAAACGGACACCGCAGTCCTCTACCTCGTCAAGTCCCAAGATCTCCGCTATTCGGTTGAGCGAATATGCTCTGTCGCACTCCTCGATCAGCCCTGTTCTTATGGCGTAATTCACCAGGCGGTGAAGTGATTCATATATATTCATGATCCAGCCCTCTCATTCAAGCAAAATTTACCTATTTATTATAGCACAATTTGAAAAAATGTAAATAGGACAAAGAAAATTTATTCAAAAAATGTTGATTTTTCACAGAATTTGACAAATCCCGTTATTGTTATTGACAGACAGGTTTTTTCGTAGTAAAATATACTTCAAACAATGTATAATAATTCATTTTTGAAAGGTTGTGAATCAAATTGAGCAAATTTAAAAATTTCCTCAAGAAAAAGGACATCGAGTTTTCGGCAAAACGTTATTTTATTGATGCCATGGGCGCAATGGCACTGGGTCTTTTCGCTTCCCTGCTTATTGCCACCATCTTCAAGACCATCGGCGGATATATTCCCGGTGCTGTTGGCAAATTTCTCATTGAAACGGCAGGCTATGCCACCGCTGTCAGCGGCGCGGTTATCGGTGTGGCTGTGGCAAACGCTCTGAAAGCTCCCCCGCTTGTTATGTACTGTGCCGGTGCTGTGGGTTACGCAGGATACGCCATCGGTGACACCTTCACCATCGGCGGCGTTGAAAAAGCGCTGACCGCCGGTCCTGCAGGTGCTTTTATCGCAGTCATTGTGGCAGTTGAACTTGGAAAGCTCGTTTCAAAGGAAACAAAGGTCGACATCATCGTAACGCCCACCGTTTCGATCCTCTCGGGTGTGTTGGTATCAAAGCTTATCTGCCCCTGGATCGCTGTTGCCATGTACTGGCTGGGCGACTTCATCAACACTGCTACCGAGCTTCGTCCCTTCCTTATGGGTATTATCATCTCGGTCGTTGTCGGTATCATTCTCACCCTGCCCATCAGCTCCGCGGCAATCTGCGCCATGATCGGAATTTCCGGACTTGCAGGCGGTGCGGCGGCGGCAGGCTGCTGCGCTCAGAGGGTTGGATTTGCTGTGATCAGCTTCCGCGAGAACAAGTGGGGTGGCGTTGTGGCTCAGGGTCTGGGAACCTCCATGCTTCAGATGGGCAACATCGTCCGCAAGCCTATCATCTGGCTCCCCGTGACCTTGGCCTCCGCCGTAACAGGTCCTATTTCCACCTGCTTATTCAAGCTTGAATGCACGGGTGTTTCGGCAGGTATGGGAACCTGCGGTCTGGTCGGCCCTCTGGGCATCATCACCGATGCGGCAGAAAAGGACGCGTTCTTCTGGATAGGACTTGTGCTGGTCTGCATCGTCCTCCCTGCGATCCTCTCGGTAATCTTCAACGAGATCATGAGAAAGATCGGGCTTATCAAAACGGGAGATATGGCTCTCGAGCTTTAATTTAAAAACGGGATTCCCCCAGGGAATCCCGTTTTCTTATTTTTCAAACCCTTGTACGAACCCACCCGCGTCGGAGGAACAGATGTCGCCACCTACCACGCGGTTGCGATAGACAAGGAGATTCGCATAAACCGTACCCTCGGTGCCGTAATTGGTCACGTTGTATGTATAGCGCATAAGCTTCTTCTTTTTATATTTGCCAAGGTCAAGCCCTTGTGCGCGCTGGATCTGATTATAGCCGGCAAAGATCTTGTCAAACTCGGCGGGAATGACCACTTCCTTTTCCTCAAGCGGCTGTGCGTCCACCTCCCAGCCAAACTGAGACAAAAATTTTATTCTGTCCTCGTTGGTCTTTATCTTGCTGTAAGACACGCTGACCTGTTCTGCCACGTTGCCCGAGGTCGCCACGTCCGGCTCGTATGCGGGAATGAACGCAATGAGGGTAATTAGTGCGATCAGAGCAACGCAGATCACACCGAAAAACTTAACGGTATTTGCCCGAAGTGAATAGATGAACATAACTTTTCCTCCCGTGAAAGTAACTCTCAAGGTCATTATATGGTAAGGACGGACAAAATATTCGAAATAAAAACGGACACTTCACAGTGTCCGTTTTTATTTCAGAAATTCAATTCGCTCTCAGCCGAAAATGCTATTTTCTTCATAGTCTCGATAGCCTCAAGACAGCGCAGCTTTGTGCCCGCCACCTGGCCTCGAGCAATCTCCGAACCGTTCTTTGCCCTTACCCGATAGCAGTATCCGTAACCTCCGTCTGCGGCAAAGATCTCAATTTTGGGGCATTTTTCCGCCGCCGCGCGCTCCCGCTCGGCAGAAAACTCCGCCGTCAGATCGCACACGGGCGCATCCGAATTTATCCGCAGGCTGGCAATTCCCTTTTTGCACACGGGGAGAGTTTTATATTCGCCGCCCAGGGTGACTACCCGTCCTCCCACCGTCAGGAGGCGATATGTATAATTGCCGCCGTCGGTCATGCTGATCTCAAATCTTCCCTTTGCCATTACTGTCTGTCAACCGTTATCACGGCAAAATAATAGCCGTCCTCTCTATGGATTTTGTCCGCTATGATGCCCGCCAGTTCGTCATCTCCGAGCTTCAGCTCAAAGGGTGCGGCAACGTCGAAGATCAGGTTGCAGTGCGTGGTACCGGGAACGATCCTGAAATCGTGAATGTTCAGCCTCCGGTCAACCGTCTTTACTATTTCAAGCGTCTTTTCCCTGAGTGCATTGACCTTTTCGTCTCCCACGGCAATCGGATCAAGGTGAATAACGCAATGAACGCCCAAAGCCTCGGAAAGTTCTTTTTCAATGTTGTCAATGGCGTCGTGCGTTTCGAAAATATCCCTTGAACCGTCGACTTCAACGTGAGAGGAAACAAAGCAACGGCCGGGGCCGTAATTATGTACCATAAGATCGTGAATACCGATGGCCTCGGGGTGAGCGAGGATAATTCTCTCCACGTTCTTCACCAGCTCTTCCTCGGGGGACGTGCCAAGCAAAGAATCGTAGGTCTCGCGGAAAATGTCAATTCCCGATTTGAAGATAAACAGAGACGCCAGAATGCCCATGTAAGCGTCAATATCGTACTTTGTGACCATAGATATCACCGCCGCGATCAAGACCGCACTGGTTGCCACCGCATCGGACAGGCTGTCGGCGGCAGTAGCGCGCATAACGCCCGAATTTATCTTCTTTCCGACCTTTCGGTTGAACAGGCAAAGCCACACTTTCAAGAGAATGGAAGCACCGAGAACTATCATAGTCACAGCGGTGTGGTGTGTCTCCTTGCCGCCGTTTATCGCCTTTGAAAGCGAATCGGCAAAAAGCTCGTAGCCGATGAGCATTATGATAAAGGAAACTATCATAGATGCCACGTATTCGGTGCGCGCGTGCCCAAATGGGTGCTCGCGGTCGGCCGGTTTTGCGGAAAGACGGAAGCTGATAAGCGATATTACCGAAGATCCTGCATCCGACAGGTTGTTCACAGCGTCAGCCGTGACCGAGATAGACGCGGTCAGAGTACCCACCACTATCTTTCCCGCGAAAAGCAGGAGATTTATAATTATTCCCACGATACTTCCAAGCGTTCCGTATCGGCGGCGCAAATCGGGGGATTCCGCAGGATTTTGTCCGTTTTCACGGACAAAAAGCTTGCAAATAAGATCTGTCATACAGTTTCACCTCGTCAGAATCTGAAATAAAGGAAAGGATTAAAGCCGGAGCTTGCAAGGTAAGCACAGCAAAGGATTATGGCCGCCATGCAAAGGGGTATTGAAATATATGCTGTAGCGGTGGTCTTTGATTCCATCTTACTCCACAGCCGTTTTGGAAGTGTGGTCGAACCCACGGCCAAAATAACGATAAAGAGTGCATTTCTTGCAATTTCCCAAAGGTCGGAGGAATTTGCAAACCCGCCGCTTCCAACAAAGGAGGGCAGATAAGAGGACACCCTCTCCGCGCTTGTCATTTCAAATATGAGCCAGCCTACAGCCACAAAGAAAAGTGTGTAAATCCTCTGTACAAACGAGGGCAATTTTGCAAGTGCCTTTCCGTAAACGTACTTTTCCAGGGTCAGAAGAACAAAATAGAATACACCCCAAAGCACGAAATTATAGCTGGCGCCGTGCCACAGACCCGTCAGCGACCAGACGGCAAACAGGTTGAAAATATGACGCGGGATCGAGCATCTGTTGCCGCCAAGAGGGATATAAACGTACTCTCTGAACCAGGTGGACAGCGAAATATGCCAACGCCGCCAGAAATCCTGAATACTTTTTGCGGTATAGGGATAATTGAAGTTGATGCAAAATTCAAATCCAAGCATCTTTCCAAGACCCACCGCCATATCAGAATAACCCGAAAAGTCGAAATATATCTGGAAGGTAAAGAACACAACTCCCAGAACAGCGCCAACAAAGCTGCGCTCGTCCGCATGAAGCTCAAGATAATGCTTCCACATCTCCCCCGCAGGATTTGCAAGAAGCACCTTTTTGGCAAGGCCTACGGTAAAAATACGGATTCCGTCGGCAAACATGGCAAAGCTGTGAGTACGCGACTGCAGCTGCTTTTCCACGTCAACGTAGCGAACGATGGGGCCGGCTATCAGCTGAGGGTACATGGTAACGTATGCGCCAAAGGTAACGGGGTTAAGCTGCGCCGCGCATTCCTGCCTGTACACGTCGATAACGTAGGACAAAGACTGGAAGGTGTAAAATGAAATTCCCACGGGCAAGGTCACCTGGGGAACGCTTACCGATATTCCCGTCAGAGACGAGAAAATGTCGGCGGCGAATCCAAAATATTTGAAAAAGCCCAGAATCGCCAAATTCAGCACCACCGTCAGCGCCAAAAGCCACTTTGCACCCGTCCTTTTGCCGCGCTTTACAGCCGCCGAAACGGCGATCGCCATAGCATAATCAAGAGCAATGGTGGCAAACATCAGCAAAATATAGTGCTTTACGTCCCAGCCGTAGAAAATGATACTCATGACAAGAAGCACGAAGTTTCTCAATTTCATGGGCGCGGCATAATACAGCGCCAAGGTCACCGGCAGGAACAAAAATATAAATTCAAATGATGAAAAAAGCAATTTTCAGTCCTCGCTTTTTATGTGTTTTTCAGTCTGTCAAGAAAATTCTGAAGTATTATCTGCGCCGAGAGGGTGTCAATGACGGTCTTTCTTTTTGCCCCCCGGGTATTCGTCTCATTTAAAAATCTCGATGCCGCCATAGTGGTCATTCGCTCGTCCATCATGGCAACCGGAAGACCCGTCAGCTCTTCCACTTTCGCGGCAAAAGCGCGGCAACGCTCGGCCCTCGGCCCCTGTGAGCCGTCCATGTTCACGGGACACCCCACAACAATAGCGCCCGCTTGCTGCTCGGCAGCTATCTCGGCGATTTTTGCGGCGGTCTTTTCAAGTCCGCCAACCTTTATGTAACCGATGCCCGACGCCAAAAAACGGCTTACGTCCGATACGGCAACGCCCGTGCGTACCTCCCCGAAGTCCACGCCGATTATTCTTCCTTTTGTTTCTTTTATTCTTTGCATAGTATTTTTCTTGAAACTTTTTGAAAAAAGTCCCAAACCCCAAAAACTTTTAAAATAAGGAGTTTAAATAAACTCTTTGTGCGATTTTGTCATTTCAAGCAATTTTTCTCTGACGTTGAGAGAAGGATCGCGGAGAGCGGCATCGAACAGTTTTTCAAGCAGTTCGCCAAGTCCCTCACCGGATCTTATGCCCACAGCCATAAGATCGCCGCCGTTTACGGCAAGCTCCTTTATGCTTTGCGGAAAATCCTCCTTTTGCACCGAATGCAAAAAAGGCTCAAATTCGTCAATAGAAAAATCGGTCAGCGAAAGCAGTTCAAAAGCAAGGTCGGAAAGCTCTCCGTACCGAACAAAAAAACGTCGGGCACCGTACAGAGACATTTCGGGTCTCACGTTCCTCGTTTCAAGCAATTTCAAGACCTGCGATCTCAGCTCGTTTGACATTTTAAGCGAGTTGATCCATTCATGGCGCATATTGACGGGCGCGTTTAAAAAAAGCGCCGCCAGACGTAATGAAAGAACAGGAGACAACCGATCTATGACCTGCGTCGACGGCAGATATTCGCCGTATCCCTCAAAGATCACAGGCAAAATTCCCGTTTTTTCCATCAGCTCAAGTGACCTGCCCGCGCTTTTGCCCACAAGCAAGCCCGACATCTCGGCAAAGATCCTTTCTCGGGATACCTTTTTCAGTCCGTTCCGCATTTTCTGTGCTCCGCGCAAAGTCTCGCCGTCAATTTCAAAATCCAGCTTACTCATAAAACGAAACGCACGCAATATCCGCAGAGCGTCCTCTTCAAAACGCTTCTCGGGTTCTCCCACACAACGGATAAGACGTTTTCTTATGTCGTCCTCACCGCAAAACAGGTCGACCAAGCCCTCACGGGGATTATATGCGATGGCATTGACCGTAAAATCGCGCCGCGAAAGATCGTGGGCAATATCCCCCGTGAACGTAACCTTTTCGGGGTGACGTGAATCCTTGTACTCTCCGTCAGATCGAAAGGTGGTCACCTCAACGCTCTCACCGTCGCAGATCACCGTCACCGTGCCGTGCTTTATACCCGTTGGAACAACCAAATAGCCCGCCGCGCGAAAAATTTCGCAGACCCTTTCGGGCAGAGCGGAGGTGGTAACGTCCCAGTCGTTGGGATCAAGTCCCAAAAGTATATCCCGCAAGCTTCCGCCAACTATATAGCCCGTATGTCCGTTATGCGCGAGAACGGCCAGGATCTTGCCAACAAATTCGGGATAATTAAATTCCATACCGTTCTCCTTTTTTGATTTTCAGTCGTCGGATTTTTCCTCGGAAGTTTCCTCTCCGAAATCCTCGGAGAAGGTAATTCCGTTGAGAAGCTGAGCAATATGCGCGCCGTGAGCAATGGAATTGTCGCGGATAAAGGTCAGCTCGGGGGTGATCCTGAGATTCATGCGTGTGGAGATCTCACGGCGGATATAACCGCTTGCCGCCTTGAGGCCTCGTGCGACCTCCTTTGGATCGCTATGATTCAAGTAGGAATAATATATCTTCGCATATTTAAGGTCGGGGGTCACCTCCGCCGCAATAACACTTACAAATGCGCCGCTTACACGGGGATCCTTTACCTCGCGCAGGATCTGCGCCACCTCTTTTTGCATTTCGTCGTTTATTCTTCCTCGTCTGTAATTTGCCATTTTTTACCTCTTTTTATTTCAGTCCTAAATATCTGAGATTTGCCGTTGCCATAGTGTCGATTCCGTATAGCACCAAGACCTTTTCGATTCCGTTTTCCTGTGCCAATTTGAGAGTTGAGCCTGTATAATACCGCGTATCTACCAAAAGCAGATCAAAATGCTGTGCAAGATAGGGCACAAGAGAATGGGAGAAGCTGTCCTTTGCCAAAAGGATCATTTCCCTTTCCTCTCCCGGCTTTGTCACACGGATAAGAGGATAGATACCCCCAAGATACGTGCTGTATTTGTCCTTCTTTTCAAGATAGCTTTCATCGTAATAGCCCTTGAAGCTCTGCACGGTCTTGCCGTTTGAGTCAATACGCTCGGTCAGAAAATCCTCTTCGCCCGAAATCCTCGGGAGCTTGAATTCCTCACCGCCCAGCACGTGAATACCCGAATCGGAATAGGTGGTTCCCCTGAAATCATCGCTTACCGTCTCATAACTGACAGCCGTGCTGAAGGGGTTGTATCCGACCTTGTCCGAAAGCATAAGGTAAGCGCCGTATGCACCATTGGTAGTCCAGTGGTGGTCGGTTTTAAACCAGGCACCGCTTCCGATACTTTGCATCATTCCACGGAGATCCGTGTACTGCAAGCCTGCCTCGTTCAAGGTCTGCCATGCACGCTCTCTGTAATCCGCAGAATAGAGTGCGGGCAGGTATTGATCCAGCACGTCAATGGCTCTGGGGGCTACCGATACCGTCACTTCTATACCAAGCTCGGCGGCGTTTTTTTCAAAGGTCTTTACAGCCAAAGAATTCAGCTTCAGATTATTGTAATTCTCGTCGGTATACAGGTGCTTTGATATAAGGTGTCCGTTTTTGCCCACAAGAACGCCGTTGTTTTCTCCTCTGAGGAGCAACAGCTCGGCACCGCCCTTCAATCCTATCAGAAAATCGCGGCAAGGTATCTGATCGGTGTAAAACTCTGCCAATTCCCGTGTAAAATCCCCGTGCATAAAGTTGTCATAGCTCAGAGACGGAAAGGTCTGAAGAGAGCTGTTCTCATTTTCCGAAAAGCTCTTTTGAGGAAGAATATATATGAGCAGTCCGACGGCCAATATAAAAACACAAAACAGCGCCGTCAGAATGATATCAGCCGTCCTGTTTCTTTTTTCTCCTGTCATTTTTCCTCCGATCTATTTTTTCGGTGCGTCAAGGTCAACGGTGATAATAAATCCGTCAACGTTATTTCCCGAAATGCTGTATTCATAGCCGCATGGAACGATTATTTGATTTTTCCCTTTATTGGTGTCGGCAGGCACAAAATAGATCTCGTAATTTTGCGCTTTGCCGTCTCGATCGGGCGCGCTGACCTTCAAGTGCTCGTCAGAATACTTGTAGTCTTCTCGCAAAAGCTCGATATATTCCTCAAGGCAAAGATCATTTGCGCTCATGTAATAAGCGTGGGGCAGTCCCACGTAACGGAAATGCCACGCCTCGTAATTTATGCCCGTAATGTCGACCTTGTCTGCAGGATACCGAAGAACAAAGCCGTATTTGTACGCCATAGAGTAGATCGGCAGATATTCGGGTTCATCGGAGATGTATGTGTTTTCGCCGTCAACAAAAACGGACATATCAAAAGCAAGTCCCGTCTCATGCTCACTGTGCCCGGGCTTCGCCACGTACTTTTCCGCCTTTACCGCGCCGTCCTTCTCAACTCTCGCGTCGTACAGATCCTTCTGTTCCTGACGGGTGCGGTAAGCGGAACGGATAAGCAGACCGCCAAGTCCGCTTTCTTCGTAAAATGCTTCGTTCATGGCATTCAGCTCGGAAAGAACAAAATCCGCCAATTTCAAGTCGATTCCGCTAAGCTGATAAGCTCTTGCACCCCCACTGTACTTTTTGCGGTTATTATAAAGATCCAATAGCTTGTATCCGTCGGCATTTTTGTATTCATGCTCACCGTTGACCAAAATCAGATCACCCCGGTGAAGTTGGGACAGATCCACCTCAACAGTTTCAAATCCCTCCACGTGCGGCTCGGTTTCGATGGGATCGGTAAGAGCGGGAGTGTCGGGTGTCGTCCCTTTATTTTCTATTCCCTTTGGAGGCGCGGTAAAAATTATTATCATCGCCACGATCCCGAATACTATAAACGCCGCCAAAAAACAAAGCAAAAGGGTTTTGATTATCTTTTTTCTGCGTCTTGCTCTCGAATATGAGCTGCCCGAATAAGAGGACGTTCTGTATGGCATATCCCGTGCCTTCCTTTCTTTAAAAAAATCATGTATACGGTACGTATATATACCAATAAAATCCTTTTGATGGTTTTATGAGTATATTCCATATTATTTTATCACAATCAAGCAAATTTTGCAAGAGAAATCCGCTTTTCCGCAAAAAAACAGCAAAGAAATTCAAGTTCTCTGCTGTTTTATGTATTTTTTCTCTTCATTCGCGCAAGTATTGCCTTCAGCTTGGGGGTATTGTACCTCAATGCAAGGGTCGGCAGAATATTCAGAAACAGATTGACCGCCGCCACGGGAAGCGCGACAGAAAACGCGCAGACATTGCGGAAAATAAGCATAGGTAAAAATCCTGCGGGATAGGAAAGCCTGTGTGTGAGCACGCCCTTGTTGCACTCGATTATGAATTTCTCTATGTACTCGGGACTGTTTGGATCTGCTAACTTCTTTTTACTGAATCCGCCGAGACCGCCCAGCTCCCAAACCTTGTCCTTCCATTTCCGAACTTTCAGCTTCTTATAGAGCCGCTTTTCCCATTCGGACACGGAATAAGCCGGATTATCAACTCCGAAAAGTCTGTCGGGAAGCTTGTTTATCACAATAGCGATCAAGCCGTCAAGCGCAAATTGCAGGGCGGTGCACATAATAACCGCAACAACTACGTAGATTGCCGACGCCGTGTCAAAAGCGATGTTGACAGCTCCTATAAGTGCCATTGCCGCGCCGATGATACTAAGATACAGCTTCATACTTCACTGTATACCAGAGGCTTTTTGTAAAAGTCCTCGTATGTCTTTACCCAAAGAGCGTAGTTTTCCTCCATCATTTTCTTTTTTGCCTGTGCAAAAGGAAGAGACCGGTCGGGATAAATTGCATCAAGCACGTGCACGGTGTATTCCTGCACGAAAAAACCGTCTCCGTCAAGGGTGGTGCTATCCTCCATGGTGATAAATATCGGGACAACAGGCGCGTTATTGCGGACTGCCAGAGAAAATGCGCCATCCTGCATAGGTCGGGGCTTACGATAATTCCACCACATTCCCTGCTCGGGGTAAATAAGTATGGTCTCTCCGCGACGCAGAAGCTCCGCAAACGCGCGCATGAATTTCATCATGGTCGATTTCTGACTTGAAAGCGGAAGAGTGTTGCAATGCTTCATAAAAAGACCAAAGGGCTTGGGCGGATTTGTGTAATTTCCCTCACGAATGACCTTATAAAGCATTTTTCCGTCCATATGGTCGCGCAGAGCAACCCAAACGGCATAGTTATCACAAATACTGAAATGGTTGCAGGTAACGATCTTTCCGCCATCTACCGCCCGAAAATTTTCGATTCCGCGAACCTCTTTGATAATAAGCTGTCCGTCGGCAATCATTTTATCAAAAAAACGCGCGCCGAAGAAGTTTGCAAGCTTGTTCAGTATTTTACTTGAAAGCTTTTCGTTGAGATAATCTATCTTATCTGCCGCCAGTGGGTATGTCTCGGGGTCATCCTCCACATCCATGTGCCAAAGCTCTTTTGCTTCAAGCTCGGCGATTCTTTTCAGCAGCTCCAGTTTATGAGGGGATTTTTCCATATTTCATCTCCCGTTCAGCATCTTGACAAAAGTGTAATCCGATACGACTATCTCTTTTGCATGCTCAATGATCTCTTTTGCCATAGCATCTGCCTTTGCGATCTCCTCTTCCCCGAATTCCGACTTTCTTTGCATGATTATCGGATAAAAAGGCGAATCCTTGGCATAAAGCCAAAAAAGATCTCCGTAAATGACGTCGTCATACTGCCAGGGCTTTTTATAAAGTGCGAAATGAATTATATTTTTCTCGCCCTCAGAAGGAGTGTCGTGGGGAACGCAGTTCCATGAGCACGGCAAAAGAGAGATCCTTCCGCGGCAAAGATAATTCAGATACGCCTGATCGGGGTCAAGCAGATCGAAATCATACTCTGTTATCAGATCGATGAATTTTTCCTTGATGCCGTTTTTTCTGAACTCCTCGAGGTTGATCACCAAAACCCCTGCGTTGATATAAGTGTCGGGATCTACTCCGATAGCCTTTTTTGCGTACACCTTAAATTCGGGGGTGTTTCTTACGTGATCGTCGGCCACCGCACCCAGAATACTGTCTCCGGTATTTGCAAAATAAAGCTCGGATATGTCTCCCGTAACCACCACATCGCAGTCAAGATACACGATCCTCTTATATTGCGGAAAAAGAGACGCGATAAAAAGTCTGTAATAGGTAACCACCGAAAAGTGATACACGTTCTTAAAACGTGACTTTATCTTTTCAACATATTCGGAAATATCAAAAAACTCAATGGCAAATCCTGCCCTTTCGTTTTCTTTGATCCGTTTGATATTTTCGGTGTCAAGTCCCGTGTTGAGGATGACTATCCTGTATTCGTAATTCTTCGAAGCGTTTGCTATCAGAGATCTGAGAGCAACGTCAAGATACGGAATATAGTTGTCATCGGTTGAAAAAAACACGGGAATATGGTTTATAGTATTACATGTCATATTTTCTTACTTTCTTTTGAAAAAATCCATGCCGAAAACCTCGGCACATGTACTATCGGAATGTCAAGTGTCGGCCTGTTGACAATTCAACAAATTCATATAATTGTATCACGATTTTTATGAATTGTCAACATTTTTCCGAAAATAAACAGCTCCGAGCACCGATTTACCGCGGAGGAACGTCTGTTACTTGACATTGATCTCGGGGCGTGGTACAATCTGTACAGTCAGACCGATACCGCAAGAGATCGGCAAAAAAACGGAGACAGATTATGAAAAAAAGAAGACCCGCAGGCATTCAATTAAAAAGAACATTTGTGTTTTTGCTTGCAGCTGTTATGATATTATCCGTTTCCTCCTGCCAAGGAGGAAACGGAAGCCCCGTAAACGGACAAGGGCAAACCCATGGCACCTTACGCGACGTCCCACCCGACACCGTCACTCCCCCCGATACCGTCCTACCGCCCGACACCACTCAAATTCCCGACGATACCCTGCCCGAAGATGATACAAATGATCCCCAGATCGGATATTTCCCCGACGGCAATTTGTGGACTGCCGTCCCCATGACCTCAGACAGTCAGGCGGCGGCTGATATCGGAGGCGGTGAGGGCTGTCAATGGCCGCTTTTCATAACATTTTCGGAGACAGACGGAAATCTTGCCTTTCTGGGTACGGACGTGGGCGGACTTTACCGCTCGGTTGACGGCGGAAAAAGCTGGAAGCAGTCAACTATCGGACTTGGCTCGGAGGGTGCGACCTCAATAGCGATCGACCCCAACAACGGCAATCGTGTACTTTTGTGCGGGGTCAACTCTACAAGCAGCTCACACAACGGCTTGTATCTTTCGCAGAATGCCGGGCTGACCTGGTCACCCGTCAACACCAACGGCTCCGTAATAGGTCACCGGGATTACCGCGACTCTGTCGCATTTGACAAATCGAGCAATTCACCCACACTGGGAGGCAGTGCTACCGCCTATTGGCTGACCCAATGGGGAGACCTTTACAAAACCGACGATGCCGCGAAAAGCTGGGCTAAAGTCGCTTCCTCAAGTGACTATGCCGAAGGCGAGATCTTCGTGCATCCTTCAAACGGATACGTATATATAGCCTCATCTCACGGTTTTTTCCGTTCCTGTGACCGCGGCGCAAGCTTTGAAAAAAAACTTGATGTACCGCTTACGGGCATTGACATTATCGGCAGTAAGCCTGATAACGTATATCTATGCTCACCAAGCGGACTTTATCTCTCAACCGATTCGGGAAGCACCTTTGAAAACGTCATGGGTGACGGCTACCCGTCTTACGCGCACCGCATCGAGGTCAGTCCTGCCGAGCCGGATCACATGGTGATCTCCAACGACAGACTGAAAGTAAATAACGAATATTCAAATAAAATATTTTTCTCCCACGACGGCGGAAAGACCTGGACAGCATCGTCCAAAAACACCGAAAACTCAATCATTCCCTATAATGTTCGCAGCGAAGTCATGAGCTGGCATCCCACCGATAAAAACGTCTGCATTTCCACGGGAGGCGATATGGTCCTTCGCTCAACGGATGCCGGAAAGACCTTCGTTTGGTCAAACAGCGGCTACAACGGCGCGGCTTGCACCAATCTTTCCGTTAACGTAAACGACCCCGACCTTATGTACGCCTCAAATCAGGATTACAGCGGATTCTATTCCGTAAACGGCGGAAAGACCTGGAAATATATTCAATGGCACAAAAATTGGGGTGGCTTTACTTACGGGGGCTATGCTGTAAACGAGGATCACGTCGTTGCCATAAACAGAATCGACGGCGAATACTATATCTGCTACACCTCCGACGGCGGCAAGACCGTGGAAAACACCAATATAACCGTAGACAAGAGCTTCCGCTGTGTGACGGGAGTTCCCGGCGACGAAAATATCGTGCTCTGCAACGCCTACCGTTCTACCGACAAGGGAAGAAGCTGGGAGGCGATGGACGGGTGCGTGGCGGTGTTTGATTCGGACCCGGAAACAGGCCGTCTTTTCGGAATCAACGACAAGGGACAGCCCCTGATCTCCGCCGACAAGGGCGTCAGCTGGTCAAAAATAGGTGATTTCCCCGATGAGATCAAGGACATGGAATACGATATCTGCGGCAACCGTCTGATCATACTCGGAAAAAACAATATTCTTTACGGTATGGACTGCGCTGACGGTAAGGTTAATATCATCAAGAATTTCTCCTCTATGCGAGACGGATACGGAGAATCCCTCAATCCGCGTTGCGTTGAGGTCGACCCCAAAAACGGCGAGTGCATATACGTTGGCAACGCGCGCAACGTCTTTGCAAGTGACATGGGGCTGCTATTCAGCGACGACGGCGGCAAGACCTGGTTCAATCTGAGCTCCACCCGCGACAATATATATCCCGGCGACGACGGCGGCAGAGAGGTACAGCACCTGGTGATTGTCCCTGCAACGCGCACGTTATTTGCCGCAGGCATGTGCCGCGGAATCTATAAAATGTCCCTGCCTTCAGAATAAATCCCGCGAGATCAAAGAACAACAAAAGACCGATAGCCTTTCAGCTATCGGTCTTTTGTTGCTATTTAAGATAGATCTTAAAATCAGCCGAGCTTAGCCTGGTTGATCTTCACGCCGGGGCCCATTGTAGATGCGAGAACGCAGCTCTTAATGTACTGACCCTTTGCGGAAGCGGGCTTTGCCTTTACGATAGCACCCATGAGTGCATCGAAGTTCTCCTGAAGCTTAGCCTCACCAAAGGACGCCTTACCGATGGGGCAGTGGATGATGTTCGTCTTATCAAGACGGTATTCGATCTTACCTGCCTTAGCTTCTGTAACTGCACGAGCAACGTCGGGAGTTACGGTACCTGCCTTGGGGTTAGGCATAAGGCCCTTAGGACCGAGCACCTTACCAAGACGACCTACAAGACCCATCATATCGGGGCTTGCGATAACAACGTCGAAGTCGAACCAGTTTTCCTTTGTGATCTTCTGAACGTACTCTTCAGCACCAACGTAGTCAGCGCCTGCATCAAGAGCAGCCTTGATCTTGTCATCACCCTTTGTGATAACGAGAGTCTTTACGGTCTTACCTGTTCCGTTAGGGAGAACGATAGCACCGCGAACCTGCTGGTCTGCGTGACGGGAGTCAACGCCCAGACGAACGTGAATTTCGATAGTTTCATCAAACTTAGCCTTGGAAGTCTTGCAAACGAGTGCAACTGCCTCAGCGGGATCATAAAGCTTGCCCTTTTCAATAAGTGCGGAGCTTTCAGCGTACTTCTTTCCTACTTTTGCCATTTTACACTACCCCCTTATTCCTCAACAGTAATACCCATGCTGCGGGCTGTACCTGCAACCATGCTCATAGCTGCCTCGAGAGAAGCTGCGTTGAGGTCGGGCATCTTTGTCTCTGCGATCTTCTGAACCTGCTCTTTTGTGAGCTTTGCTACCTTTGTCTTGTTAGGAACTGCGGATGCTGTTTCGATACCGCAAGCCTTCTTAATAAGAACGGGTGCAGGGGGAGTCTTTGTAATGAAAGAGAAAGAACGGTCAGCATATACTGTGATAACAACAGGGATAATGAGACCGATGTCCTTCTTGGTTCTCTCGTTGAATTCCTTTGTAAATACGGGAATTGCAACGCCGTACTGACCAAGTGCGGGACCTACGGGAGGCTGAGGAGTAGCCTTACCTGCAGGCAGCTGAAGCTTAATGTAACCGAGTATTTTCTTTGCCATAGTAATTACACCTCCAATGTGGTAATGAATACGGGAGAATTAAAGAATTTTTCTCCCTCCCACTTTTTGCGGCTCAATTGTGCCGCGAGAACACATCTTGGCTTGATATGTCCTTTACTGTGCGAGCTTGACGTCAGTTGCGTCCAGCTCAACGGGAATGTCACGGCGACCTCTCTGAACGAGTACCGTAACCTTTTTAAGGTCGTCCGAGATAGACTGCACAGTACCTGCGTAGCCCTCGAAAAGACCTGCGGAAACCACGACCGCGTCGCCTGTGTTGAATTTGAGCTTTTCCTCTTTGTGCTCGCCTTCAAGGTTAAGCGCGTCAACCTCCTCCTGAGAGAGAGGTGTAGGGCGGGATCCGGGGCCAACAAAGCCCGTAACGCCCGTGATATTACGGACAACGTGCCAGCTCTCCTCGGTCATGGTCATCTTTACCAGCACGTAGCTGGGGAAGATCTTGACCTCGGTGATCTTTTCCTCGTCGCCGTTCTTTTCTACGATCGTTTCCGTGGGGATTCTGATATCATAGATCAAGTGACCCAGTCCCCGATTTTCAATGATTTTCTCAAGGTTGGTCATAACCTTGTTTTCGTAACCGGCATAGGTGTGCGCCACATACCATCTCGGTCCGACGTTCATTTCATTGATATCACTCATTTAAATCTACCTCAGAGATTTCCGAGAAGACCTACACCGCTTGAGAAGAGCAGGTCAAGAATTGCGATGAAGATCGCTGCGATGATAACCACAACGATTACAACAAACGTGTTCTTTGCAACCTGATTCTTAGGTGTCCAGGTAATCTTCTTTACTTCGCTCTTGCACTCGCGGAAGAATTTTGCAACCTTCACTCTGTTCTTTATGCAGTAAACTACTGCGATAATAATGATAACGAGTGTAATAACGATGCTTACGATCTCACCTGTTGTGAGCTTCTTTGTCTCTTTTTCCGTGTTGCCTGTTGTTCCTGTTTCGCCCTTTGTATCGTCCTCTTCAGCCTTATCCGTGTCAACGGGTGCGGAATCGTCCGCATTTTCCGTATCTACGGGAGCTGTATCATCGGTCGAAATATCCTCCGCCGAATCAGATTCGACGGGAGCTGCATCAGTACCGTCTGCAGATTCGTCCTCGTATGTTTCGCGAGGCTCAACAGATTCGTTGGTATCAATAGCAGCATCGGGTGCCTCTGTTGCAAATACGCTTACAGAGGAGAGAACAAAAACAAGCACCAGAGAGAGAATCAAGCAGGCAATACGATTAAAATTCTTTACAGCCATTTTGTTTCCCCTTCCCTATCACTTAGACTCTTTGTGAAGAGTGTGCTTGCGGCAGAAGCGGCAGAACTTATTCATTTCAAGTCTGTCAGGGTCATTCTTCTTGTTCTTTTTTGTGTCGTAATTTCTCTGCTTGCATTCGGAGCAAACGAGAGTAATCTTGACTCTTGCATCATTAGCCATGATTTCGGCACCTCCCAATTCTTAATTATTTGCCGTCGCAGGACGGCCGTGTACCTCCCTCTGATGCCGGCAGGGCCTTGAATCCCGTAGGATTTGGCGCCAAAGCCCGATATTTTGCGGTCAAGAAAAGGTCAAATGCTTGTCCTTTTTCTTTGCACAACAAAAAAGCCCTCATGCAGAGGTAGAGTTATTTTACCACCATTTGCGCTGTTTGTCAAGTGTTTTTTGATATTTTTTTAGTTTTTTTGCATTGCGCCAAAAACACCGCTTTACATATTGAAGAAAAATGGCTGAAGAGTCCAAAACGGGAGGCTTCTGCCTCCCGTTTTTTTATTTTTCAAGTCCAAGCAATCTTTTTGCATTACCGGAAAGGATCGCGGCGCGTTGGTCGTCACTGAGAGGCAGGGTCATGAAATACTCTATCTCCTTTTTGGGCGACCACATGGGATAATCGGTGCCGTACATCACTTTTTCATATCCGTAACGCTTCATGCACTCAAGCGCATTCTCCTCCGAGGTAAACTGAAACGTAGATGAGCAGTCAACGTAGAGATTTTCAAAATCGCAAAGTGCGCGGCTCGCCTCCTCATAAACAGACCAGCCGCCAAGGTGCGCGCCAACAACCTTGAGACGAGGGAAAGCACGCAGAACGGGAATAAGCCTGTTGGGATTGGAGTAATCGTAGCGGTAATCACCCGTGTGAATAAGAATAGGGATACCTGCCTCCGAGCAGCGGGCATAAATGCGGTCGCAACGCTTGTCGTCAAGAGCAAATTTTTGAATATCGGGGTGGATCTTCACGCCCTTCAGCCCAAGCTCAAGCATTTCGTCAAAATCCCCGTCAATATCCTCGCTTTCCGGGTGCATTGCACCAAAACCGAGTGTTTTACCGGGATTTGCCGCTGCAAGCTCGGAAATAAATCGATTTATACTATGCACCTGATGAGGCGTTGTAGCAACAGACTGGATAACGAAGAAATCTGTTCCTGCCTGCATACCCGTTTCAAGAAGGTCTGCCAGAGTACCCTCGCCCTCTACGCCCGCGTCATAAAAATCGCCCGTTGCGTGAGCCGCCTTCTGTGCGATCTTTTCGGGATATACGTGGCAGTGGAAATCTATCGTGTAAAATTTATTATCTACCATAACTGAACATCTCCGCAGAAAATTCGGCAAATATCGCCGTTTTCCGATAATTTTACCACGCCAAGGTCAAAAAGTCAAGACGTGCAATCAAACCAAATCATTTTTCACTTTACGCCCTCATGGCGTTAAGGATCGCCAGCACCGCAACACCAACGTCTGCAAATATTGCAAGCCACATTCCCGTGACACCGAACGCCGACAGCGCAAGAACGCAGAGCTTGACGGAAATAGCAAAAACAATGTTCTGCTTTACAATCCCCATGGCCCTGCGGGACAGACTTATCGCTTCGGGGATCTTAGCCAAATTGTCGTCCATTAAAACAACGTCCGCCGCCTCTATCGCCGCGTCACTTCCCATGGCACCCATGGCAATACCGATGTCGGCGCGGGTCAACACGGGGGCATCGTTTATACCGTCGCCCACAAAGGCTACCGAGATCTTATGGGGAATCAGAAATCCTTCGATCGCGCTCACCTTGCCCTCGGGCAAGAGCGCGCAGACAGCCTCGTCGACGGAAAGCTCCCTTGCAACCGCCTCACCGATCTCTGCGCGGTCGCCCGTGAGCATGACAGTCTTTTGAACACTCGTCTTTTTCAAAGCGGCAACAAGCCCTCTCGCTTCCTCCTTTATGCTGTCGGAAACAGTAATGCACCCAAGGTATTTGCCATCACGTGCAACGTAGACCGGCGTACCGATTTTTCCGCTCGGTTTAATATCAATGTTTTTCTCTCGCATCAGCCGATCATTGCCCACAAGGACAGTCATGCCGTCAATCTCAGCCTCAATGCCAAGTCCCGGGATCTCGCTGACCTGCGAGGGCTTTTTTATCTCATCAACTGCTGCGCGAACGATCGAACGCGCGATGGGATGATTTGAATAAAGCTCAGCCGATGCCGCCGAAGACAGAAGCTCAACGCGGTCGATCCCGTTTTCTGCCTCAACGCCCGATACCTCAAATTCACCTTTAGTCAACGTGCCCGTCTTGTCGAAAACCACGGTTTTGATCCTTGAAAGTCCGTCAAGATATCCCGAACCCTTGATCAGGATTCCGCGCCTCGACGCTCTGCCGATACCGCTGAAAAAGGACAGAGGAACCGAAATGACCAACGCACAGGGGCAGGACACCACAAGGAAAACAAGCCCTCGCGACACCCATTTTGAAACGTCGCCAACAATGACAGACGGTATCAGAGCAAGAGCAAGTGCGCTTATGACCACCGCAGGGGTATAATATTTTGAAAAGCGGGTGATGAACGCCTCACTCCGTGACTTTTTCGATGCTGCGCCCGACACAAGCTCAATTATTCTTGCCACTGTGCTCTGTTCAAACTCACTCTCGACCCGAATCTTCAAGACCCCGCTGAGGTTCACCGTGCCGCTGACCGCCATGTCCCCCTCAGCAATATCACGAGGCAGGCTCTCCCCCGTCAAAGCGGAGGTGTTGACGCTGGACCGTCCCTCAATGATCTTGCCGTCAAGTGGGATCTTCTCACCGGGGCGCACCACAATGACCTCGCCCGTCTTCACCTCATCGGGCGACACCGTCACTTCGACCTCATCGCGTACCACTCTGGCAACATCGGGACGAAGATCCATCAACGCCGCAATATTTCGACGGCTTCTGCCAACGGCAATATGCTCGAACAGCTCGCCCACCGAGTAAAAGAGCATGACCGCCACGGCCTCGACGTTTTCGCCCAGCAAAAACGCGCCAACGGTGGCGATCGTCATCAACAGATTTTCGTCGAAAACTCTGCCGAAAAACAGCTGTCTGACCGCCTTCCACACCACCTTGCCGCCAACAACGATATAAGGAACAAGATGCGCGGCAAGCGAAGACCACGGGTCTTCAAAGGGCAAAAGTACCGCAACCGCCAAAAGCAGAGCGGCAACGATAATAGAAATAAGATCACGTTTATCCGACCTTGTCATTTTTCTTCCCCTCAATAAATGATCTTGCAGTCCACGTCAACTTTCCTGCAAGCCTTTTGCGCTTCCTTCAAAATTTTGGGGAACATTTCCTCGGGCGCCTCAATGGTGAGCCTTTGTAAGATAAAATTCACTCCCGCACTCTCAACGCCCTTAATTTTCGATATCGCCGTCTCCATTTTTGAAGCGCAGTTGGCACAATCAAGATTTTCCATATCAAAAGTTTTCTTCATAATAAATATTCCTTTCCAAAATCATATTTCCGTAAGATGGTCGAAGCCCTGAGCGATAATAAGTCTCACGTGGTCGTCCGCGAGGAAGTAGTATACTGTTTTTCCTTCCCGACGGCAGGCGACTAAATTATTATCCTTCAGTACCTTCAGCTGGTGAGATATTGCCGATTGGTTCATGCCCAAAAGCTCGCAGATGGCGCAGACGCAAAGCTCACCCTCAAGAAGCGAATACAAAATTCTCATTCTGGTGGTATCTCCAAATACCTTGAAAAGATCCGCCAGATCGCAAAGTATCTCGTCCCCCGGACTGTGCGCCTTGATCTTCTCAAGCAGCCCGCTATGATCGTGTTTTTTCATATGTGAACCTCCGTTCATATGTTTATTCATTCATATGATAGCACATTCATGTGACTTTGTCAAGAGGAAAAACAAAAAACAGGGATCCGCTTGCGCGGATCCCCGTAATTTGTTTTTTGCTTACTCTGCGTCTGTTGCCTCAACTGTTTCTTCAACAGCCTCAACAACCTCTTCTGCAGCTTCCTCTGCGGGCATAGCCTCTTCAGCCGCCTTAGCCTCCTCCAGGAGTGCGCGGATAGAAAGGCTTACCTTGTTGTTCTCAAAGTCGATATCTGTGATCTTAGCATCAACTACCTGACCGATCTGGAGAACGTCAGCAGGCTTTGCGATCTTCTCAAGTGCGATCTGGGAGATGTGAATAAGTCCGTCAACGCCGTCAACGATCTCAGCAAATGCACCGAAGGGCATCATGGAAACGATCTTAACGGGAGCAACGTCGCCTACCGCATACTTGTCGGCAAAGATCTTCCAGGGGTTTGTAGCCTCTGTCTTGTAGCCAAGAGAAATTCTCTTCTTTTCAACGTCAAGAGCCTTAACGTAAACCTCGATGGTGTCACCGATAGCAACTACTTCTGCGGGAGACTTGATTCTCTTCCAGGAGAGCTCTGTGATATGTACCATACCGTCAACGCCGCCGATATCAACGAACGCGCCGTATGTTGTCATGCTCTTAACAGTACCTGTGTACTGCTTGCCTTCTTCAACGGTTGCCCAGAAAGCGGCTTCCTTCGCCTGTCTCTCCTCGCGAGCAACGTCACGGATAGAACCGTATGCACGGCGACCCTTAACCTCGATCACTCTGAACTTAACGGTCTGACCAACCAGAACGGAAAGATCACCGTCGCGGCGGATGCCTGTGTGTGCGCCGGGGATAAATACGCGGTTATTGTTTGCAAGAACGATAACGCCGCCCTTTACAGCCTCAATAACCTTGCCTTCAAGGATCTCCTTGCTCTCAAGAGCACTCTCGATCTCCTTCCAGCACTTGTCGGAATCTGTTCTCTTCTTGGAGAGCTCTGCGATTCCTTCGATGTCACTTACGCGGATAACGAAAGCTTCAACTTCGTCACCAACCTTGAACATCTCCTTGAGATTTACAGAAGGATCGTCTGTGATCTGCTCGGCCTTGATAATGCCGGTAACCTTGTAGCCGACGTCGAGCTGAATCTCGGCATTGGATACTGATGTAACGTATCCTGTAACGGTGTCTCCTGTATTTAAAGTTTTGTTAAGTGATTCTTCGAGCATTGCTTCAAAATTTTCGCTCATTTTTTTGTATACCTCCTCTATTATGCCTGCGGGTGTTGAAGCACCTGCGGCTATTCCAACCCGTTTTTCGGGTGAAATTTGCAAATTTGTAATGTCCGAGACCTCTTGGATCCAATAAGTCTCGGGACAGACCGCGCGACAAATCTCGGCAAGCTTTGCGCTGTTTGAGCTGTCTTTTCCGCCGATGACGATCATCACGTCGGAGTCCTTTGCAAGCTCTTTTGCCTCGGTCTGTCTCGTTTCAGTCACACTGCATATTGTATCAAAAATTATCGGATTTGTACAGAGTTTTTTCAGAACTTTTTGACTTTTGTGCCATTCCGACAATTTTTGAGTTGTTTGCGCCACCATTACGGGCAAATTGTTGGTGATTTTGCTCAGATTATCCCTGTTTTCACCGCCAAAATATGCCTCTATCTCATCGGCCGTTCCAAACACGTGGCAGTCCCCTCGAAAATGGCTTACGATACCCTTGACCTCGGGGTGATCGCGGTTGCCCAGAACAATGGAAAGTTTCCCTTCTCCGCCGTTCTCGTCGGCTATTCTGTGGATTTTTTTAACGTAGGGACAGGTACAGTCCACCACGTCAAAATAAGGGTTTTCCTCCTTGCATCTTGCAAGGAGCGCGTCAAGCTCTGCCGTGATCCCGTGGGCGCGGATAAATACCGTCGCGGGAGCGTCTTTTGTACTTTCTGCGGCGATCCGTTCAATATCCTCTTCACCTACGGTAACAACACCCCTCTCCTCAAGAGACCGGTTATAGGTATCGTTATGTATAAGGTGACCGAGCGTATAAATTTTTCTGCCCGGCCCGGCTGCGTTTACCGCCGCCTCCAATGTATCCGTCGCACGCTTCACGCCAAAGCAGAAGCCTGCGTTTTTTGCTATTGTGACCTCTGCCATGGTGCTCCTTTCAGGCGTGTTCGATTACTTGCCCAGCTCGCAGATCCTGTTCTTTATTATCTGTGCCATTTTACTGTACGAGTCGCGGTCCGTCTTATCGTATCCCAGCTCCTCGAACTTTATCATTTCGCCAACGTAAATATCTATCCTGCGAAAAAGGCACCAGCGGTTCTTCTTCATAACCACTCTGACGGGAAGAACGTCCGCTTGGTTTTTGGAAACGATAAGAGACGCGCCCGTTTTAAACTCGGTGTCCTCAATTTCTACCCCTCGGCATCTGGTTCCCTGAGGGAATATTCCGATGCAGCCGCCCTCGGACAGAATTTCACCGGTCTTGCGGATAGCCGCCAGATCGCTGCCGCCGCGCTTTACGGGGAAAGCGTGGAAAACGTTCTTTAAAAGGCCTCGCAGGATCGGTATCTTGAAAAGCTCTGCTTTTGCCATGTAATATGGCTCCGTTTTGCCGAGAATTATATTTATGCAGATTGGATCAAGCTCGCTTATATGATTGGCGCAGACCACAAAGGAAGTGCCTGTCGGCGGCTCGTTCTCCTGTCCGTGTCCGTGCACCCTGAAAAGCACCTTCAAAAGCGGTGCAAGTGTACGGTAAAGTATCTTATAGGTCCTTCTCATCTTTATCTCCTATATATAAGACGGATTTTGAGTGCCGTTTGTTACAGCTTATCGCCGCATTTTTTCAAAACCAGGTCAATAACGTACTTGATACTACCCTCAAGATCAACGTCCGAGTTGTCAAACATGACAGCGTCCTCTGCCGGCACTGCGGGTGCCGTAGCGCGGTTTCGGTCGTTTGAGTCGCGCTCGTTCATCTCCGAGAGCACGTCCTCGAATTTCACGTTCTGCCCCTTTGCCTGAAGCTCGTCGAAACGGCGTCTTGCTCTCGCCTCGGGGGAGGCAAACATGAATATTTTCACGTCAGCGTTTGGCAGAATGACAGTTCCGATGTCACGCCCGTCCATGATGACGCTGTTTTTTGATGCGATATTTCTCTGGGCGTCAAGAAGGAACGCGCGGACCGCGGGAATAGCCGATACGGCAGACGCATACATAGACATTTCGGGTGTGCGGATAGCGTCCCCAAGGTTTTCTCCGTTGAGGTAGACCCACTGACAGCCGTCCTCAAACTTTATTTCAAGATTTATCTCGGGCAGAAGTGCCGCAACACCGTCCGCATCGTGAGGGTCAACGTTCTTTTTGCGAACGTAGTAGCCAACGGTGCGATAAAGCGCGCCCGTGTCAACGTAAATTATTCCGAGACGGCTTGCAACCGCCTTTGCAACCGAGCTTTTACCCGCTCCGCCGGGGCCGTCAATAGCTATGTTTATCATAATATTTTTCCTTTCGTTTTATCCCCATGCCGACGACTCGCCCGCAAGGACTGCAGTCGAAAAGGCAATTTGCAAGTTGAACCCGCCCGTATATGCGTCAACGTCAATGATCTCGCCTGCAAAATACAGTCCCGCGACCAGCTTTGATTCCATGGTTTTAGGGTTTATTTCCTTTACCGAAACACCGCCCGAGGTGATTATTGCCTCGTCGATAGGACGGAAGCCCAGAAGGGGCACGCTGAAATGCTTCAAAAGCCGCACCAGCGCCGTTCTTTCCTCTTTTGTTATCGAATTGACCTTTTTGTCGGGCGCAATACCACTCAGCCGTATAACCGCATCTATCATCTTCTGCGGAAGCAGTTTTCCAAGCGAATTGGCAAAATCCTTGTTTTTGAACTCCGCAAAATCACTTAAAATCCTGTTATCAAGCGTTTTCTCGTCAAGTGCGGGCTTTAAGTCGATCTCCGCCGTATACTTTCCTCTCTCAAGATCGTGCATATGAGCAGACGCGGAGAGTACGAGCGGTCCCGTAAGGCCAAAATGGGTAAACATCATCTCACCGAAATCGCGGTATATCGCCTTACCGCTTGACTTTTCCACTACCGTCAGCTGAACGTTTTTCAGAGAAAGCCCTTGCATGGACGCGCAAAGTCTGCCGTCCTCAACTATGGGCACCAGAGACGGAAGGATCTTTGTAACCGTATGTCCTGCCCGACGGGCAAATTCGTATCCATCTCCGTCTGAGCCCGTTCTCGGGTAGGATTTGCCACCCGTGCATAGGATCACGGCATCGAAATCGTAAGCTCCGTCTGCAAAAACTCCTTTTATGACGCCGTCCTCGATCCTCAATCCCCGCACGCGCTCGTAAATCACCCGAACACCTGCCCGGCGGCATTGCTCTTTCATGGCCGAAACGATGTCCTCCGCCTTGTCGGAAACGGGGAAAACTCTTTTTCCTCGCTCGGTTTTAAGCGGCACGCCCGCGTCCTCGAAAAACGCCATGGTGTCGTCCGTGCCGAAGCGATTCAGCGCGGCGTACAGAAAACGGGAGTTCACGGGGACGTTTGAGAGAAACTCCTGCAGGTCGCAGTTGTTGGTCACGTTGCAACGCCCTTTGCCCGTTATCCTCAGCTTTTTGCCCAGACGGTCGTTCCGCTCAAAGAGGGTAACGTCACCGCCGGCTTCGGCGGCAAAGATCGCCGCCATCATGCCTGCGGCACCTCCGCCGACAACGGCTATTTTCTTACTTTCCGGATTTGTCATAAACCTCGTATTCGTCCCAGATCCCCTCCAGCTTTTCAAGCTGCCGGCTGATCTCCTCTCCTTTTACTCTCGAAACGCCGACGATTATGGCGTTGATAATGCTCAGCGGTGCCACAAGCGAATCAACGAATGACGCCATGTCACTCTGTGCCGTCAATAGCTGATCGGCATATTCGGCAATGGGCGACGAGGGACTGTCGGTAAGCGCGATCACGTCGGCTTTTACACTGCGGGCGTATTCTACGGCGTTGATTATCCTCTTTGAGTATCTGGGGAAGCTGATGGCTATCATCACGTCCCCCTCTCCCATGTGCATGAGCTGCTCGAACATCTCACTGCCCGAGGTGGTCTGCACGAAATGAACGTTGCTGAAAATAAGGCGCAGATTGAAATTCAGAAATCCCGCCAGAGATGAGGACGAGCGAACGCCGATAATATAAATATTTTTCGCGTCTACGATCTTTTTGATCGCCTGGTCAAAGGATACTTTGTCTATCCCCTCAAGAGTTCTGCGGATCTTTTCCGCGTCGGCCGTCAGAACGCTTTCAAGCACGTCTCCATCACCGATCCGGCTGTTTGTCACCTGTATTCTCTGAACCGAGGTCAGCTTACTGCGGATAACCTCCTGCAGCGATCGCTGAAATTCCGGGTAACCTGCATAGCCGAGCTGCGTGGCAAAGCGAACCACCGTAGACTCGGATACTCCCACCAATGCA
This sequence comes from Clostridia bacterium, assembly GCA_017397175.1. Lineage (GTDB taxonomy): Bacteria > Bacillota > Clostridia > Oscillospirales > CAG-272 > SIG710. The sequence continues at coordinate 71,294 of JAFQKA010000001.1, read as the reverse complement.
CCCATTTTTGCTGCCGTCATGTAAGCAGCCTTGTCGTAATTTTCAAGGATGAAGGTCGCTATGAGCTTCTGTCCTTTGGAATAGCTCGTAAAATCCTGCTTTATTCTTCCTAAAATGTCTGTTTTCATTTTCGCACCTACGCAAAAGAACAAATTTATCATTTTACATTATATATCCGACCGACAGGAATGTCAACAAAGATTTTTAACCTATTTTGTGAATAAATTTTGGATTTTGTAACAAATCAACAAATTTTAACGCGTTTTTTCTATCTTTTGGCAAGGGCAAAAAAGTGCTTTTTTCCTTTACAAAAATGCCGTTGCGTGATAAAATAATGTTGATATGTGTCGGAACTGCAAGATGAGTCCGACACGAGAAAGGACGAAATAAAATGAAACTTGTCTACGGTGTAAAAGACAAACCCAAATTCGGTCAGCTTTTGATCTTCGCGTTCCAGCAAGTGCTGGCGATCATGGCTGCTACAATCGCTGTTCCCGCAATTGTCGGTAACGGCATGACAGCTTCTGCGGCACTTTTTGGCGCAGGCGTAGGTACTATCGTTTACCAGCTCTTCACAAAATTCAGAAGCCCCGTTTTCCTCGGCTCCTCATTTGCTTTTATAGGCTCTATGGTTGCCGCATTTGCAGGCGCAACATCTATGTCCCTCGGTTATCTCGGACTTCTCATTGGTGCGGCTTCCGCAGGTCTTATTTACGTAATTATCGCTATCGTAGTTAAATTTGCAGGCGTAAAATGGATTGGCAAGCTGATGCCTGCCGCTGTTATCGGTCCCACGGTTGCTCTCATAGGCCTTTCCCTTGCGGGTGCGGCTATCAATGACGTGTTCTCATACGGAGAGAAGGTAACATACGGTGTTTCAAGCTACTTTGTTATGACCACCGACATCTGGGTTTCCTTCATCTGTGCCATCGTTACTTTTGCCGTTGTAATTCTCTGCTCAGTATTCGGTAAGAAGATGGCAAAGCTCATTCCCTTTATCATCGGCGTTCTGGCTGGTTACGCTGTGGCTCTGGTCTTCACCCTTACAGGTGTTTCGCAGGTCATCGACTTCACTCCCTTCAAGGCTCTCGTTGCTAACGGTGTAAATTTAAGCACCTTCATTTCTCTCCCCGACTTCTCTTTCCTTGAAGCCTTTAAGGGTATAGGCGACTTCAACGTTTCCTATCTTGCAACGGTTGCAGTTGCATATATTCCCGTTGCATTCGTTGTATTTGCTGAGCATATCGCTGACCACAAGAATCTCTCCTCTATCATTGATTCTGATCTTCTTGAGGATCCCGGTCTCCACAGAACCCTTCTCGGTGACGGCGTTGGTTCCATAGTGGGCGCATTTTTCGGCGGTTGCCCCAACACCACCTACGGTGAGTCTGTTGGTTGCGTAGCTATCACCAAGAACGCTTCTATCGTCACTATCACTACCGCCGCTATCATGACAATTCTCGTTTCCTTCATATCTCCCTTCGTTGCATTCCTTGATTCCATCCCCGGCTGCGTAATGGGTGGCGTATGCGTAACACTCTACGGCTTTATCGCGGTTTCCGGTCTCAAGATGATCCAGAAGGTCGACCTTGAGGACAACGCAAACCTCTTTACCGTATCCGCTATCCTTATCCCCGGCATCGGCGGCATGGCTATGGCTATAGGTAAGGTTTACATTACCAACATTGCTTGCGCACTTATTCTCGGTATCATCGTAAACATTATTCTTTCCAAGGGCAGAAAGTCCGAGTAATTAAATAAACCAAATAAAACGGCGGTCTCCGACCGCCGTTTTATTATGAATAAAGGGAGCTTCGAAAAGCTCCCTTTGTTGTTTTATTTGCTTATCTGCTTGTATGCATGGATTCTGAAATCGTTGGGATCGAGCTTTGCCGCCTCGCGGATAGCAAGCTCTGCGCCAAGGTAATCACACTTGCCGTAAAGCGCGAAAGCCTTAAGTGTGTAACCGTTCATCAGATTCAGCTTCTCAACGTCAAGCTCGAAGGGCATGGGGCTGGGAGAACCTACTCCGTAATAAGAGCGCATATCGCAATTCTTGATAGAATTCTCGGCACTCTCAAGCATTTCGTCAAGCACAGCCTCGGCTTCAAGATTCTGTCCAAGCTCGCGCAAAGCAAGTGCGCGGAAGAGGGATATCTCGGAAACCGCTGCCTTGTAGACAGCCGCCTCGGTGTAAGCCTTCTTTGCATCCTCGGCCTTACCCTGCGCCTCGTAAAGCTTGCCAAGGTAGAAGTAGATGTGCGCCTCCTGATTGAAGAAGGTCTTTGCCTCACCGTAGGACTTGGGCATATTAATGCCGTTCATGAAGATCTTCTCGGCCTTCTGAGCATCACCACTCTCGGTCAATTCCTTACCGTAGAGAACGTGCATCCAGGCATGCTGCTTTGTGAGCTTGCCCTCGCCGCCCTCGTAGATGTGGAAGCGCTTCACCGCCGCCATGTTGATAGCCTCCTCATACTTGCCCTGCTGGGAAAGGAGAGTCAGACGGTCAAGATAACAGTCGTCGCGCTCGGCGAGAAGCTCGGGATACTTGTCGTAAATTGCAAGACGGTCTTCAATAGAGTAATTCATATTTTTGAGCAGCTGCTCGTATTCAAGCAGGAGTCTGGGGTCGTCGCCCTTGAACTCAAGTGCCTTTTCCATGCAGTATTTTGCACGCTCGCCGTCTTTCTTCTTGTCGAAGTAGTAAAGTGACAGGTTTCTCCAGGACTTGCCGTGAGCGCCGTCCTTTGTAACGGAAGCGTTCCAATGCTCTGCCGCATCGTCGTAACGGAAGCGGTCGTAGAGGAGACAGCCGAGATAATATTCCGCATTTGCTGTCGCAGCGGAGCTTGCAATAGCAAATTCAAGAACAGCGATGTCCTCAAGAGCGTTGGGGAAGCAATAGCCTGTATCCTTCGCCTCAGCAGCCTTAATGTCCGCAACAAACTCGCGGCCGAGCTGCGCGTTGATATATGCTCTGTAATAATCAATGAGAGGAGAATTTCCGCGGTCGAGAGAGAGCGCATAGAGAGCGTCCTCAAAGAGACCCGCCTTCATATAATCCTTTGCAACGTCAAGAATATTTTCGCTCTTGAGAGCAAATTGCGCGATCTTGTCCGAGCAATCCGCAAAATGCGAATACTCAACGAGAGCAAACAGGTCAAGAAGGTCGTCCTTTACGTTGATCTCGGCGTTTTCCTTTGCCTTGTCACAGCCGAGAGCGCGGAGAATAGCAGTTCTGAGGTTCTGAGCCTTTGTGTGACCGCGGTTAAGACCGATAGACTCGTCTATCTTTTCAAGGGCAGCAACGTAATCCTTTTCGCGGCAATCAAGACAAGCAAGCTCGAACATAGCCGCACTGCGGTGAGCATAGTTCCAAGCGGCGCGGTAAAGAATATCGTAGCTTTCCTTGTACTGTCCAAGATACTGAAGCGCCAATCCCTTGAGATAGAACGCCTCGGTGTCGGTGGGGTGCTGGTTTCTGGAGGTCAGGCGCTCAATGGCCTTATCGCAGAATTTTACGCACTCGCAGAACTTTCCGTTCTTCAGAGCAAGACGCGCCATGGAGGTGTTGCAACGAATGTCGCCCGCGTCGCGGCGAAGACCTTCCATATAATAGTCCTCGGGACGGTAGTTGTGCTGCTTGTACTGCTCTAAGTGATAGCCGTTTATGTAAAGCTCTTCGACCGTATCATACTCACAGGGGCGCTTTACGGGCTGTCTTACCTCGATAGGCTGCTTCTGACCTCTCTTGTAGGTCTTGTAGGAAACGAGCTCTTTTCCGTTTGCGTCATAAAGCGCAACCTTCACGTTGTGAATGTCGGAGATCTCCTGCGCCAAGGTCTTGTGATAAGCCTTGTCGGGAGTGAGAGTGAGTGTCTCTGTGTATATCTCGTTTATGCCGTCGGTAACAACGATCTTTGCACTCTCAAAGGTGCCGGTTACGTTGAAGCCGAAGTAAAGTCCGTCTGCTCTCTTTTCAACGTTCACAGCCGCGTCGATGGTTGCATTCTTGATCTCGCCTATCTCGCGGATGGGATACCAATACTGCTCAAACTCGCGGGTCTCGTAAGGAGCGATCCAGGTGAAGTCGGGCTGGTTGTCGGTGTAAACGCCCGTCATCAGCTCAATGTAAGGGCCGTTTTCATCGGTCAGATTGTCGCACCACATATCACCAAAGTCACCCTTACCCCAGTGCCACATCTTCTTACCGGGAGAGATGTGGTGGTTTGCGACGGTAGCGATACCCTTCTGAATTCCCGTGTCGTAGCCCGCGATATAATCCATATCGGACTGTCCCTGGGAGATGAGGTAAGAGGAAGGAACCTTTACCGCATCGTAGTGGGAAAGATCGGTTCCGTCACCGAAATTGTAGGGACGCGCAGTCTTGTAGGTACCCTTTGCGATAGGCCACTCAAGAACCGCACGACGGTCATGGTCGTTTACCCACTCGCAGTCGGGCGGGAAAACGGTTCTGTAAGCATCGTTTACGGGAACCGCCAGATTTGCCCACCACATGAATATCTGAGGAAGTGCGGTGCGGTTGTAAACTCTGACCTTCGCCTTTATGTAGCTTCTGCCCTCGTCAACGGTGATGCCCGCCATACCCTTCATGCGGTTGAATGCCTCGACCTCGCCTGTCCAGACGGTCTTTGAGCCGTCTCGGTTTTCCTCCAAGACCGCCTCAAGGGGCATAAAAGTTGTAGGACGGTGGTGCTGGGGCCAGTTGAACTCGATACCGCCCGAGATCCAGGGACCTGCAATACCAACAAGCGCAGGCTTTACCACCTCGTTGTAATAAATAAAATCGTAATTTCCCACCTTGTCAAGTCCGCGCAAAATCTTGCCGCCAAGCTCGGGTGCCACCTGAACCTTGATATACTCGTTTTCAAGGGTGTAGATGTCGTATTCCACGTCCTGTTTTTCGTCGGTGATACCGTCTGCATAGGGAATGGGATAAATTCTTCCCGATGCGCCCTGGTAGGGCTTGTTCTCAAAAAACATGGGCAGGTCGTGTGCCTTTTTGGGCACGTAGGTTGGGATTATGGTCTTTTTGTTCTCAGCTGTTACCTTCTTCATTTCGTCCTCCAATAATTTTTGCCAAGCTTTTCTCTTTGTGCCTTTGGTGTCAAAGAGAAAAGCGGACAATCGAATTTATTTCGTTCTCATTATACCCCTGCACTCAAATTTCCGAAAGACAAAAAAGTTTGCTGAAATTTGCATGATTTTTTTATTGCCAAATCCGCGAGTATGTATTATAATATAGGAGAGGAGGTGAAGAAAATGATATATATACTTACCGATCCCACCTACACCGACAGCGTGTGGTGCAGAAATTTCCTCGATAGTCTCATAGATCAGCTGAGAAAAAACCGAATGACCTTCGGTGAAGTATTTGACTGCGTTCCCGCAGATGCAGAGGCGGTGTTCATCATCGCATCAAACTATAACTGGACGAGGAAAACTATCAAGCGTCTCAACTCCTCGGGCATCTTCCCCATACTTATAAGCAACAACACCGAGCATCTGCCCGGTTGCGTTTACAGCAGCGTTTCCTCGGATATTTACGGCTCTATAAAACAGCTTCTTTCCCAGATCGGGGACAAGCCTGCCGCCGTCTACGGAGTGAACACCAACAGTCTTTCTGACATAAGCAAGGTAGATCTTCTGTTCTCATACAGCGAGGACAAGACCGACAAGCTCCGACTTTTCTGTTACGACGGAAGTCTTGAAAACTGCTTTGCCGATTTTGAAGAAAACGGAGGCGATATCGAGGCGGTCATATGCACAAGCGATCTTGCCGCCGTATCTCTGGTTCGAAATCTCAGGCAAAAATCCCCTGACCGCCTTGACAGCCTGACGATCTACAGCCTAACGGGCGGTACCCTCTCGCGGTATTACAGCCCTTACATAAAATCACTGAATATCGACTATTCGCCTTTTGGAAAGGCGGCTATCCACCTGTACAAGATGATCCAAAAGCACAAGTACATTTCGGGAGTTTCCCTGAAAGTCTCTTGGAATACAGCGGATACCTCTGCCGTCACGTCTCCCATCGAAATAGACCGAACCTGGGAGGGCGGAGATTTCAACCGCGACGAGGAAATACGCGAAATGATGGCGATCGAAAAGCTGCTTGATTGCGCCGACGACACCGACCGCAGCATAATACGCGGTCTTCTGGCGCAAAAAACGCTCGCGGAACTGACCTGTGAATGTTTTCTCACCGAAAACGCACTGAAATACAGAATCAAAAAGATACTTGCCGTATCAGACTTTGCCGACAGGCAGGATCTTGTTGATACACTGAAAAAATACGTTCACTCAGCGGAGGAGTTATGATAAAATACGGAATTTTGGGCGCAGGTTGGAGAGCAGAGTTTTATCTGCGGATCGCCGCACTCTGCCCCGATAAATTTGCCGTTTCGGGAATCTGCGCCAGAAACCCCGAAAAAGCAAAATACATATCCGAAAAATATTCGGTAAACGTGGTTTCAACCCTCGAGGAGCTTCTCGACCTTGACTGTGATTTCATCGTCTGTTGCGTAAACAAAGCAAGTATGATCGACATAGCCGCCGATCTGTGCCAAAAAGGAGTTCCCGTGCTGATGGAGACCCCTATGGGTATTGACGATGAAAGCCAAAAACGCTTTTTTGACAGATACGACCCCCAATGGCGCATTCAGGTGGCAGAGCAGTTTCATCTTCAGCCCATGAATATGGCGATAAAGGCAATTATCGACAGCGGGATTCTGGGCAACATCATATCGGCACGTCTGTACTGCTGCCATGATTACCACGCGGCAAGCCTTATCCGATATTTTCTCGGCACGGGTGAAGAGATGCCCGCGATCGAAACGACATATATCACCGACCGCGTAACAAAATACAATTCCCGTCAAGGTTTTTTGACCCCCGAGCCGATCGACAGCGACGAAAAGCTGAAGATCTTCCGTTTTGACGGAAAGACCGCCATTTACGATTTTGAGAGCGTTCAGTATTTCTCGGATATACGTTCAAGACAGCTGACCGTCCGCGGAACCAACGGCGAGATAGTCAACGACCGCTGTACTTATCTTTGTGACGGTCTGCCCGTCAGCTTCACGCTTGAACGGCAGGAGCTTGGGCAAAACGGCAATCTTGACGGTCTCGGACTTCTGCGTATAACGGGCAACGGACAGGAGCTTTACCGCACGCCGTTTCCCTGTGCGCGCCTTTCCGACGAGGAAACAGCCGTCGCCACCTGCCTGCTGAAAATGGACGAATACCTGAAAACAGGCAAGGAATTCTATTCCGTACAGTCCGCCGCCCTTGATGCCAAAATGTTTTTTGAATAAAAAAAGCAGACCTCACGGTCTGCTTTTTTTATTTTATCCACCATTCGGGGGTCAGATCTCCAAGCTTTGCTATCCGTCCGCTTTTAATATCAAGCATTATTTCTATATCCCGATATTTTCCCGCCATCATCTGCACCATAAGCTCACGGCAAGCACCGCAGGGCGCGCCGTTTGAACCGTCGGGCAGGATACATAGCACCTTGTCTATCTCCTGCTCTCCGTTCGTTATCATGTTGAAAATGGCGTTTCTTTCAGCGCATATCCCCAGGGTCGAGCAGGTGTCAACACACACGCCCGTATATATCCTGCCCGATTTTGATCGGACCGCCGCCGAAACCTCGCCGCAGGTCACGTAATCGGAAATTCTGCGCTCGCACAAAACCGACTTTGCGGCATCGTACATTTCTTGCCAGACTTTGTCCATATCAGGGCTTGAAAGAGGGGCTCCAGCCCTTGTTGTCAACTATTTCGATATCGTCCTTTTTGTTATCCTTCTTTTCGTCCTTCTCGTCATCGCAAGATGTAAGGGCAACTGTGCCAAACGCCAGAAGAATCGCCATAAGAAGTGCTGTAAGCTTTTTCATATATTTTCCCATTCCTTTCGTTTTTTACACTTAAAATATATCATAAATCCGAAAATCTGTCAAGAAAAAGCACACAAAATATTGACAAACAGGCAGATAGATGATACAATATGAGAACAATTCTCATTTTCAGAGGTATGGAATGGCAAAAACAGGCTACAACACAGGCGGAAAAAACGCGGTTCTCGACTTTTTCAGGTCCCATCGTGACCGTCAGTTCACCGCCGACGACGTAATAAACGCCCTTGAGGAAAAATGCCGCGCAACGGGAGAAAAGCTCCCCGGAAAAAGCTCGGTTTACAGAATCATCTCAAAATTTGAAGAAATGGGAGCTTTGCGTTGTTTCTTTGACAGCGAAACATCGAAACGGCTCTATCAGTACGCAGGAGAGCACTGCGACGATCACTTCCACCTGAAATGCTCGGAGTGCGGGCAGGTGGTGCATCTTGAATGTAAGATCGGTGACCAGTTGCTTCGCCACATCTCCTCCGACCACGGTTTTTCCGTGTCGGCAGGCAAGTCGATACTGCTGGGCGAATGCGAAAAATGCAGAAAAAAGAGGGAAAACACATGAAAAAGATCGGATTTTATATATTGCTTGCCATGACCCTGATAGCCATGGCGGGGTGCGGAGCAAAAAACGGGTCGGAGGGGGTCAGCATAGTTTGCACGGCATTCCCTCAATACGATTTTGCGCGGCAGATAACCGACGGTACGGGAGCGGAGCTGACAATGCTCATAAAGCCGGGCAGCGAGGCTCATTCCTATGAGCCGACACCAAACGACCGGATCAAAATTGACGAGTGCGATCTCTTCATCGGCATCGGCGGTGTCAGCGAGACCTGGGCGCAGACGGTGCTCGGCTCGGGAGAAGGCAAAATGACAGTGCTGAACATCACCGATTCTGTCGAGCTTCTGGACACCGCAGACCATGACGGTCACGGACACAGCGAAAAGGACGAGCACGTGTGGACGTCACCCAAAAACGCAATAAAGATAACGCGGGACATCTGCGATGCCCTGTGCAAAATCTCCCCCGAACACGCGGAAACTTACCGAAAGAATACCGAAATATATATTGAAAAGTTGGAATCACTGGCAGCGGATTTTGATGAGCTTTCCGAAAACGCAAAAGCAAAAACCGTTGTTTTCGGCGACCGCAACCCCTTTGCGTATCTTGCGCGCGACACGGGACTTGATATCGTCTCACCCTTTAACGGTTGCAGCGAGCAGACCGAGGCATCGGCGAGCGACATTGCGGATATTATCGACCTTGTGCGCGCCGAAAATGTCGGATATATTTTCAAAATGAGCCTTTCAAACGAAAAGATCGCCGCCTCAATAGCAGATGAAACGGGCGCAAAGGTACTGACCTTATACTCCTGCCACACCCTTTCCGCACAGGATTTCAGGGACGGTGTCACCTATATTGATCTGATGACAAGAAATCTCAAGGCTCTGACGGAGGCCCTTACATGATAAATTTCGATAGATCGTCCCCACATCTTATGGAAGCAAAGGATCTCTGCCTTGCATACGACGGCAGAATGGTGCTCTGCGAGGTGGATTTTCATATTGACGCGGGGGATTACCTTTGCATTTTAGGCGAAAACGGTTCGGGAAAAAGCACCCTTTTAAAGGCACTGCTGGGTCTTAAAGCTCCCACCGACGGAAAGATAATCTACGGCGCGGGGCTTACCCAAAGCCTTGTGGGATATCTGCCTCAGCAGACACAGATACAAAAGGATTTTCCCGCGTCCGTGCGCGAAGTTGTTCTCTCGGGTTGTCTTGGGGGAGGATTCTTCCCATTTTACCGCGCCGCAGACAAGAAAAAGGCGCAGGACGCAATGGAGAAAATGGGGATCTCCCATCTTGCCACCCGTTGCTACCGCGAGCTTTCGGGCGGTCAGCAGCAACGCGTGCTTTTGGCGCGTGCTCTTTGCGCCGCAGGAAAGATCCTGCTTTTGGACGAGCCTGTTTCGGGTCTCGACGTGGGCGTGACCAAAGAAATGTACGGCATAATATCCGAGATCAACCGCTCGGGTGTCAGCGTTGTCATGGTCTCCCACGATCTTGACGCTGCGCTGAAATACTCAAGCCGCGTTCTCCATCTTGACCACACGGTAAAATTCTTCGGCGACACGTCGGATTATCTGCGATCATCGGTCTTCGAGCGTTTTTCCGCGGGAAAAGGAGGAGAGAAGAATGATTGATATGCTCTTACGCTACCTTTCCTACGGGTTTGTTCGAAACGCGCTTATCGTAGGCTGTCTTGTGGCACTCTGCTCATCTGTTCTCGGCGTAAGTCTTGTTTTGCGCCGTTATTCCATGATCGGAGACGGTCTTTCCCACGTTGCATTCGGTGCCATCGCCGTCGCCACCGTTGCGGGAATGGCGCCTCTTGCCTTTTCCGTCCCCGTGGTGGTGCTTTCGGCAATACTGCTGCTTCGGATCAGTGACAGTTCCCGCATAAGCGGTGATTCCGCCATCGCCATGATCTCAAGCGGTGCTTTGGCTCTGGGGGTCTGCGTTATTTCGGTCAGCGGCGGCGTCAACTCGGATATCTCAAGCTATATGTTCGGCTCTATCAACGCAATGTCCCGCTCGGACGTTATCCTTGCAATCAGCCTTTCTGCGGCGGTACTGATCATCTATCTGCTCTTTTTCAACCGCATTTTCGCGGTCACCTTCGACGAGAGCTTTTCCGGTGCTACGGGAATCAAAACAAAGGCATACAAAATGCTTATCGCCACCGTCAGCGGCCTGACGGTCGTGGTCGGTATGAGAGTTATGGGCGCGCTTCTCATCTCCGCTCTCATAATTTTCCCCGCACTCACCTCAATGCGACTGTTCAAAAGCTTTCGCGCGGTAGTACTTTCATCGGCTGTCATCAGCGTGCTCTGTTCCTTTGGCGGTATCATGGCGGCCTGCTTTTTCGATCTGCCCACAGGCGCGGCGATAGTAGTTCTCAACGGAATCCTTTTCCTCTTATCCCTTGCGGTATCACGTTTCGTCTGATGTGCGAAAAAAACAGCACGCCTCGGCTCTAATCACCCGCCAAAACACTTGACAAAAGAGGTATATTGCTATATAATTATATTGTAAAACATAAGTTCAAGCGAAAGGTGCAAATATGGAACAGACCACTGTAACTCAACTTAAAAAACACGCCCTCAATATACGCCGCGGCGTAATCGAAGGCACCTTTAACGCAAAGTCGGGACATCCCGGCGGCTCTCTTTCGATCACCGACATTCTCACGTATCTTTATTTTGTGGAAATGAACGTTGATCCTGCAAATCCCCGTGACGAAAAGCGCGACCGTTTCGTACTTTCAAAGGGACATTGCGCACCCGCTCTTTATGCAACTCTCGCAGAGCGCGGATATTTCGAAAAAGATCTTCTTAAATCTCTCCGTAAGATCGACAGTATTCTTCAGGGTCACCCCGATATGAAGCATATTCCCGGTGTTGACACGACCACAGGCTCTCTGGGTCTGGGCATCTCCGCCGCTTGCGGAATGGCTCTTTCGGCTAAGCACTTTGGCGACGATTTCAGAGTTTACACCGCTGTGGGCGACGGTGAAAGCGAGGAGGGTCAGGTTTGGGAGGCGGCTATGTTCGCCGCTCACTACAAGCTGGACAACCTCTGCGTTATTTTGGATCTGAACGGTCTTCAGATCGACGGCCCTACGGCACAGGTCATGAATCCCGCCCCCCACGATAAGAAATTTGAAGCATTCGGCTTTAACGTAATTACCATCGACGCCCACGACTTCGACCAGATCGAGGCGGCCTTCAAGGCAGCAAAGGAATGTAAGGGCAAGCCTACCGCCATCATCGCAAAGTCTGTAAAAGGCAAGGGCGTTTCCTTCATGGAAAACAGCGTTGGTTGGCACGGAAAGGCGCCAAATGAAGACGAATACAAGCAGGCTATGGCCGAGCTTGACGCGCAGGAGGGTAACATCTGATGGCAGACAAGAAAGCAACGAGAGAAGCCTACGGCGCGGCACTTGCCGAGCTTGGCGAAAAGCATGATTTCGTGGTTCTCGATGCCGATTTGGCAGAGGCTACAAAAACAGTAATGTTCAAAAAGAAGTTCCCCGACAGATTCTACGATTGTGGAATCGCAGAGGGAAATATGATGTCGGTAGCGGCAGGTATCGCCGCAACGGGAAGAACGGTTTTCGCATCTTCCTTTGCAATGTTCGCGGCAGGACGTGCCTTTGAGCAGATCAGAAACTCTATCGGCTATCCTCATCTTCCCGTAAAGATCGGTGCGACCCACGCAGGTATCACCGTGGGCGAGGACGGAGCAACCCACCAGTGCCTTGAGGACATCGCTCTCATGCGAACGATCCCCGGCATGACTATCATCAATCCCGCGGACGCAGTTGAAGCAAGAGCGGCAGTTGAGGCGTCCCTCTCTGTTGACGGTCCAGTTTATATGCGATTCGGCAGATACGCAGTTCCCGTTTTCAACGACGCCGAAACCTACAAATTTGAAATAGGCAAGGGTGTAACTATGGCTGAGGGTACGGATCTGACCATCGTCGGATCGGGATTTACCGTTCAGATGGCCCTTGAAGCTCGCGATCTTCTTGCCGAAAAGGGAATTTCAGCACGAGTTATCAACATTCACACCATCAAGCCCATCGACCGCGAGATCCTCACAAAAGCCGCAAAGGAAACCGGCGCTATCCTTACAGTTGAGGAACACAGCGTTATCGGAGGTCTCGGATCTGCCGTTTGCGAAGTTTTGAGCGAGGAATGTCCCGTTCCCGTTATGAGAATGGGTACACAGGACACCTTCGGCAAGTCGGGCACCGTTCCCGCACTGCTTGAGGAATACGGCCTCACCCCTGCACACGTAGCAGAGAAGGCTCGGGAGCTTCTGGCAAAGAAATAATCATTTATAATAGTAAAAGTGCGGTCGTGGACCGCACTTTTACCATATTTTACAGAAAACCGTCAACTTGACAACACAAAAAACGAATATAATTAAAACGTATATATTTTTTGGAGGTATCGCTTTGATAGAGGTAAAAAATCTCGTAAAGCAATACGGTGCGCACCGCGCCGTAAACTCGATCAGCTTTACGGTTGAAAAAGGAAAGATCTACGGACTTCTCGGCCCCAACGGCGCGGGAAAGTCTACTACAATGAACATAATCACAGGCTGCCTTGCGGCAACGTCGGGCAGTGTGACCGTGGACGGTCACGACATTTTCGAGGAGCCGATTGAGGCAAAGCGTCTCATTGGATATCTGCCCGAAATGCCGCCGCTTTACACCGATATGACACCCACAGAATACCTTACTTTCGTAGCCGAAGCAAAAGGCTTGCGCGGATTTGACGTAACGGGACAGGTGAATGAGGTAATTGAGGTCACGGGGCTTGAGGAATACAAGAACAAGCTCATCAAGAACCTCTCAAAGGGCTACCGTCAGAGAGTAGGCATAGCCCAGGCAATGCTTGGCAACCCCGAGGTAATAATTTTGGACGAGCCGACTGTCGGTCTTGACCCCAAGCAGATACTTGAAATACGCGATCTTATCCGCCGCCTGGGCGAAACAAAGACCGTCATTCTTTCAAGCCACATTCTGGCGGAGATAAGTGCCGTATGTGAGCATATCATGATAATTTCAAGAGGAAATCTGGTGGCAAACGACACACTCGAAAACCTTGAAGCGATTGCGAATAAGTCGAACAAGCTCCGCCTCTCTGTTCGCGGCGGGCTTGAAGCCATTCTCGAAAAGCTTCGCGCGCTTGACGGCGTGATCTCTGCCGATGGCGAGGAAAAGGACGGAATTTCGACCGTCCGCCTTGAGCTTGAAAAAGAAGGCGATCACCGCGACGGCATCTTTTTTGCCATGAGCGAAAACAAGACCCCCATTTTGTCAATGGACTACGAGGAGACCACCCTGGAGGACATCTTCCTTGCCATGACCGAGGACGACGTTTATCCCGATGAGGAGGGAAATCTTCCTTCGATAGAGGAGATCCTCAGCCGCCGCGGAAAGTCGGTCGAAGAAGATGCGACCGAGGAAATTGGGGAAAACACACCACTATCCGAGGATAATGAAACCGGCTCGGACGAGGAATATACACCCCTTTTCACCACTGACAGAGAGGAGGACGATGCAGAATGATCTCTGTTTTCAGAAAAGAATTTCGTTCTTACATGAACAACGTGACAGGCGCGGTATTTATCGCTTTCCTGCTCTTTTTCGCGGGAATCTACGTCACTGCCGTCAACCTGCGAGGCGGCTACACCTCCTTTGAATACGTGCTTTCAAACTGCACTATTGTTTTCCTGCTTTTGGCGCCTCTGCTTGGTATGCGTTCCTTTGCGGAGGAAAAAAGATCAAAGACCGACCAGCTTCTCTACTCTCTGCCCATGAGCGTCACAAAGATCGTATTGGGCAAGTATTTTGCTATGCTGGCGGTATTCGCGATCCCCGTATTTATCACAGGACTTTATCCCCTTATCCTGAGTCTTTTCGGTGAGGTCTTCTTTAAAGGCGCATACATTGCGCTTCTTGGATTTTTTGTCCTGGGCGCGGCGCTTATCGCCATTTGTATGTTTATGTCCACCTTGACCGAGAGCCAGGTAATTTCCGCCGTTATAAGCTTCGGCGCTCTCCTTGTTATGTATATGATGAACGGTCTCTCAACAACCGTTCCCACATCGCCTATCGCCTCCTACATCTGCTTCTTTGTGCTTTCGATAGCACTTGGCGTTGTGTTCTGGCTGCTTACCCGCGATTATATCATCTCTGCGATTGCGGCAATCGTTTGTCTGATACCTCTCAACATTTTCTATTTCACAAACAACGCCGCATTCGGCGGACTTTTCGGAAAGGTGATCTCCTATCTGGCGGTGTTCGACCGCTTCACGGATATGACAGGCGGCATTTTTGACGTGACTGCTCTCGTCTATCTCCTTTCCTTTGCCGTTTTCTTCGTATATCTGACGGTGCAAGCTGTAGAAAAGCGCCGTTGGAGCTGACAGGAGGTGGATACTATGGAAAAGAAGAATTTTATGAACCGTACCTCCAAGGTCGGCACCTATACGGTGGTCATGACGGCCGTTGTACTGGCCGTTCTGATCCTGGCAAACGTTTTCGTGCTATCCGCACCATCAAAGTACACAAAGCTTGACATGACATCCCTTGAGCTTTACACCCTTTCGAAGGTGACAGAAAGCACGATCCCCGAGTTAAAGGAAGACATCAACATCTATTTTCTCTGCCAAGGCGGCACCGACAACAGCGGAAACGCCATGGAAAATATTCCTCACCTGACGACCTTCCTGTCAAAATACGAGGATCTTTCCTCTCATATCTCGGTAGAGATAATCGACCCCGTGGCAAATCCCACCTTCTATTCAAAATACTCCGAGACCGAGCTTGAAAACTATACTCTCATCGTTGAAAGCGCAAAACGCCACAAGATAATTGATTTCTACGACCTGTATTTTTACGCGGTGGAGGGCTACGGAAACATCTCCTACGCAGAATACGCGCAGATCGAAAATTATTACAACATGGTCTACGGACAGACACTGGGCGGTGTTCTGAACTTTGACGGCGAAAGTGTTATCACAAATGCGCTGGATTACGTCACTACCGACAAGATCCCCGCAGTATATTACCTTTCCGACCACGGAACAGCCCCCTCCGCGTCACTTGTTGCACAGGTTGAAAATCAGAATATGCTTCTGAGCGCACTTTCTCTGCGAACAAGCGATATTCCCGCGGATGCCGAGGCGATCTACCTAAATGCGCCCACTGCCGACATAAACGAGGACGAGGCGCAGATGCTTATCGACTATCTTGCAAAGGGCGGAACTCTTATCGTTAACACCCTGTGCAACCGTCTTGATCTGCCAAATCTAATGCGAGTATTAGCTCTGTACGGTCTTATGGCACAGGAGGGAATCATCATCGAAACGGCGTCCGATATGTATTACCGCGGTCAGCCCTACGGGCTTCTCCCCACCCTTTCCGCCGACAATAAGATCACCTCGTCAATAATATCAACTTCCGTTTATACCCCCTTGGCTCATCCTATTGTGACCGATCCCGATCTGCCCGACAGCATAAAGGTCACTCCTCTGCTCACCACCTCGGCAAAGGCCTACACCGTTGCCGTTGATGCTACCACCACCGATAGGACAGATGCTTCGGTTGAAGGTCAGTTTACCGTCTCGGCTTTAGCCGAAAAGGAAAACGGAGGCAAGATCATCTGGTCCTCCACCAACCTCTTCAACGACAGCGACAACAGCTACGTCAGCGGCGGAAACTACAAATATTTCCTCTCAATTCTCACAAACGTATGCGAGCGCCAGCAGGTGGTGAAAATCATTCCTTCAACGGCTTTGACCAACTCCAGGCTGATAGTTGAAGAATCACAGGCAACACTTTGGGGCACTCTGCTCACAGCGATCATTCCTCTGGCAGTGCTGTTCTGGGGCGTCCTTCGCTGGTATTTAAGGAGAAGAAGATAATGAAGAGAACTCCAAAGCTACTGCTGATGATCCTTTTGCTTTTGGTTCTGGTGTGTCTCTGTCTGCTCGTCCGATCCTGCGATGACGATGCACCTCCCGCACAACAGCAGATCATCTACGACGCCTCCGACATTGACGGCGACAGCGTATCGGCTCTGACCGTCACAAACGAAAACGGCACTTTTGCATTCAAAAAGCAGGGCGACGCCTGGGTTTTGGCCGAGGCCCCGGACCTTGAAATTCAGTCGGATATTATTGCACAGCTTGCACAGAATATGATAGACGTTACGGGAACAAACCGAATCGACGGAGTGACGGACCTTGCCCAATACGGCCTTGACGAACCGAAAATCAAGGTAAGTGTCACCGATAAAAACGGCGAGGAGACCTACCGCATAGGAAACCTCAATGGCATTATCAAAGCATATTATTTCTGCAGCGAGCAGCACCCCGAATACGTTTTCACCGTTGAAAGCTCGGTTTGCGAGGCATTTCAGCTTGCCCTCTCCGAATTTCTCGTCCTTGACTTTCCTCAGCCCCCCGAAGCCGACAGTATAAAATCGGTAGAGTTTAAAACGGGAGATGAAAGTATAATTTACAACTCCGTAACGGAATTTCTCTACAACGACGAGGATCAAATAACGGACGACAATCCAAACGGCGCGGTTTATTCTCACACTGCAACAAAAACGTCAAACGGCAAGACCGCCGATTACTCCTACGCCGACTTCTACCGATTGGCAGAAGCGGTGGCGGCAATAAAGCCCTCGGGAGATTATTTCTACAGCCAAGCAGACAACGAACTGTATTTTTCTAACCCCGTCACACTGAGTGTCACCTACACGGTTCGCCAGAAGCTTGAAGCAGACAGTGCCGCAGGAGGATACGTTGAAAAAGACGAAACGTACACGATCTGCTTGTCTTCGGACGGGGACGGCACCCTTTATGCAAAAACCGATGCAGAAAGCGCCCTCATCTATCAGCTGGCGGAAAACGGACTGTGGGAATTTGCCAAGTAAGCCTCTTTCCCTTGACTAAAAGAGCTTTTTGTGGTAAAATATACGGGTATATTTAAAGATGCCGCACTTGCGGCAGGAAGGACTGCAATGTCAAACGTATCTGTTCTCGGCGCGGGAACATGGGGCATAGCCTTAGCGGCTGCACTTGCTTCAAACGGCCACAACGTGACCGTTTGGTCTGCCATCGCCGAAGAAATTCACTTGCTATCGGGAATAAGATCTCATAAAAATCTTCCCGGAATGAGGATCCCGCCTCAAGTTAAGTTTACACTTGATATGGGTACTGCCTGCACGGGAGCCGATCTTCTTGTCTTTGCCGTTCCCTCGGTATTCGTTGCCGAAACCGCAAAAAAAGCCGGGGCGTATATTTCCGACGGTGCGATAATTGCGGACGTGGCAAAAGGACTTGAAGAAGGAACTCACATGACCCTCACCGAGGTCATTGACCGCGAGGTTGGTGCGGGACGGTGCCGCCTTGTCGCTCTCTCCGGTCCCACTCACGCAGAAGAAGTGGCGCTGAAGCTGCCGACCACCATCGTTGCCGCCAGCGCGGACGAGGAAGCTGCCGCTTTTGTTCAGCAGGTCTTCTCAAACGACTTTATCCGCGTTTACACCAACGATGATATCAAGGGAATCGAGCTTTCGGGCGCATTGAAGAACATTATCGCATTGGCCGCCGGTATTTCAAACGGTCTTGGCTACGGAGACAACGCAAAGGCAGCCATCGTCACCCGTGGAATTGCTGAGATCACCCGTCTCGGCTTGAAAATGGGCTGTAAATTTGAGACCTTCAGCGGTCTCGCAGGTATCGGAGACTTGGTCGTCACCTGCACCAGCCAGCACAGCCGAAACAACCGCGCAGGATTCCTCATCGGACGAGGTTACAGCGCCAAAGATGCTATAAACGAGGTGGGAATGGTGGTCGAAGGACTTAACGCCCTGCCCGCCGCCATTGATCTTTCCCGATCGGTGGGCGTTGAGCTTCCCATCTGCGAGGCTGTTTACAGCGTGGTCACAGGCGAACTTCCCGTTTCACAGGCCCTTCCCATGCTTATGGGACGGGAATTGAAGCACGAATAAAAAAAGACGATGGCTGAGCCATCGTCTTTTTTTATTATCAAAGATATTTCTTCAAGTAATCTGCGCTGATCTTTACCGAATCGAAAGGATCGCCGGGGCACGTGTCCTGCTCAACAACGTAGGTCTTAACGCCTGCCTTGCGTGCAGTCTCGATTACGCCGTCCCAGTAAATTCCACCGTTACCGACCTCGGTCATGGTGGTAAGGATCTTCTTTGAGGTAGGCTCGGTTACAGGGTAGCAGTCCTTGAGGTGCAGAATGTCGATTCTGCCTGCCAGCTTCTCGATCCAATGACGAACGTCGCCGCAGCCTGCCTGTACCCAGCAGGTGTCGAGAACGAAGGATGTGTTTTCGGGATCAAGTTCTTCAACCAGCATATCCCACATTGTGAGCTTACCGTGTCCCTCAATGCGCTTGAACTCAAACGCATGGTTGTGGTACGTGAGCTTGAAGCCTTCCTTTGCGTAAATCTTCGCCATCTCGTTGAACTTCTTGATGAATGCCTTTACAATATCATATTCAAGCCCTGCGAAGTAACCGCCGATACCTATGTTTGTGGTCTCCCACAGACGGTGCAGGTCGATAGTTTCCTGTACCTCATTCTGGATCTTATCCCAATTATAGTGAGTACCGCAGACTCTCATGCCGTTTTCCTTGATAACGTCAATGAACGTTTTATTATCAAAGGTGGGCATACCTGCCGTGTGCAGATCCTTGTAGCCCATGTCGGCAATAGTCTTCATTGCAACGCGGAAATCCTCTTCCGTCTCCATTTTTGAGCGAATGGAGTAAAGCTGTAATCCTAATTCTTTCATGTTATCCTCCAAAACCCGCCGCGCGGGAAATTCTACCATAATTTTAATATATTACACTCCAAAAGTCAAGTTTTTACTTAAATTTGCAAATATTTTTTTCAAAATCATGACTTTTCACAAAAAAAGATGTATAATATTGTCAAAGATTACGTCCTGCGGAGAATAATATGGTTCGGATACTGTTTGAAAATAAATATTTGATCGTTTGTGTCAAGCCCTCGGGTGTACTTTCCCAGGACGACGGCAAGGATAGCGAAAACATGGTCAAGATCCTGTCCCAATACCGCCACCAAAAGGGAGAGCCTGACTATATCGGAATAGTCCACCGCCTTGACCGAAACGTTTCGGGAATTATGGTCTTTTCAAAGCGCGAGGATTTCACGGGTAAGCTGTCGGGAGCGCTTTCCGATAAGACAGTCACGGAAAAGGAATACCTGGCAGTCCTCTGCGGACGGCCCGAAAAGGGATCGGACACTCTGACAGATCTGCTTTTTCGGGATTCACGCGCGGGTAAGACCTTCGTGGTGGACAGGAAGAGAGCGGGAGCAAAGGAAGCGTCCCTTGAATACAAAGTTATAGCCGAGAAAGAGCATGAGGGACAGGCGCTTACGCTGGTCAGAATAAAACTTCATACGGGGCGCACACATCAGATAAGGGCGCAATTTTCTTCCCGCGCCCTGCCGCTTGCAGGTGACGGAAAATACGGCGGAAGATTTTGCCGAGAAACTTCAAATAACATTGCCCTTTGCGCCGCACACCTGTCGGTAAAGGCAGGGAAAAACGCCGCATTTGATCTGACCGCGCTTCCCGACAGGACGGAATTTCCCTGGTGCCTTTTTGAAAGGGATACAATAGAAAACGTCTTTAACTAAAACAAGGAAAAAAGCATAAAATAATTATCAGAGGAGTGCCAAACCGCTCCTCTGAATCTTTTTCTCAATGCCGCCAAAAGCGGTCACAAAACTACCGCCCAACGGCAGAACGGAGACAATATGTATTATCAGAATTGCACTGCCTCGCTGGGCTCTCAGACCCGGGCCATCAAGGCTCAGCATATACTGACCCGCGCTTCAATTCCCTGCACGGTGGTAGCCACCACCGTGCAGGACGGCAAGCGCGGTTGCGGCTACGGGGTGGAATTTCCCTGCAGTATGCTTTCGCAGGTAAAGACGATCCTTGAACAAAACAAGGTTGCGGTGCGAGAATATTCCGGCGGTGACAGGTCGCTATGATCTATCTCGACAACGCCGCCACCACTTTTCCAAAGCCTCCGCAGGTGTTGCGGGAGGTACAAAAATGCCTGTCTTCCTACTGCGGAAATCCCGGCAGAGGTTCTCACCGCCTGTCAAATGCGGCAGGTGAAAAGATCTTTGAGGTTCGGGAACAGGTGTCCGACTTTTTCGGGTGTGAAAATTCGGAAAACGTAGTCTTTACGCTCAATGACACCTACGCGCTGAACCTCGCAATAAAAGGCTTTCTTCACCCGGGCGACCACGTGATAATCAGCAATTTCGAGCACAATTCTGTCTATCGCCCTATTCGCGCCATGGCGGATTGCGGGCTTATTAAATTCAGTATATTCGATGCCCTGGCGCCCGATACTGTGGGACAGATAGAAAAACTGATCCGAAAAAACACACGGGCGGTCATAGTAAATCACACGTCAAACGTCTGCTCTCTGACCCTGCCCGTCGAAAAGATCGGCGAGCTTTGCCGAAAGCATAAAATGATCTTCATTCTTGACGCGGCGCAGTCGGCAGGACATGAAGAGATCCACATGGAAAAAATGGGGATCGATGTGCTTTGTGCCCCCGCCCACAAAGGATTGATGGGTATTCAAGGCTGCGGTCTTCTCGTCCTGCGTGAGGGACTGTCTTTGCCCGAAACGGTCATTGAAGGCGGCAGCGGTGTCAATTCGCTTGAATGGCAAATGCCCGACCAGCTCCCCGAACGACTTGAAGCGGGAACTCTTCCCACCCCTGCCATAGCAGCTCTCGGCGAAGGGATAAAATTCGTCCGTTCCGTTGGAACAGACGAAATAAAAAAGCATTTGGCAAACCTTTTTGTTCTCTCACTTGACAGACTTTCTTCTATCAATGGGGTCAAGATCTATGCCCCAAAACATCAAGGCTCGACCCTGCTTTTCACTGTAAGCGGTATTCCCTCGGACACGGTTGCAGCCCATCTTGACAGCTGCGGGATCTGCACGCGAAGCGGATTTCATTGCTGTCCCTCGGGTCACAATGTGCTCGGAACCCCCGAAGATGGCGCAGTAAGAGTGAGCTTTGGAATTTTCAATCGTGAAAGTGACACTGACGCGCTTTATCGGGCGGTCAAGGAATTGGTTTTTTAAATCGCTTTTTCCCCGTACAAACGGGTCACCGAGGACGTCGACACCTACCGGGTTTAGATCAAACAAACGGATCACTCCGTAGAACGGGGGTTTTAACCTCTCCCGCCGCAAAAAATCATTCGCGAATGAGCGGGAGGATGATATCCTCCCCTACCGGGTACGCACAGATCGAACGCTCTCTTGTAGGGGACGACCATCGGTCGTCTGTTAGCCTCCCTCCGGGAGGGAGGTGGATTTTGCGTAGCAAAAGACGGAAGGAGAATGCGTTACGTAAGGTTTTAATAAACTTCATGTAAACGCGTCCTCCCTCAGTCACCTACGGTGACAGCGTCTCCCTGCGGGTCGGTCACGCTCGGGATCTGACACCATACTATGGTGTCATTCAACCCCCTCGCGCCGCTTCGCTCCCTCCCGGAGGGAGCCTTACGCAAGACAAGACAAAGACCCGCCCGTATAACGGGCGGGTCTTATTATTCAGGCTTTATTATCAGCCCTTTTTTCCGTGTGAAGGATACTCCTCGTATGTCTTGTCGATAGCGGCGATACAAGCTTCCTGATATGTTTCGATGGTAGAAGCGATCTCCATGCTACCCTTCTTTGCAAGGCTGCAAAGTGCAGTAGAGAGGTCGGATGTCCACTTGAAGGGAATTGCGATCTCGATACCTCTTGTGTTACGAATGATCTCAAGAGACTGCTTGGATTCGTCACGGGAAAGAGCCTTCAGACCTACGTGAATATCGTAGTATCTGGGAAGAAGATTTACATAGCTCTCGTATGTAAGGTAGTCAACGATGATACCTGTTCTTGAAAGCTCCTGATTCGTTGTGGGGATACAGAAGGAAAGAACGTTAGAGAATACCGTAGACTCATAGCTTTCCTGCTCCTCATTGAACTTAGGCTGAGGAATCAGACCGAATGTACCTTCCCACTCACGGAGCATGGTACAACCCTTAAGCTCAGCAGAGAGGAAGAGTGCACGGTCGTCAATGAATACCTGGAAGTAACCGTCCTCTGCCAGGTCAGTGGAGTTACCGTACATGAATCTACCGTCGCCGGCGCCGAAGTAACTGATGATAGTCTCCCAAGATGTCTTGAATCTATCGTCTGTGTGAGCTGTGAACTGGTATCTGCCTGTTGCATCTCTTTCAACGTACTCGGTGTTGAACGCATAGAGACGATATCTCTCAACGCCCGCCATTGTAACCTCACCGTAGGTAGCAGCTCCGTTTACGTCATATGTAAAGGACTGGTCGCCGTTAAGGTTAGCAGCTTCCTTTGTGTACTCGTTGAGTCTCTCCTGTGTCCACTTGTCTTCCATAACCAGCTGGTAGGGGAATTCAAGGCCGAGCTCGTTCATCATGCCTTCGCTGAAGTACATAGCCCATACACCCTCGAACGCCATAAGGCTAAGGTCAGAGGTTGCATAGAAAAGTCTGTCAGCAACGATGTTTCTCTGAACGAGAGGCTGGTCCCACCAGATCTTGTAGATATTCAGTTCGGGAACCTCAAGAAGGTCCACGAACATGCTCTCGGATACGAGAGGAGTCAGCTCCTGACAGCCGATATACATAGCGTCATAAACGTCTTCTCCGGACTGGATAAGAGTCTGAGCGTATGCAGCGATCTCCTGGTAGGGCTGAGTTTCCTCGGTGATAGTGATATTGAACTTCTCCTGAGCCATGACGTTACGAAGAACGCAAGCCTCGTCAAGTACGTCTCCCGTTGCGTCGGGCGCAAGGTAGATATACATTGAATAGATGGGCGCAGAGTTGAGGAACTTGAACTCGTGACCGCCGAAATCATATTCCAGTTCCTGTTCGGGCGGACGGGTTTCAGCAGTTGCCCCGGGATCGTAAGTCTCGAGGAAGTCGGCAACCACGTCTCTTGTGGTCTCGCCATTGTCGGTCGCATCGTTGCCCTTGTTGTCATCCTTGTCACCGTTGCCGCCGCAGGCAACAATGGAAACAAGCATAAGAGCAGCCAGCAACAGAGCCAAAAGTTTCTTTGCCATAATAGTTTTCTCCTTTTTTATTAGGGTTTAGCAGTGAAACGACCGCAAAATAGCGACAGTTCGCCCACTGCATCGTTTCTCGTAGGAGAATTATACCACCTCTTTGTTAACAAATTGTGACCAAGAGAACCATATTCCGAATTTCAGTATTTTCACACAAATCCGTCAAGCTCTATTTGTGCAGAACGACAATTATTCGTTGCACATGAAACTATTTTTTCTCTTTTTTTTGCCCAAAATGACCAAAACCCGCCCATTTACGGGCGGGTTTACTATTCAGGGATCGTTATCAGCCCTGTTTGCCGTGTGTGGGATACTCTGCATACGTCTTATCAATAGCCGCGATGCAAGCGTCCTGATACGTTTCGATCGTAGAAGCGATCTCGGTTCTGCCTTCCCTTGCCAGAGAGCAAAGCTCGTCGGAAAGCTCTCTTGTCCAGCCAAAGGGCACGGATACCTCCAAGCCCTTGGTATTGCGAATAATTTCAAGGCACTGGCAGGACTCGTCCCTCGTCAATGCTTTGTATCCTGTATGAGTGTCATAGTACCTGGGAAGTATCGAACGGTAGCTCTCATATGTAAGATAATCAACTATAAGTCCCGTTCTGGCAAGCTCCTTGTTGGTCGCGGGAATGCAAAATGAAAGAACATTGCCGCCGACGCTTGACTCGTAGCTGTCCTGTTCCTCGTCATACTTTGGCTGAGGAAGCAGACCGAAAGCGTTCTTAGTATCGCAAATGATCGGGGCATATTTCAGCTCGGCGGAAAGAAACAGCGCGCGCCTGTTCGCAAATATCTCTAAAAAGTCATCTTCCCCGCCGTAAAGGAATCTGCCGTCGATGGTGCCAAAGTAGGTGGAAAGTGCCACCCAGGCATCCCAAAAGTTTTCATTTTCATGAGCAGTAAACTCATATCTGCCCATATAGTTTCTTTCTACGTACTCGGCGCCTAAGCTGTATAGGCGCTGATTCTCAATACCCGCCACGGAAACCTCTCCGTAGGTGGCCAAGCCGCTTGCATCGTATTCAAAGGAGCTGTCGCCGTTAAGGTCTGCGGCAGCCTTTGCATACTTGTTAAGCTCCTCCATGGTCCACTTACCGTCCAAGACCAGCTCGTAGGGGAATTCGAGACCCAGATCCTGCATCATATCTTCATTGAAATACATCGCCCAAACGCTGTCAAACGCCATAAGGTTAAGGTCGGAGGTGGTGTAAAAAAGTTGATCCTCCACGATGTTTCTTTGAATGAACTGCTGATCCCACCAGACCTTGTCAATGTTCAAAAGCGGGACTTCAAGCAGGTCAACGAACAAATTTTCGGAAATGAGAGGGGTCAGGTCGGTGCAGCCGATATACATGGCGTCGTAGACCTGATCGCCCGACTGAATAAGCGTCTGAGCGTATGATGCCAGTTCCTCAAAGGGCTGTGTTTCCTCGATTATCCGGATATTGAACTTCTCCTGTGCGATAACATTACGAAGAACGCAACTCTCGTCCATAAAGTCGCCCGTGGCATCGGGAGCAAGGTAGACGTACATTGAGTGGATCGGAGAGGAATTGAGAAACTTGAACTCGTGACCGCCAAAATCGGGAGGATCCTCGGGATTCCAAGAGCTTTCGTCCTCCGTGACAGGCACAAAGTTGTCGATAAAATCGGCAAGAGCACTGTTCGTGGTCTGGGCTGTGCCCGTGTCAACACTGTCCGGCTCTGTGATGCCCATATCCGGCTCCAAACCGCTGTTTTC
The DNA here is from genome assembly GCA_017397175.1 of Clostridia bacterium. GTDB lineage: Bacteria > Bacillota > Clostridia > Oscillospirales > CAG-272 > SIG710. The sequence continues at coordinate 45,838 of JAFQKA010000001.1, read as the reverse complement.
ACGATCGACCGCTTTTTTGCCGCAGGCAACGGTGCTGAAAAGCATGAATGCAGTCAGCATAAGCGCAAAGATCCTTTTTGTCATAACAGTACTCCTCCTTTTATTAAATTATTTCCAGGCTTTCTTCTCTTTGAGCACCGCGTAAAGCTCAAGATAGCTGTCGTGGCGGCTTTTTGCAATCTTTCCGTCCCGCAAAGCCTCCAGCACGGCGCAACCCTCGTCCTTCGTATGAGTACACTTGGTATATCGGCATTTTCCAAGATATTCCCTGAACTCACGCATGGTCTCGGGCAGATCCTCCTTTGTAAAAAAATCAAATCTTTCAAAATCAAGCATACTGAAACCGGGGGTATCCGCCAAATAACCGCCACCCTCCAAAGGGAAAAGCCGAGTGGTGCGGGTGGTGTTCTTTCCTCGCTCGATCTTCTGGCTGACACCCGAGGTTTCAAGGTCAAGCCCGGGGAAGATCTCGTTCATAAGAGTGGATTTCCCAACTCCCGAAGCACCCGCAAAGGCGGCTATCTTGCCGCAAAGCTCACGACGGACAAAATCCTTTATCTCGTCCACGCCCTCACCCGTTTTACAGCTGAGAACAAATACTCGGTAGCCTGCCAAGGTGTAAATTTCTTTAAGTCTTTGAGCCTCGTCGCCGTCAAGCTCGCATTTGCCGATGACTACCACCGCGTCGATCTTGTTGAATTCAAGTATCGACAGCAATTTGTCGGTCGCGTCGGGCATAGGCTTGGGACAGCTTGATGCCATGGCAACAAAGACCGTATCAAGGTTTGCCAATGGAGGTCGGATAAGCGAATTTTTTCGGGGAAGGATTTCCGCGATCTGCATGTTCTTCATTCCCTTTTCGTCGTCTCCGCCGTCCTCAAAGGTCACCTCAACTTCGTCGCCCACCAAAGGCTTTATTTTGTTGTGTCTGAAAACTCCGCGGGCACGGCATTCGATGGTGTCGGGAACATGCATTTTGCCCGCACCGCCGTCAGCCGTCAGTCCTTCCAGATCGCCTACGGTATAAAGACCGCCCACGCCCTGTATGATTTTTCCTTTGATCCTATATTCCATTAAAAGGAACCTTCCGTTTTTCCCTTCTGTAAATACAGACGGTTTTTATTTGCCGTTTATTACAGCTTTTTCATTATTCTCTAGTAATTCCGTATTCGGAGGCAAAGGCAAATCGAGAGGAAACGCTCACCGATTCACCGATGAGAGTAGCTTCAATCACCCTGCCGCCGCGAGCGGAATTATTATTCTCAAAGGTGCCGCCGTGACCGTAGCCGTCATAGCCGATCGAAGCAGCGTACCCAAGCTCGATACCAAGGTACTTACCCGAGAAATTGTTCAGATGATCGTGTCCGCAGTAAAGTCCCAAAACCGATTTGGCTTCAAGCAATGCGGCAAAAAGTCCCGATTGCACGGGGGACGCGGAGACCTTTTCCGCCATTACACCGTCAAAGGCGCACTTGTCGGGATTTTCCGCAATAATATTGAACTCGTCAACGGGCGTATGTGTCACCGCAATAGAGGGAATACCCTTTTCCCTGTCCTTTTTCATCAGCGAAGCCGAATTGGAGAACCAATCCACGTGGGACTGGGTCACGTATCCGTAATCCTTGCCCTCACCTGACAGTGAGGTAAGAAGTCCGTCGCTTACTCCCGGGGCTACGGGAGAGTTTGAAATAAGGCCTGTCTGACCAAGCATCCACACTCCAAACAGGGGTGCCGAACCTTTTTCGGCCGAGGAATCGGCAAATACGGGTAAAAAATAACTGCTTGCGCCAAAGCTCTCAAAATCCGACTTTGAAACGCAATATTTGAATGAGGAATACACCTCGTTCTGGAGGGTCACGGACAATCCCGCGTCCCCGTCCTGCTCGCCGTTTATGTGGCACCAGGCTATCTTTCGGCTCTCCATTGGAGCACAGAGCACCCTCAGGTACTCCTCAAGCTCGCTCTTGGTCGAAATACCGCTTGAAACGTCTCCGTTCAATATGACCAGATCAGGCTTTTCTTCGTCGAGCATTGCTTCCATGGCGGAGATAGTATTGGTGTTTATATCGGGGTCGGAAAATACCAGCATTTTAAATTTTCCGTCAGAGCCAAAGCCGAGAGTCAGCTTGCTCTCGTAAAGAGAGGTATCGGGCTCGCTTCCGTCACGGCTGACGTAAGCAAGATTTGAAGATGAAGCAAAATTCAGATTCCCCGCCAGATAGGAAACTCCGTATCCGTCGGTAAAGCACATGATAGCCGCCTCCGCACCGACACGGGAAAACGCTATAAGGTCAACTCCGCCGTTAGCTCCGAAGATAATGGCATAGCCGTTTCTTCCCAGAGAACCGAGGGAGGTTATGTAGCTGTCGGGAGCACGTTTCGTGTAGCCGATCCTGATCTCATTCTTTGCAGGTGCTTCGGTATCGGGCACTATGCTGAGAGTTGCACCCGTTTTTGCAAGCAGATGGGACTGCAATGACGTCGCCGCATCGGCACCGAAGGCATCCTCGGCGCTGTAAACTATGCGGTAGTTCTTTGAATCCGACTTATTTGCCAGAATGATCTGACTGTTTTCCCGAATGCTCAGTCCCGAGACCGAGTAGCTTCCCCACGTACAGGCGATAAGAGCCAGGACAGTCACTAAAGCAAACACCAATATTGCAATACGTCTGGCCGAGCTTATTTTCCTCTGTACATAGGCGTCCTCCTTCAGGCTGAAGAAATCACGCAAAAAGCTTCTGCCTGTCTGCGTTTTTTCGGACTGAAGCACCGCATTGGGGATCACGGGGTTCTGCGCCTTCTGTTCGGCTCTGATCTCCGCGGGTTTTACGTCAGGTCTTGCAGGCTTCTTTGTCGCCGAGCCGGGCTTGGATCCCGATACGGGTGTGAAAACGCCCGTGTTCTGCGATCTTACGGGAGCTTGTCCGCGAGCAGGCACTGCAGGACCGCGCCGAGCGGTCTCCTTTTGAGGAGGCACCACGCGACGCAGGCCTTCGGGCGGAGTCAAAGGAATAGGACGCACCGTTTCACGGGCAGGCATAGTGCGAGGCTGCTCCGCTGTGGCAGCAGGCGGTGCCTGATCGGGCATGGAGGCTCGGCGTACAGCTTCTCTGGGCTGATCCGAACGAACCCGTCCGTCAAGTGACGCAGAAGTCTTCACAGGCTCCTGCCTTGCAGGAGGCGGAGTCTGCGGGTGAGGCTCGGAGTTTCCGTTTTTTTCTGCCATTGCGCGCTGAAAAGCCGTCATGCGAGGCTCGGCGCCCTCTTTCCTTTCTATGTTATTTGGATCTTTATTCATGTAAAACCTTCCTTATTTTAAAAGGATCATTTGCTCACGGTACAGTCAACCAACGCCTTTCTGCCAACCAACCGAACGCTCTTTATGGAAACGATGGTTCCCGAGGCGTATGTGCTGTCAACGTATGTTATGGAACCTATTTCAAGATAGCTTGCCTTGAGCAGGGGAATCGCGCTTTCATAGGACATTCCTATAATATTCGGGACAAAGAATCCGTCCACGAGAATATCCTCGGCCGCAGGAAGCTTTCCGAGGCTCACAGTATATGCCACGGTCTTGGTCGATCCGATCACCTCACCCTCACCGGGAGATTGAGAGATAATGGTGCCTAAGGGCTTATCGCTGTACTGCTCGGATCTCTTTCCAAGAGACAGTCCGTAGAAATCAAGGTATTTCTGTGCCTCGCTCTCGGTCAGACCCACAATGCTGGGCATTTTCCTCGTCTCTGTGTTACCGCCCTCGGAATAGCTGGGTCCGCCGCTGACAATGATAATGACCGTAGCTCCGGGATTGACCTTGTCGGATGCGGCAGGCTCCTGGTCGACTACCAGATCTCGGGTCGTGCTCGATGCAATATATTTCATAACCGCCACAAGTCCCATTTCCTCGATCTGAGCCTTTGCGTTTGCGGCCCACTTTCCGCCAAGATCGGGCAGAACAATAGAGCCGCTGCTTCCGCTGACGATCAAAGTTACCGACGTTCCCGGTTCGACCTCCGTATTTGCGGCAGGCTCCTGTCCGATAACAGTTCCCTTGGCAAAGCTGGATACTGCGGTTTCAACGTACACAGTCAATCCCTTTTCCTCGGCCAACGCCTTTGCCGCTTCTTCCTTCATGCCGTCAAAGTTGGGTACAAAAACAGTCTTATTTGCTCCGCTTGAGGGGCCTAAGCTGCGGTAAATGGTAACCTCGCTTCCCTTTGGCAAATACTGCCCTGCGGCAGGCTCGGTTCTTGTCACCTGGCCTTTGGGAACTGTGTTACTGTACTCATCGACCACCTGTGACTTGACCTTGAAACCGAGCTTCAGAAGCTCGTTTCTCACACGGGTGACCGTATTGGATTCATAGAAAAGGTAGACCTGATCCTCGGTATTATTCTGATTTGCAAGAGTAAAGGTCAACTGGCACTTCCGCTTGCCGATCTCGATCTTTCTTGAGTCTCCGGCGGCAGGCGTCTGCTGTGTGATTATCCATTCATCTTCATTGTCAATCTCCTCGGGATCGGTCTTGATATCAAAATAACGCTCGTCAATAATCTTTTTCGCTTCAGCCAAAGTCATTCCCTTATAATCGCGGATAATAAGCGTTGTGGACTTGACCTCGGGAAAGATCGGCAGAAAGCTCTTTCCCGTAAAGAGATACTGTCCCGCGGCTCCTCCGAATATACCCAGAACCAAAATAAAAGCACTGACGATGCCGAGAATTATGGGGGTCATGGAGGTGTTCTGCTTTCTGCTTCCCTTTTTCTTTGTTGCCCTTGCCCTTTTCTCCTCCGCCTTTTTCTGAGCAGCCTGTATCTTGGGATTTGGCTTGAAGACGATGTTGGGATCAGCTTTAAGACGGGCTATCTGGCGGAGCATCTGTGCCGCGCTCTGGAATCTGAGACTTCTGTCCTTTTCCATGGCGGACAGGATTATCTGCTCCAGACCCTTCGGAATTGCGGGATTGATGGTCTTTGGCGAAACGGGCTCGCGGTTTATGTGCATAAGAGCCACCGAAATGGGACTTTCGTCGTCAAAGGGCAGTTTGCCGCAGGACATCTCATACATGAGAGTGCCAAGCGAATACAAATCGCTTCGTGCGTCAATCTGCTTGCCCTCAGCCTGCTCGGGGCTGATATAGGACACTGTTCCGATAGCCTTGTCGGTAATGGTAAAGGTATCGCCGCCGTTTACCTTGGCAATACCGAAGTCCGTGACCTTGATAAGGCCGTTACGCAGAAGCATGATGTTCTGGGGCTTGATGTCACGGTGAACGATCCCGTTCTCATGGGCATGCTCCAGAGCATGAAGGATCTGCTCGGTATAGCTGATTATCTCGTTGAACGAAAGAACCCCCCTCTTCCGGATATAATCCTTCAGAGTGATTCCCTCGATGTATTCCATTGCGATGTATTTGGTATCGTTCCGGACGGAATAGTTGAATATCTTTACGATTCCGGGGTGAGAGAGCATTGAAACGACCTTTGATTCATTTACAAATCTGCGCACCTGCTGAGGGTCCGCGGCGTGCTCGTCACGAAGCATCTTCAGCGCAACTATCTTCTGTGCCACCAGGTCATAAGCCTCGAATACTACCGACATTCCTCCAAGACCGATTATCTTTATAATGCGGTATCTGCCGTCGAAGGTCTGCCCGACGTATCTGTCATATCCTTCCATGTTGTTCATGCGTGCCACCTCAAATCTGCGCCAGAACAACAGTTATGTTGTCTGTACCGCCCATTTCATTTGCGTTTTCCACCAATTTTGCCGCCTTCTCTTCAAGTGTACCTTCACCGCAGGCAATAGCGGCGATCTCGTCGTCGCCAAGCATGTTTGAAAGTCCGTCCGAGCAGAGAAGAAAATATGCGCCGTCACACAAAAGTGCGCTGTCAACGGGCGCGATGTCCGCTTCAAGCTCTTCGGACGTACCTACGGCACGGGTAATAATGTTCTTCTTGGGGTTGTCCTTCGCTTCCTCGGGGGTGATCCTTCCCAAATCCACAAGCATCTGGACGTATGAATGATCTCGGGTTATCTGAGTGGCCTTTCCGTCAACGATTCCGTAAAGACGGCTGTCGCCCACGTTCAGCGAATATGCAGTACCGTCACAGAAAAAGAGCGCGACAAGGGTAGTTCCCATGCCCTCAAGCTCGGAATTTGCCTTTGCCTCGCGCAAGACCGCACGATTGGCTTCTCCCAGCGCCGTTTCAAGGAGCATGGGGATCTTTACAGAAGAAGCGTCAAGCACACCGTTTTCGGTCTTTGGGTCGCAGACTTTTTTGACCTCGGCAAAAAATGCGTCAAGAGCAAGTCGGCTCGCCTTTTCTCCGCCCACAACGCCGCCCATGCCGTCGCAAACCACAAGCAGAGTGGCATTTTCGGCAAGCTCGTATATTCCGAAGCTGTCCTGGTTTCCGGACCGCTTCATTCCAACGTCGGTTTTTCCAAAGTGTATCATTATGGTTCCTTCCTTTCCTTGGGGGATCTTGAGATCTATATAAAATCAGTTATTTTCGTTTTTTTCTTTTGCGGACTCCCGTCTGAGCTGACCGCAGGAGGCGTTGATATCCGAGCCGAGCTTTCGTCTCACAGTAGCTCGGATCCCGTGCTTTTCAAGGACTGCCGCAAACTTCTGAACCGATGCCTTACCCGAGCTTTCAAAGCCCGTTTCCTTTACGGGGTTGACCGGTATCAGGTTCACGTGTATCGGCATGGTCTCTGTCCTTGACCGAAGCGCTGAGTTCAGCACCTTCGCCAGCTTTTGGGCGTTCTCGGGAGAATCGTTTTCGCCTGCTATAAGGGTATATTCAAAGGATATTCTTCGATTGGTCTTAGCAAAATACGCCTTGCAGGCAGACAGAAGCTCGTCGACGCCGTAGCTGTTGTTTACGGGCATTATCTTCGAGCGCGTCTCGTCGTCGGGAGCGTGAAGTGAGATCGACAAAGTTATCGGGAAATTCAGCTCTGCCAGCTCACGGATCCTCGGCACCAGTCCGCAGGTGGAAAGAGAGATGTGGCGGTAACCTATGTTAAGCCCCTTTTCATCGCCCACAAGCTCTAAAAATTTTATTACGTTATCAAAGTTATCAAGAGGTTCGCCTATACCCATCATAACAACACCGCCGATCCTCTCACCCGTATCCCGCTCTGCCACGATTATCTGGCCGAGAAGCTCGGAAGGAAGCAGGTCGCGGACACGTCCGCCGATGGTCGAAGCGCAGAATCTGCAGCCCATTCGACAGCCCACCTGGGAGGAAATGCAAATGGTGTTGCCGTGATTGTATTTCATCACAACGGATTCAACACAGTTGCCGTCGTAAAGTCCCATCAGGTACTTTACCGTGCCGTCAAGAGCCGAGGTCAGCTTTTTCTCTACCGTCGGCAAAGGATAACAAGCGCACTGCAACAGAGTCTCTTTTAATTTTTTGGGGATATTGGTCATTTCATCGGGAAAAATTCCGCGGTGAAACTGAGTGAATATCTGCTCTGCGCGGTACGCAGGCTCTCCAAGCTCAACCATAAACGATTTCAGCTCGTCCCGGTTGAGGGAAAGCAGGTCGGTTTTTCCGTTCAGGGAAATTCGGGTCATATGTAAAACCTCGTCAAATCATGTTTTCACAAATTTCGCGGCAAAAAATCCATCGCATTCAAGCCGGTCGGGCAGGAAGGTAAACATTCCGTCCTTCGACGATACGCCGCCTGCCGAAAAATCAAGGGGTTTTAATTCAGGGTGGCGCAAAAGAAGCTCGCGTACCACCTCTTCGTTTTCTTTTTTCAGCAGGGTGCAGGTAGAATAGACCATCACACCGCCTTTTTTCAGATATTTTACTGCCGTCTCCGCAATAGCAAGCTGGATCTCGGGAAGCCTTGCGCTTTCGGAGAGCTTTTTGTAGCGGATCTCGGGCTTTTTGGCAATTACTCCGTACCCCGAGCAGGGAACGTCGCAAATAACGCGGTCAGCCGTTCCGAAAAGCTCTTTTACACCCGTTCGTCCGTCGGCGGTTGCGGTTTTTATAATGCTGATACCCAGACGCTCCGCGCTCTTTTCAATAAGCGAGAGCTTGTTTTCGTGCAGGTCAAAGGAATAAAGCTCACCGATATTTCCCATGGAGACAGCGGCGGAAAAGCTCTTTCCTCCGGGGCAGGCACAGCAGTCAATTACGCGCTCTCCCGCCTTTGGATCAAGTATGTAGGAGGTGAGCTGGGACGCTGCGTCCTGAACGTACCACAATCCCTCCTCAAATCCGGGGATTCTGTCAAGTGCCGCCGACGCTTCAAGCTCAACTCCAAAGGGAGAAATCTCGGATGCCGAGGCGGAAAATCCTGCCGCTGTCAGCTTCAAAAGAAGCTCCTCTCGGCTTATCTTCAAAGTATTCACCCTAAGATTCAAACCGCGTGTGTGTGAAAGTCCCGAGATGATATTTTCTGCTCTGTTCTCGCCATAATCAGAGATGATAGCCCTGCAAAGCTCGACCGGAACGGAATATTTGACCGAGATCCGCTCGATCGGCTCATCAGGAAGCTCGAATTTCATTTCTCTGCGGACAAAATTCCGCAAAAGCGCGTTGACAAAGCCTTTTGACCGCTTTGAAGTCAGATTGACCGCCTCGTTTATTGCCGCGTGAGGAGGAATCTTTTCCATATCCATCAATTGGTAAAGAGCCATTCGCAGAATATTTCTGGTGGTCCGCTCGATCTTTGACGGTGGGATCGTTGCCATGCCGTCAATGATATAGTCGAATTTTATCTTGTTTTCAACGGTTCCGTAGACGAGGGCCGTCACAAGCCCCCTGTCCGACGGGGACAGGTCGTTTCTTTTCAGTGCTGTGTCAAGAGCAATATTCGAATATTGCCCCGCGCTCTCGATCTTTTCGATCACGTCGAGCGCCACCCGTCTGGCATTTGTTTTGTTTTCCATATCTTAGTCCCTGTGTCTGTTCATTACAAGCACAAGCCTCAATATCTGAGCCAAAGCCGATGCTAACGCGGCAACGTAAGTCAAGGCAGCCGCGCGCAAAACCTTTCTCGCGCCGCCAAGCTCGTCACCCGACAGCACGCGGCAGCTCTCAAGAGCTTCCATGGCGCGGCGGCTGGCGTTGAACTCAACGGGAAGCGTCACCGCCTGGAACAGAGCCGTCAGCGAAAAGAGAATTATTCCGAAGGCCGCCAAGGGATAATAGGACAGAAGAAGTCCCACAAGAAAAATAGGAAATGCAAGAGTAGAGCCGATATTCGTCACGGGAATTATTGCGGCACGGAACTTCATGGGACCGTATCCCACGGCATACTGCACCGCGTGACCCGCCTCGTGGGCGGCAATTCCCACAGATGAAACGCTGGTTCCGCCGTAGACCGCTCCCGACAATCGTAAAACGTTTGCCCGAGGGTCAAAATGGTCGGTCAGCTCGCCTGCTATCTGCTCAATATTAACGTGGCGCAGACCGTTTACGTCAAGGATCCTTCTTGCGGCATCGTAGCCTGTCATTCTGCTTGACGTGAGTTGCTTTGAAAACTTTTTATAGGTCGAATTTACGTTTGCCGATGCCCACAGAGCAAAAAGCATGGCAGGTATCAGCACGATTATCGACATATCAAAATAAAAGGGAAAATACATATTGTTCCTTTCAGATTATGAGAGAATATCTCCCTGTAAAATTTTTCTTCCTCTGATAAAATCAGCTGCCGCCATTCTGCCCTTGCCCTCGGGAAGGACCGCGCAAAGAGCAATACTGCCCTCGCCGCAGGCAACCACGATCTCGCCGTCAAGGGAAACGACCTCGCCTACCTTGCCGCATCGACCTTCGGAACTGACAAGTCTGCTCTTTACGATCTTGAGCAGCTTTCCGTCGGGGGTATGGGTAAAGGAAAGAGGAATGGGGGAAAGTCCGCGGATCAGGTTGTGGACCTGCTGTGCCGACTTAGTAAAATCAATAAGACAGTCGGATTTTTCTATCTTTTTTGCATAAGTTGCTAAGTTGTCGTCCTGTTTTATGCGAGCGTTCTTTCCACAGGCTATTTCATCGATGACCTCAAGAAGCAATTTCGCTCCGCATTCTGCCAGCTTGTCGTGAATGTCCTCAAAATTGTCGTCCTGCTCGATCTTGACGGCTCGCTTTTTGAGCATATCGCCCGTGTCAAGTCCAACGTCCATATACATGATGGTGATTCCCGTTTCGTCCTCGCCGTCAATTATCGCCCTCTGCATGGGCGCGGCGCCTCTGTATTTGGGCAGAAGCGATCCGTGAACGTTGATACAACCGAATTTGGGATAATTGATCACGTTTTCGGGAAGTATCTTACCGTATGCCGCCACAACTATCATTTCAGGGTCGATCTCGGACAGAAGCGCGGCAAAATCGTCACCGCGAAGCGTTGCGGGCTGGTATACGGGCAGTCCGCGCTCAAGCGCGTAGACTTTAACGGGCGGAGGAGTAAGAGTATATCCTCTGCCCTTTGGCTTGTCGGGCTGGGTAACGACGCCGACAACGTCAAGCCCCGACTCGCATAGTTCTTTAAGAGAAGCCAGTGCAAAATCCGGCGTTCCCATAAACAAAATCTTCATTTAATATATTACCTTTTCCTTGGGTCAATTATTCTTATCAATTATTGTCAAACATCTCGTCAGCCACATCTACGTAGAGCTTGCCGTCAAGGTGGTCAAGCTCGTGGCAGAAGGCTCTTGCGAGAAGCTCGCTGCCCGACATTTCAAATTCTTCACCGTGACGGTTCAATGCGCGAACGGTCACGTGCATGGGTCGGGTAACCGTTCCGCACTTTCCGGGGACAGAGAGACAGCCCTCGGTTCCCGTTTGCTCGCCTGCGCGTGCAATGATCTTGGGGTTGATCAGCTCGATCACGTTGCCCGGCTCGGTCTCGATAACCACGATTCGGCGCAGAATACCCACCTGAGGGGCCGCAAGACCCACACCGTCCGCCGCGCGCATGGTCTCGACCATGTCGTCAAGAAGCTGAAGTATTCTGGGTGTTATAACGTCAACGGGACGGCAGGTCTTTCTCAGCGTCTCGTCGCCTATCTTTACAATTTTAAGCTTTGCCATAATTTATCCTTTTGAAATATATGTGTATTTTGAATCTGTTTTTACTATCTCTCGAACGCTCATGTCCGCGAAGTTTCGAAGAGCGTTTTTCTCGTAAGGTCGGAATGATCCCTTTCCTTCCTCGTATGTATATCCCTCGGGCAGGATAATGCTTCCTCTCACGCCCTCGGGGAATTGAACGTCCAGGTCCACCGCGGTCTCGTCTATGCGTGTCCACTTGACCGTCACTTTACCTGCAGGCGCGTCATATTCGCCCTCAGCGTGATCAAGTCCTTTGATAAAGTGAGGTTTTACAATGATCCTGTTGGGATCGTTTTCGTCGGGATTTACGTTGATTCCCAAAACCGTGCGGATAAACCAATGATTGATGTCCCCGAAGAAATGGTGGTTAAGGGACGCCATATCTGCCACCTTGGGCACGAATTTCTCGGGAAGCGAGGTCAGACCGCAGTCGATCAGATATCCGTAAGAGGGGAACTCACGTCTTGTAATAAGCTCGAATGCAAGCTCCTCCTCACCGATAGAGGTGAGCACGTGGAAAAAAACTCTCGCGCCGAGATATCCCATGCCGATAAGTCCATTGCCGCCGTCAAGCAGCTTTAAAAGCTCCTGTCCCGCGGCCTTTTTTTCGCTGTCGTTAAAGATACCGTGGTAAATCGCCAAAGCCTGAGAGGCAACGCAGTTATCCGTCGTCCTCATTCTGCCAAAGTCGATCAGATGCTTTCTTATATCCGAGAGAATCTCCTCTCCGAGCGAAGCAACGTAGAGCGCTTCATGCTTTCTGCCCACAGCCTCGAACATGACCTTTGCCTCACGGCACATTTCATATACCATTGCGGTGTCGGTAAACTTCAGATCAGCCTTGTGTGCATGGCAGTTGGTGGTGCCAAATGGAGACCAGTCGCCCAGACCTAGACGGATAAGTCCGTCCGCGTCCCGCATACCCGAAACGTAGTTGAGATAGCGGAGCATTGCCTGACCGCACTCACGGATCGAAACGGTGCTTCCCGTATAAAGGTAATCAAAGTAAGGCAGATTGAAAAGAACTCTGTCCCATGCGGGACCGTTGCCCCATTTGAATCCCCAGCCTGCGGTAGGCACGATTCCGGGGAATCTGCCCTGCGTGTCCTGCGCCTTTACGATGTGGCGAAGCCACTCGCGCCAGGTGCGCTCAACGGTCAGCGTGAGCACCATATGCTCGGCCGATGCCGCCGCGTCACCTGTCCATCCGTTCTTTTCACGGTGAGGGCAGTCGGTGGGGAAATAGTGCAGGTTTGAAACGTCGGAATTAAGCGCCATTTTGTAAAGCGTATTAGCCGTCTCGTCCGAGCAGTTAAATTTTGCGCGTGAGCAGACGTCGGAATACGCCTGGAGCATGGTCACCGTTTCGGGCACAGCCTGCTCCTCGGTCAGACCGTTGACGTGCAGATATCTGTAACCGTGGTAGACGAACATAGGCTCAAATATCTCCTCGGCGGCGCCGCGGCAGATATAAATATCTCTTTGTGAGTAGCCGTCGGGATAGAACGAAATATTCGAATAATCAACTCTTCCCTCGCCGTCCAGCTTTTCGGAGACCTGAACGGATATCTTCTGTCCGGGTGTCGTGTTTCTGAGCACAAGTCGGAAGATCCCGGCGGTGTTCACGCCGAAATCGTAAATATATCCGCCGTCACGGTCAAAATCCGTTTCGGGCGCGGGAACGCTGTTCTTTTTGTTATTCTCGTAAGGTGCAAGTCCCCCTTCCTTGACGGAAAGCGCGGGGATTTCACGCTTTACAACGATGGGATCGGTATCGCAGAGCTTTGCTTCCCCACGCGGGATCTCTGCCAAAAGAGGCGCTTGCCAATCCGAATCGTCAAAGCCCGCCTCGCACCAGCCGTCTGTTTCAAGACGAGCGTCGTAGTGAACTCCAAGACGGTGGTTGTCAAATGTTATAGGTGACGGTGCCCACTTCATGGAGGTGGCGTCAAAGGTCACCGTATCATCTCCGCACTTTGCCTCAAAAGCAAGCGCAAGCTTGGGGGAGGAGGCATATTTTGCCTCATTGAACTGCCAAGTCTCGGTCATGGGATTCTGCATACCGTTACCAAGCACGACGCCGATGACGTTTTCGCCCTCATTCAGCTTGTCGGTCAGGTCGTATTTATCAAAAATCGTATAATCGTCCGGATTTGAGATATATGGTGCCAAAAGTCCCTTTGTGACCTTCTCACCGTTGACGAAAAGATCGTAAAATCCGAGACCGCAGATAAGTATTTCCGCGCGGTCGGGCTTTTTGGCAAGAACAAAGCTGCGGCGGAATGCGGGCGCGTTTACGTGCTTGTAGTATTCACATTTTTCCCGCGTTGCACAAACGAAAATCTTGGGAAAATCCATTTTTCGTCCTCCAAAATCAAAGATTTGTTGGGTTGAAATCGAGAGATATTTGTGTTTTTGCTCCCGTTTGACGGTCCATTGAGAATTTTTTCAGCAAGGCGTCAAAAAGAGCTCTTGTATCGGTGTTCAGCTTGCATTTGATGACAAACCTCATTCGACAGCGTCCCTCGGCACGGTAAATGGGAGCCTCAAAGGGCCCGAAGACCACCGTCGGGACCTGCTCGAACTTGCCGCCTTTTTTCGTCAGCTTCAGATATTCCGTTCTGACAGCCGCGGCGGCACTCATCATCTCCCGTTCGTCGGTCGAGCTGACCGTGATCAGCGCAATATCGCAGAACGGTGGAAATTTCAGCTGTTGACGCAATTTTATTTCCCTTTGATAAAAGGTCTCGTAGTCCTGAGCGCAAGCAAGCTTTATTATGTCGCTGTCGGGGTTGCAGGTCTGAATGACCGCCAGTCCTCCTCCGCCGCTTCGTCCCGCGCGGCCTATGACCTGAGTGAGCATAGAGAAGGTCCTTTCTCCCGCCCGATAGTCGTCAAGGTAAAGAGACGAGTCCGCCAAAAGGACGCCCACCAGCTTCACGCCGGGAAAATCATGTCCCTTTGTCACCATCTGTGTACCCAGCAGTATATCTGCCCGACGGGCACGGAAATCGCCCAGGATCTTATCGTAAGAAAACTTGCTCGTTGTCGTGTCGGTATCCATTCGCAGAACTTTTGCACCGGGAACGATTTCGGAAAGCTCCTGCTCTACCCTTTGAGTGCCATATCCCATTCTCACCAGCTTATCCGAGGCGCAGTCGGGACAGTTTTGCGGCAGAGAAATCTTTCTTCCGCAAATATGGCACATGAGATAACCGCTCCGGTAAGTGTTGTCACTTGTGTGATAGGTCATGGAAACGCTGCAGGAGGTACATCGAATGGCATTTCCGCAGCTGCGACAGCTGACAAATTTATTGTAGCCGCGACGGTTGAGGAAAAGCACCGATTGGTTGCCCTCGCTCTGCACGCGGTTAAGCTCGGCGCAAAGTTGATCTCCGATAGGGGACAGGTTGCCGCTTTGCGGCTCGGACCGCATATCGCAGACCTTTACACAAGGCAACTCTGCTCCGCTGAAGCGATTTTTCAATTTTATTAACGTATACGCACCGCTCGCCGCCTTGTGATAGCTTTCAAGCGACGGAGTTGCCGAGGCAAGCAAAAGCATGGCGTTTTCCGCCGCACAGCGGAAGCGCGCCACATCGCGCGCGTGATACTTGGGGTTCTGATCGGATTTATAGGTGGTCTCCTGCTCCTCGTCCATAATGATAAGGCCGAGATCTTGCGCGGGAGAAAAGACCGCGGAGCGTGTTCCTATGATCACTCTCGCGTCTCCCTTTGAGATCCTTGTATAGGCATCAAGACGTTCCCCTGCCGAAAGTCCCGAATGAACCACCGCCACGGTGTTTCCGTACCTACCGCAGAAGATTCCGATGGTCTGCGGCGTAAGGGATATCTCGGGTAAAAGAAGGATAACGCTTTTTCCGCTATCGAGCACTCTGTCCATGAGAGTAGTCATGACCACGGTCTTTCCGCTTCCCGTAACACCGTGAAGCAAAGCCGCGCAGGGACGACCCTCCTCGGACATTTTTATCAGAGTATCCGCCGCCGTCCTTTGCTCATCGCTGAGCTTGTTTTCGCTTCGTTTTCCCGCCTTATCGGTCTCGTAAGGGTTGCGATACCTCTCGACCTTCGAGCAGCAGATTATCCCCTTTTCCTCAAGGGTCTTCAAGATCGCGCTTGACGCGCCCGTTTCGGCTTTGATCTGTGTTGCGTCAGCATCGGGTGAGAGCTTTAAAAACTCGATTACCGCCCGCTGTGACACAGAGCGTATCTTACCCTCGTCAAAGTTTTCCTCGCTAAGGGAATAACGCTTGTCAAAAAGCTGCTTTGAGCTATCCCTGAGACGCATTTCACGAACGATCTTCTTACCTTTAAGAAGCTTTTCAAGCTCGGCGCGGTATCCTGCCCCGAAAACGCTTTTAAGACGCGTTTCCGAAACAAATCCCTGATCACAGATAAAGGAAAAAAACTCTGCCGTCTGCTTGCTTGCTCTGGAAGACAGCTTTGCGTCGTCCGCGGCTCTGTATTGCTCCTCAAGGGACGCAAATGCCGCGGCAGGGATCATGGCATGAACCACGTCACCCAGAGTGCAAAGGCAATGCTCCTTTACATAAAGAGCAAGCCTGAGCAGCTCAGCTGACAGACAAAGGTCGGGTGAGCACCCCGATGACACGGGCTTTACAAGCCGCTCCTCACATTCACTTTCACCGGACATCTCGGTGACGATACCTATTCTTTTTCTGTTTCCTCCTCCGAAGGGCACAACGACAAAGCCTCCCACCTTGACAGCAGAAAGCAATTCGACGGGCACGAAATAATCATATGCCCTGTCGGCGCCATATGGCGCGTCGAGAATATAGACCTTTGCAAAATTCTGTGCGTTCATCTTTTACCCTCGGAGTGTGTGAGGATCACTCCTCTATCTCTTCAGCCTCTTCCTCTTCGGAAGTCTCCTCGGAAAGCTCCTCCTCGTCATCGTCGCCAAAGAATACGGGAGCGTTTCTTCTCGCTTCTTCCTCAAGACGTCTCTGCTCTGCCTCTGCCGCACGCTGAGCTCTCTTGATCTCAGCCTCCTCGGGGCTGAGGATAGCAAACTCGCCCGTGTGCATACGCTTGATGGCGCACTTTACGGCCTTTTCGTCTCTGTATTCCTTTGTGACCATGTTGAGAATGGCCTTGTCCGATTCCTTATTTGCCGCAGCCATCTTCTCTGCCGCTTCTCTTTCACGCACGTACTCGTCTGTGATGATGCGCGCGCACTTTGCGGTAGCGATAGCCAGCTCATAACGGTTGATCTTGTCTTTTGTCAGGTCCTGAATCGTAGGATAAATCATAGTGAATTGAACTCCTTTGTATGTTTTTATGTTAATTTTTATTGACTTGATTTAGTTGCCCAGAAATTTGCTCTCGGCATCGGGGTTGCGGCGGCGGCTCAGTCTCTCCGCGCGTATAATGGACGAAATGTCCTGCGCGCATTCCTCTGCAGCACCGTCTTGATTGTAAACTATGTAGTCGTAAATGCCAAGTTGCTTGATCTCCTCTCTCGCCTGTGCCAAACGGGCGAGGATCTTGTCCTCGGGCTCGGTGCCGCGGCCTCTCAGTCTTCTTTCCTGCTCGGCATGAGACGGAGGCAAAAGCATAATAAGCACCGCGTCGGGGCAAATCCGTTTTACGTTAGCGGCTCCCTCGACCTCGATCTCAAGGATCAGATTCTTTCCCGCATCAAGAACCTCCTCGGCTTCCTTTTTGGGGGTGCCGTAGAAGTTTCCGCAGTATTCGGTGTATTCAAGAATACCGCCATGCTCGATTCGGGATTTAAACTCGTCAACGGAAATGAAATGGTAGTTCACACCGTCCACCTCACCGGGTCTGGGTGAGCGTGTCGTAGCGGAAACCGAATAAGCGATATCCCGCTCCTTTTCCATGAGGTATTTTATAACGGTACCCTTACCGCTTCCGGCAGGTCCGCTGATAACAAGCAATAATCCCCGGCTCATTTGACCTCGTCCTCCTCGTCGTCTCCGTCGTCAGAGCCGTTTTCAAGACGGTTTGCAATAGTCTCTGCCTGAATAGCGGAAAGAATGACCAGATCGCTGTCGGTAACGATAACGGCGCGGGTGCGGCGGCCGCAGGTGACGTCGATAACTCTGCCTGCGTCCTTTGAATCCTGAATAAGTCTCTTGATCGGTGCAGAATCGGATGCGGCAAGTGCCACAACTCTGTCCGCAGCCACCATATTTCCAAAGCCTACGTTTATAAATTTCACGGTGTCAATCCCCCTTACTCAAGATTCTGTATCTGTTCTCTGATCTTCTCAAACTCATTCTTCACGTCGACCACGATGTGAGCGATCTCGGCGCTGTTGCACTTGGAACCGATAGTATTGATCTCGCGGTTCATTTCCTGAAGCAGGAAATCAAGGCGTCTGCCCGCAGGCTCCTTTGAAGCGGCGATATCGTAAAACGCATCGAAGTGAGAGCCAAGACGTACCACTTCCTCGTCGATGGCAACCTTGTCCGCAAAGATGGCACATTCGGTGAGTATCCTGTTCTCGTCGGCGGTCACCTTGTTGTCCGCCAGCACTTTACGCAATTTTTCCTCGAGTCTTGACTTGTAGGAAGAAATATCGTCCTTTGAGCGGCGGTCCACCTCAGCTATCATCTCGCGGATAGCCTCGATCTTCTGCGCAATATCCTCGCGCAGTCTCTCGCCCTCCCGCTCTCTTGCCTCAAAGAATACGTCAAGCGCGCTGTCAAGAGCGGTTTTGACCGTTTGCCAATCCTTTTCCTCGTCCTCTTCGGGCTTTTTCACCGTCAGCACGTCGGGCATTCTGGCAATGCTCATAACGCTTATGTCGTCACGAACTCCAAGCTCGTCACGAAGCTCTGTCAAAGCGCTCAGATAGCCTTTCGCCAAGCCCATGTCGCAGTTTATCTGCGCGTCCGAGCTTTCAAGCATCTCAACTCCTATGTAAACGTCGACTTTACCACGGGATACGCCATTGTCGCGCAGATAGGTTTTTACCCTCTCCTCAAGAAAGGAAAAGACCCGGGAAATTTTAACCGTGCAGTCGAGGAAACGGCTGTTTACGCTTTTTATCTCTACCGTAATATCCTTTCCGTCAAGCGCACCTTTGTATCGCCCGAAGGCTGTCATGCTTCTCATGTTTATGTCACCTCAAAAAAATATAGTTATAGATATACATAATATATAATACCTCATTTTTTCCCCGTTGTCAACTTTTTTAAGCATTTTGGAGCGCTTTTCATAAAAAAATCACAGAACAAACGCACTTTATTCAAAGCAAATTGTTAAAATAAATGACAAGGTCTTGAAAAAGGACAAAAAGTGTGATAGAATATAATGAATATGTTTAAAATCGGGTATTGTGTCCGATGAAAGGAGTGGTCGGAACGGAAGTCAAAAGATTCACAAAAAATGACAGCGGATTTATCTGCGCCGGCTGCGGAAAAGAGGTCAAAAGCCTTGGCTATTCCTCCCGCAACCACTGCCCTTTCTGCCTGTGCTCTCTGCACGTTGATATAAACCCCGGAGACCGGGCAAACGACTGCGGCGGGCTCATGGAGCCCATCCGAGTTGAGCCGGACCCCAAAAAGGGCTACGTTATCGTCCACAAATGCACCAAGTGCGGTGAGATCAAACGCAACCGCGCCGCCCACGAGGCAAAAGACCAGCCCGACGACATAAAGCTTCTGATAAAACTTACCGCAGGAAGACAGTGAGCTTCCAAAAGGAAAACGTAAAACGAAAGGATACCACATGATTAAGATCGAACATCTGGTAAAAACCTACGGCAATTTCACAGCCGTTGACGACATCTCCTTTGAGGTGGGCGCAGGCGAGATCGTAGGATTCCTGGGACCCAACGGCGCAGGAAAAAGTACCACCATGAATATGCTGACAGGATACCTGTCCTCCACCGCCGGAAGCATTGAGATCGACGGCATCGACATTCTGGCAAAGCCCCTCGAGGCAAAAAAGAGAATAGGATACCTGCCCGAGCAGCCCCCTCTCTATTTTGATATGACGGTAAAGGAATACCTTGATTTCGCTTACGATCTCAAGGGCTGTCGTCTCGACCGCAAAAAGCACATCGACGAGATCTGCGAGGTGGTCAAGATAAAGGACGTTTACCACAAGCTCATCGGCCACCTTTCAAAGGGATATAAGCAGCGCGTGGGCATCGCCCAGGTGCTTATCGGCAACCCCAAGGTCATTATTTTCGACGAGCCTACCATCGGACTTGACCCAAAGCAGATAATCGAGATCAGAAACCTGATCCGAAACCTGGGACGTGACCACACGGTCATTCTCTCTACCCACATTCTGCAGGAGGTTCAGGCGGTCTGCGACAGAATCATTATCATCAACAAAGGTCAGATCGTAGCGGACGAAAAGACAGAGAATATCACACGCGCCGTTGAGACCAGCCGCCGCTTCAGCGCCAAAATTTGCGGTCCTCAGCGCGAGGTGCTGGCAATGCTGCGTGAAAAGCCGGGCATCGTTTATGCCGAGCCTCTGGCAGAGCGTGACGGCGACGCCTTCACCTACATGATCGAAAGCGACGTGGGAATCGACATCCGCAAGACACTTTTCTATACGCTGGCCGAGCGCGGCTGGCCGCTTATCGGTCTTGAATCTCTGGGCATGAGCCTTGAGGACATCTTCATCACCATCGTTGACGCACAGGGTCAGAAAAAGAACGATAAGGCAAAAAACAGTCGGGTAAAACGCGGAGCCGATGCCGAGCGTGACGTTGCCGCCAGAATCATGGAAAAGACCGCTCAGTCCCAAAAGTCTGCCGCAAAAAGCATCTTTGACCGTCGGGACGACTGACAGGACGCAGAAAGAAAGGAAAACAGATAAATGCTCGCCATATACTTAAAGGAACTGCGTTCGTATTTCATCAACGCAATCGGATACGTGTATATCGGAATCTTCCTTGCCATATCCGCTCTGCTGTTCTGCTATACGACGCTTATCTCTAACACGTACAGCACCTCAAACTATTTCAGTATGCTTATTTTGGTGCTGGTCGTACTCATTCCCCTGCTTACCATGAAGCTCTTTGCCGAGGAGAAAAAACTCCGCACCGAACAGATGCTTCTCACCGCACCCGTTTCGATCACCTCTATGGTGCTGGGAAAATACTTTGCGGCCTTCACTATGTACGCCGCTTCGATCATCATATCCTGCATCAACTTCCTTCCCCTTTATGCGGTTGCCGCCATGGAAAGAAGTGAGGCAGGTCAGCAGGCAAATTACATTCACATCGGCCCCTCTGACGCACAGATCCTCGGTTCTCTTGTGGGAATCCTGTTTATCGGCGCGGTCTTCATAGCCGTGGGTATGTTCATCTCGACCTTGACGGAAAATCAGCTTGCCGCGGCAGTTATTACCATTGCAACGCTCGTTGCAATGCTTGCACCCGCTTCTATTAACAACGAGGCAATAATCTCAAGCTATGCGGTTCGTTTCGTTATCGACTGGTTCAACGTTCTCAGCCGTTTTGCGAACTTCAGCGCAGGCAAGTTCGATTTTGCCGCCATCTTCTACTACATCTCCCTTTGCAGCGTCTTCGTTTTCGCTACTGTCCGCGTCTACGACAAGAGACGCTGGGGTTAAAGGAGGCAGAAAATGAAAAGCTACAATCAAAACAAAAAGCTGCGCTACGGCGGGATCTCCGTAGCACTTACAGCGGCGTTTATTACTCTCGTTATCGTTTTCAACGTGGTCTTCTCCGCATTTGCGGAAAAGTTCCGTTGGTATATTGACATGACACCCGAGGAGCTTTACACC
The DNA here is from genome assembly GCA_017397175.1 of Clostridia bacterium. Classification (GTDB taxonomy): domain Bacteria; phylum Bacillota; class Clostridia; order Oscillospirales; family CAG-272; genus SIG710. The sequence continues at coordinate 24,977 of JAFQKA010000001.1, read as the reverse complement.
GTCTCCGATCAGTGCATCGATCTTCTCAAGGATATCGACAAGGAAGTAAAGATCCTCTTCTGCTCCGACCCCGATACGCTCAATGACACCAACACCTCCCGTCTCGTTTACAACACAGCGCTCCAGCTTCAGAAAAAGCTTAAGAACGTAAAGGTTGAGACGGTAAATATCATCGACAACCGCTCGGCTGTCAGCAAATATAAGACCACGGCAACGACCAATATCAAGACCACCGACGTTATCATCGAAAGCGGAAGCGAGTTCAGACAGCTCGCCCTCGAATCCTTCTTTACATTCAACAACCAGAACGTGGTATGGGCTTACAACGCCGAGGCAAAATTTGCTTCCACCATCATCGCCGTCACCCGTGCGGAGGCTCCCGTTTGTGCGGTGCTTACCAACCACGGTGAGGCTGTGACCGATATCCACCTGCTTGAACTTATCACAAACGCAGGCTACGATTACGAGCTTATCGACCTGTCAAAGGACGAGATCCCTCAGGATTGCCGTCTGATGGTATGCTACAACCCCACCTCCGACTTTCTCACAAAGAAGGACGCAGGCTCTGACATCTCCGAGATAGACAAGCTTGAAGCCTTCCTTGACGGTGTCAATGCATTCATGCTCTTCGTTTCTCCCAGCACCCCCGTGCTCCCCAACCTTGAGGAATATATGTACGAGTGGGGCGTTGAGTTCGGAAGATATGCGGACGAAAACAACCGTCTCAGCGCAGGCATCGTAAAGGACCCCTCTCACTCGATCGACTATGCAAACTACAACGTTGTTGCCGAGTACGTAACGGGCGAGGGAACCCTTGGAACACAGGTAAATCAAGACCTGACAAACGCAGGCACAGCACCAAAGATCATCTTCCCCGACGCTATGCCCCTGCGCCATTCCGACAGCTATGATCAGAACGGCTACTACTCCTCAAACGGCATCACAAGACAGATAAACGACATCTTCGTAACAAGTGCAGACGCTTTTGTCGAGGCAAATCAGCAGACCGTTCAGAAAGCGGATAAATACAATAAGATCCCCCTGCTCACCATCACCACACAGGGCAGACAGGTGGGCAACTCCACAACCACAGAATACTCCTACGTTATGGTCAGCGGTTCTATTGATTTTGCCGCAGGTCAGCAGCTTACCTCCAACGTCTACGGAAACAGCGAATCCCTCTATTCCATGATGAGGATCATGCAAAAAGAGGTGGTTTATCTTGACGTGGGAAGAAAGCCCTTTGCTACAACTCAGATCGAAAGCCTGACGGCATCGGATGCCAAAACCACCACAGCTATGCTCGCTATCATTCCTGCTGCAGTAGTATTCATCTCGGGCATCGCCATCATCTACGTAAGGAGAAAGCGTGCATGAGAAAACAGCTAATTGCTACCATCGTCATGTTCGCCGTTTCCTTTGTAATGATGATCGCATATTTTGCGGTCATCAAGCCCTTTACCGCCATTGAGCCTGTGGAAACGGGCGGACTCGAAACGGTAGTTCCCGAGGACGGCGAGGGTCTTGGAATGGCGGCCACCAAGGTCGTGGTCTACGACGGACTTGAAAACAAGGACGTCGTTTCAATCAAGGTGGAAAACGAGCACGGAAGCTACGAAATGACAAGAGACGAGGATTGGCAGCCACAGATAGCAGGCTTTGAGGGAATTGCAGTCCACGAGGAAAATATTACCTCACTTATGTCAAGCTGCACTTATCCTCTTGCAATCACCCGTGTAAACGTGGTCGAGGGCGAGGACTACGGCTTCGAGGAGCAAACACTTGAGGACGGAACACTCTACAAGCCCGCAAAATTCACCATGAAGACCCGTCATAAAACCGACGGCGGCGACTATGAATACAGAATTTACGAATGTCTTATCGGTCACCCTATCCCCACGGGCAACGGATACTATTTTAAGTACCTTGGCCGACCTGATTCGGTCTACGTGGTCGACAAATCCGTAGAGACTACTCTCCTTTCCACCGTTGAGTCTATCGTGTTCCCCATGGTCATCACCCCCATGAACCAAAACGACTATTTCATGGTCCATGACCTGGTTCTCATGAAGGGTAAGGACATGATCTTCCACCTGGACTACGTTGAGCAGTCCGACCGAGAGGGAACCGAATACGAAACCGTAACCTACGAAATGATCTATCCCGCAGGACTTGTGCCTTCGTCTACCGCCATCTCAAAGGCTATGAACGCACTTTACACCGCCGAGATGGAGGATCACATGAAGGTGGTAGCCCTCGGCATCACCGACGAAAAGCTGGCGCAGTTCAATATCGACCGGGACAACTGCTATTCAATGCGCTTCTTCTACCGGGGACACGAAAACTTCATCGTTATCAGTCCCCCAAACGAGGACGGCTCCTGCTACGTTGCCTCCACTCTGTTTGACCAGATAGATCTGATCGACTCCGAGGTAATGTTTTTCATCAACTGGACCCTTTTTGATTGGGTAGAATCCCCTATGTTCCAGATGAAGATAGATTACGTCGATTCGGTCTCCGTAAGAAGCGGAAGCTACAAGGCTGACTTTGACCTGACGGGCGAGGGACAGGACCTGGTGGTTACCGACCGCGCAACAGGCAAGGTACTCTCCACCCCTCAGTTCCGAAATTATTACTGGAATCTGCTTGTCACCTCCTACGAGGGCAACTGCAGTCTTACCCGCGAGGAAATGGACACCTTCAAGGCACTTGACGACAGCGAGGCACAGCTTGTGCTGACCGTGGTTACCGAAACGGGGAGAGAACTGACCTACCGATTCTATCAGTATTCCGAACGCCGCTCTTACGTTACGCTGAACGGCGTAGGCGAATTTTTCGTACTTCGCACCATGCCCGACAAGCTGGTAAACGATGCCAAGCTTTTGCAGGCAGGCGAAGAGATCTTTGCATCAGGTAAGTAATTAAATTGCATTATGGCAACCAAAGCCTCCCTCCGGGAGGGAGCCTATAAATCAAAAAACAGCGGCATACCGCCGCTGTTTTTTTCAAAAGCGAATTTTTTTGAAGAAAAAACACATAATATGAAAGGAATCAAGCTATGCATAACGAGCTTACGGCAGTAGACATAAAGAAAATGCAAGAGGAGATAGACTACCGCGCAAAAGAACTGCGCCCCAAGCTGTTGGCGGAGGTCAAGCGCACGCGCGAGTATGGAGATCTCAGCGAAAACGCCGAATATAAGGAAGCAAAGCGGGAGAAAAACCGCAACGAGAGCCGCATACGCTATCTGAAAAACATGATAGCCACCGCCAAGGTGGTCGAGGTAGGCGGTGACGAGGGCAAGATCGGACTTTTTGACTACGTCGAGCTTTTCTACGAAATGAACGGTCAGACGAAAAAGATCCAGATCGTCACGACCCTCCGCCAGGACGCCACAAAGGGCTTTATAAGCCGTGAATCCCCCTTGGGAAAAGCCCTGCTGGGCAAACAGGCAGGGGATCGCGTGACGGTTCAGGTCACTCCCGACCGCTCATTTGTCGTCGTTGTAAAATCGGTCGAAAAGGGAGAAGACAACGAGGATCTGCCAATCAGCAGCTTCTGATCGTCTTGTTTTCATTTTTTGTGCCAAAAGTTAAAATATGGTAAATATTTTCTTCGGCAAACAGCTTCTTGTTGACATTTCAACAAGTTTGCGTTATAATTACATAGGTAACGTGAGCAAAATTGCTCCGACCTTGCACGGCAGCTCCGCACCCGACGGATGCCACAATTCAAACCAATGAAAGGAACGGTCACAAATGAAAACACAAACGACCTCTTACTATAACGTACCCCGATTTGACTGCTTCAGGGATCTTCTGGCCTACTCAGTCGAGAAAGCAGGTGACAAAGCGGCGCTTCAGCTGAAGGTCTCTGCGGGAAAATACAGATATATCTCCTACAAGGAGTTGTATGAAATATATATATCCCTGTGCGCGTCCTTTATCCGTCACGGACTTGAGGGCAAGCGCATCGCCGTCAGCGGCGAAAACAGCGGAGGGTGGGCGATCGCCTACCTGGCGGCGGCTACCGTCGGCGTGGTCGTTCCAATAGATAAGGAGCTGTCCGGCCGCGATATCGCCGATTTCTGCGATGCGGCGGATTGCACTGCTATTTGCGCTGACAAAAAGGTTCAGGGCAAGCTTGAGGGAGTTCGCCGTTTCGACTGTGTGTACGACCTTTCCGAAATTCCCGATCGTCCCATAAAATACACCCCTCGGGATCTTCAAAGGATAAATTCCTACACTTATCCCCCCGATCAGATGAGGATCCTCATCTTTACCTCGGGCACCACGGGCTCTTCAAAGGGAGTTTGCCTGTCTCAGTTCAACGTATGTTCAAACGTCCATCAGATCCTGAGGGTCATTCGGGTCTACACCACGGATAAGGTGCTCTCGATCCTGCCCTTGCACCACACCTATGCCGCGACCATAGATATGCTCTGCGTTCTGGCGAGAGGGGCTTGTATTTCCTATTGCGACGGTCTTAACCGCATTGCAACCAATCTCAAAGAATACAACAACACGGTGCTTGTGGTCGTCCCCGCACTTCTCAAGGTGCTCAGCAAACGACTTCGCATGGCTATCGCAAAGGAATGTCCGCAGAAATACAAAAAGGCCTTTGACGAGCTGTCTCTGGCCGAGGCGCTCGGCACTCTGCCCTTCTTTGTAAGAAAGGTCATTTGCTCAAACGTCAAAAAGAGCCTTGGCGGAAAATTGCGAATGATGGTGGTCGGTGCGGCGGCGATCGACCCTGCACTCATCGAGGATTTCAACGCCCTTGGTATTAAAACTATACAGGGCTACGGACTCACCGAGACATCTCCCATTCTTTCCGCAAACAACGATTTCTTCTACGATCCGGAGACCGCAGGCTGTGCAATTCCCGGCGTAACTCTGCGAATCGCCAATCCCGACGAGAACGGAGTGGGCGAGATAATAGCCTCGGGTGACAACGTAATGCTCGGCTACTACCGCGACGAGGAAGCTACGGCGGCGGTGATCAAAAACCGCTGGTTCCACACGGGAGACCTGGGCTTCATCGACGAAAACGGCGGAGTTCATATCAAGGGCAGGATCAAAAACGTCATCGTCACCGCAAACGGCAAGAACATTTTCCCCGAGGAGATCGAGGACAGGCTCGGAGAAAACGAGGCAATAGCCGAATGTCTGGTGCTGGAGGGCAAGGATCGCCACGGCGACCCCTGCGTAAGAGCCAAGATATACCCCTCCGAAGCCTACCTTGCCGAAAAGCTGGGACACACACCCGCCCCCGAGGAGATCAAGGCGGCTGTCACCGACGCGGTAAACGCGGTAAACGACGCCGTCCCCGCATATAAGAAGATTCAGAAATTCGATATCCTCACCTCGCCTCTCGAGAGAACCACAACTCAAAAGATCAAACGCTACGGAGACAATCTCAAATAACAAAACGGACGGTTCACCCGTCCGTTTTACAATAAGGTGCCACCCCTTGCGAGGTGACACCGTAGAATACCTCTCGCGTAGTTGTCACACCATCTATAACCTACTTTTCAGCCGATTATTGCGATACCGTATTTCTACCGAAATATAGTATGGCTGAAAAAAGGGTATAGTACCCCCTTTGTAGGTTATCTGTGTTATTAAGATGATGTGACATACGTATTATATCACATTCTTTTTTCTTTTTCAAGACGGATTTTTGATTTTTCGGACATTAGTGCATCGCAATTAGCTCGTTTTCGACAAAATGACCACCTTATGCAGGAGTTTCACCCGTCCGTTTTTTCGTTGAAACGCCGCAATTTTCTGTGAGCTCGGGAGATCATGAGCACCGACATTGAAAGCACCGCCAGGCAAATGCCGCCACCCGTAGTTCCAAGAATTATCCGTCTGGAACCGAACGATACAGAACCGCCAAGCCTTTCAAATACGGCACTTTCAAGAGCAAGAAAGGAGACGAGCGCTGCCGTCAGTTTCACAATACCCGTGGTAGCTTCCACCGGCGTAGCGTTCTTCCCGTGCAGAAAAAGCTCGAAAAAAGCCGATGTCACCGAATAAACGGTGTACCCGCCCACCGCATATATAAGTATACCCGGATATCGGTATCCGCGATTCAGATAGACCACAAAAAACACTATAACGGACAGGGCAAGTCCCATAACAAAAAGAAGCACTCCGCAATTCCTCGCCCGTTTCAGCTCGGACAAAAGACAATCTCCCGGGTTTTTCTTTCTTATGTGTCCCAGCAGATAAAATCGCAGGGAAAACAGCAGGGCATAGTACGCAGAAAGAGAAATGAGAAAAAAAGAATTGGATGCGACACCCGCAAAAAGTTTTATGCCGACGTAAGCGAGATTGACCGCCCCGCCGCCGAAAAGGGACAGCTTCATTCGAAAAACTCTGTCACTTTTGCGCCTTTTCCATATGCGAAGTATCAGATTTTCCTTTTTTTGCAGAAAGCACCCCTCCTTTTTCTTTTATTTTACCACGGCATCAATACGAAATTTATCGGATTTTGTGAATTTTTTCCACACTTCTTGACACGCCCCTGAAAAAGATTTATAATGTAAAGTGTAAAAGTTTTTCCTCTATTCGATAAAAAAGAAAGGTTGCAAAATGGGAATCAACACAAAAAAGGCCCTGCTCGTAACAATAACGGGCGTAGTACTGTTCGCCGCGCTCATGAATTTCTCGGCGGTCACATCTTATACAAGTAAACTTATAACCCTTATTCTGCCCGTGATCGTGGGCGGAATAATCGCGCTTTTTCTCATCGTTCCCATGAACGGGATCCAGAAGATCCTGAAAAGAATGTTTGCAAAAGCAAAAAGAAAGCCCTCGGAAAAGGCTTTCGTCATCGTCAGCTTCCTTCTCACCCTGGCTTGCATCGCCCTGGTGCTGACCCTGGTACTGACACTGCTTATCCCCGAGATCACAAGCTCCGTAAAAGTGCTTTACACCCAGATCGAGGCAAGAATAAAGGAACTGAGCCTCAAGCATTTTGACGTTCAGTGGATACAGGATCTTGTAAGCAAGATCAATTTCAAAGCGATTCTGGACAACTTCTCGGATATCGTAAACAAGCTGACAACAGGCGCGGACTTTATTTTCGTCAACGTCATCAGCGTGTTCTCCTCCACCATAAATATAGTAACCACCGCACTTTTTGCCATAATTATTTCCATCTACGCGGCTCTTGAAAAAAGAACCGTGGCAAGGCACGGAAAGCTCTTGATCGGCGCATATTTGAAGCCCTCGTGGGCAAAGGGCATTTTGAGATTCTGCCGTTCATTTGCAGACATATTCTCAAAATTCCTGTTCGGACAGTGCAGCGAGGCGCTGATCCTGGGCGTACTCATATTCATATCCTTTTCGATCTTTAAAATGCCCTATGCAAGCCTTGTGGCGGTTCTGACTGCGGTCTGCGCCATCATTCCCTACATAGGCGCGTTCATTTCCTGCGCTGTCAGCGTATTCCTGACTTTGCTGGTCGCGCCCGAAAAGGCTCTTTTGTGCCTTATCATCTATCTTGCCGTTCAGTTTGTCGAAACACAGCTTATCTACCCCCGCGTGGTAGGCACGGCTGTTGGACTTTCCCCTCTCTACACACTTGTTGCCGCGCTTATCGGCGGCAATCTGCTGGGAATTATAGGAATCATCTTCTTTATTCCTCTCTTTGCGGTAATTCTTGAGCTGTTCAAGGAACACGCGGCAAAAAAGATCGAAAAGAAGGTAGCCGACGGAAAACTGCCCGCCTGCGATTTTGCCGATCTTCAGGATGATGAAGAAGAAACCCCGCCCGCACCAAAAAAAGAAAGCCCCAAAAAGGAACCAAAGGCAAAAAAGCCTCCCAAGGCAAAAAAGGAAAAGCCGAAAAAAACGATTGAGCCGAAGGAATAAAACAGTTTGGTGAATACATAATGACAGACAGTCAATATAAAATGAATTTGATAAAAATAGGCTTAAAAATCGCTTATTACAGAAAGCTTCAGGGAATGACCCAAGAGGAGCTTGCTGAGGCTTGCGACTTATCCTCCGGATATATTTCACAGCTTGAAGCCCCGAATTGCTTTTTCTGCCCATCGCTGAAAACCCTGTTTAAAATCGCGGAGGTTCTCGGCACCACCGTTTCAAAGCTTACGGACATAGAAGATTAAAAAATTATCGTTAAAAAAGCACTTATGGCTACTCGCCATAAGTGCTTTTGATTTTTTATATTTGATCCCCCTGAAACCAATTGCGCTCGAACATCATTTTGTCAATGTCATTGATAACCGCTACCTTCTTCCGGCTCCAGTCAGGTGCAAGCAAGGTGTCCGGCGCACCGTCACCCGTCAACCGTCCGATGACGGTCTCGGCAGGCAGTAAGCGCAGAGCCCGGCAGACCGTCTCAATATAAAGCTCACGGTCCATGGGGGTGTACTCACCTGCCCTGTATATCTGCGCCAATTTTGTGCCCTCTATTACGTGGAGCAGGTGGATCTTCACCTGGTTCGGCTTCAATTTTGCGACCTGTCTCACGCTTTCAAGCATATGCTCGGGTGTTTCCCCGGGAAGACCGAAAATAAGGTGGACGCAGGTCATGATCTTATCACTTGCCGACCTCAGTCGGGCATAGCCTTCGCAAAATTCCTCAAAGGTGTGACCGCGGTTTATATAACGCGCCACATCGTCGTTTACCGTCTGCAATCCAAGCTCAACCGTGAGATCCGTCCTGCTGGAAAGCTCCGCCAGATATTCGACCACGTCAGGTGGCAGGCAGTCGGCGCGGGTTGCTACGTTAAGACCTACCACGCCCTTTATTTTGAGAGCCTCCTCAAACTTTTCGCGCAATACCGAAACGGGCGCATAGGTATTTGTGTGAGCCTGAAAATAGGCGATGTATTTGTCCGTTTTCCATTTCGACGAAAGGCTTTCAGCCGTGATCCTGAACTGCTCTGAGATCGGCATTTCGGCAGGCTGTGCAAAATCACCGCTTCCCCGTCCCGAGCAGTAAATACAGCCGCCTACACCACATCTTCCGTCAACATTCGGGCAGGTGAATCCGCCGTCCAAGGGAATTTTGGCGCATTTGCCGCCGTATCGCCGCTTCATGAAATAATCGTATGTGTGATAGCGCTTGTTGGTGTCGGAAAATTTGAAGGGATTTGTGTCTCGCTGGGTAATTTTCATGCCTTCAGTATGTCTTCGTCCGCCGTCAAACCCGCATCAAATCCAACAGGCTCCTTGCCGCAAAGTGCGATAGTCCTGCACGCCAGCACCTCAAGAGAATCAATGAAAAGATCACCCAGATCATTGTCGCGCTTGATCAGTGACAGCTCGGTACAGCCAAGCACCAGCTTGTCTGCGCCCCGTGAGATCATGTGGTCGCACACGCGTTCAAATTTCCTCATGTCCGCAGGCTTTCCCTGCTTTATCTGACCGTAGATCATGTCGGAAAGAATTGACTGATGCTCCTCGTCGGGCACTATGCAGTTGATCCCGACCTGTTGGCAAACGTGAGCGTAAGCTCCCGATCTCACCGTGCCCTCGGTGGCAAGGATCCCGACCGTTTCAGCTCCCGTGCGCTTGGCGTGAGCCGCCGTTTCCAGGAGAATGTTCACCACAGGAATGTCAAGCGCCGCAGTCAACTCGTCGTAAAAATAGTGAGCGGTATTGCAGGGTATGGAGATAAGATCGACGCCGCAATTTTGCAGCCGCTTACCCTCTTCTATCATAGCGCCGATGGGACTTTCCCCCGAAGCCCCCACGATAAACGCCGTTCTGTCGGGAGTTGAGGCGCGGGAGCTTATCAGAATATCAATATGCTCCTGATCGCAGTCCGCCTTTGTGTGCGACGTGAGCATTTCGTAGAAATATACCGTCGCCATAGGGCCAAGACCGCCGAGAATACCCAGAAGCTTTCTGTTTTTTTCCAATTTCAGCACTCCTTATTTGCAGTATTTTTTGTACTTGCCATGCTGTCGGCGCAGGTGCTCAAGCACCCAGACAAGGCGCTTGGGATTAAAGCGCAGATCGGGCGCATACCACAGAGACGAGGTGGATTTTCCCGCCTTTTTCAATCGCTTGGCATCCGCCAGTGCCTTTGGGTTATGAACGTATTTTTTCACCACCGCAAAGGGAATGCAGTGCCACAGGTGTGAATTTTCACACGGACGGTACTCGCTGTCACGGTGGAAGATCCTGTCCTCCACCAGAAGCTCCGCTATATTGATACCCGCCGCCGTTACGTAATAGTTACTGCGTCCCTGGCGTAAATTTATCTCGAATGCGCGCAGACTTCCGTCGCGGGGGTCGAATTTAATGTCAAAGTTAGAGAATCCCACATATGAAAGATCGTCAAGCATAGCGCGGAAACGCTCGGTCAGATCTCCATTCTGCTCTGTGATGATTGCCGCGTGGTTGCCAAGTCCGCGGGGAGTGTGCTCCTCCAGCAGAACGTGGCCGAGACAGGTCATCTTCACCTTTTTCGTGCTGTCCGAATATGCCGTAAGAACGTACATGTTCGCGTCGTCCCCGGGGATCATATCTTGAATGATCATCTTGTCGGGATAACCGGCGCCGTAGATCTCCGTCATGATCTTTACCGCTTCGTCGGGGTCTGCGGCAGTATACACCTTTTTCATTCCCTCAAAGGGATGCTTCCAATACTGAATACTGCTGGATGGCTTGACAATAACGGGATATTTGAAGCCGAGAGCATCCTCAGACAGATCCTCGGGCGCAAAACCCCCGTCCAGCACCACTGTCTTGGGATAAGGAATACCGTATTTGTCGCACATCTCGTAAAACACTGCCTTGCTGACCAGACGTTCGGACAATTCGGGATCAATGTAAGGACAGATATAGCGGGACTCGAGACGGTGGCGATTATTTATGATAAGGGTTGCGTAATCGTCCGTACAACCAAGCAGAATAAGGTGCGCGTCGGGATGTTTGTCCGCGAAATCAGATAGCTCCGTGACCATAATGTCGGGATCGTCCATCTTTTTCACAACGTGGAAATTGACTATCTTGGAGTTTTTTGTAGGACCTATGGGATAGCGTCCGAAAACGTGGGAGATAACGCCGTATTTTTCATGGAAAGCGCGTGCCACGTTGTAGCTGTTAAGGTCTCCGCCAAGCAACACGGGGATCATATTTACGTCTGTATTTTTCATGATAATCTCCTTAATTTGCGCTCTCATCAATAAAAAATCTCTTGTACCAGACAAGGAAGGTAAACACCGTCCAGATCTTTCTCTGGTTCATCTTCTTGCCCGACTTGTGCTCGTCAAGCAATTTGATAATTGCACTGCGGTCAAAGAATTCTGCGGCAAAATCCGCCTCAAAATACTCTTTTACTTGTCTGTAATACTCGTCCTGCATGAGCCAATAGCGGATCGGCACAGGGAATCCCTTTTTGGGTCTGTTTGCCCACTCGTCGGGCAGGATCTCGTTTGATGCCTCGCGCAAAATGTATTTCGTGGTGCCCTTTGCGATCTTGAATTTGTCGGGTATCGACTGAGCCTGCGCCATCACCTCCCGGTCGAGGAAAGGCACTCTCAGCTCGAGAGAGCTTGCCATGCTCATTTTATCTGCCTTTAGCAGAATGTCGCCGGGAAGCCAGAGGTTAAGGTCGAGATACTGCTTTTTCTGCAGCTCGGTCTTCCCTTTTACACGCTCATAGACAGGAGAGGTAATCTCCTTTACTGAGGGTGCGTTCCGACACTCCTTCGAAAGCACCGAAAGTGCCTCCTTTTCGGGGAATACAAGTGCCTGTCCGATGAAATAATCCTCGGGACGGCCGCTTGACCTGATAATGAAGTCGTGTCCCTTGAAATAGGGCAGACGCCGTGCCACCGCCGCCGCAAAACGGCGAAGGAAGGCAGGGAGCTTCTTGTATTTTCTCATCATGGGGGTCTCGTCGTACCACTCATATCCTGCGTAGATCTCGTCCGCACCCTCGCCCGAAAGGACTACCGTCACCTGCTCACGCGCCAATTTGGCAAGAAAATAAAGAGGAACGGAGGAAGGGTTCGACTGAGGCTCGTCCATGTGGTACTGAATGTCCGCAAAATTGTCAAAGCAATCCTGCGCCGTTATGTTCCGACGAAAATTTTTGATCCCCAGCTTGTCGGAAAGCTCCTTTGCCTCGTTTGTCTCGTTGAATTTTTCATAGTCGAAAAATCCCACGGAAAAAGTCTCGTCGGGCATGAGAGCCGCTGTGATATAGCTGGAATCAACGCCGCCCGAAAGGAAGGAGCCAACACGCACGTCGCTTATTCTGTGCGCCGCCACGGATTCTTTTACGGTCTCGTCAAGTTCTTTTTTCAGGGTCTCAAAATCGCGGTCGCTGTCGGAAAAATCAACGTCCCAATAACGGCGGATATTCATTTTCTCACCGGGTGCCCATGTAAAGCAGTGGGCAGCGGGGAGCTTGAAAACACCCTCAAAAAATGTTTCCTCCATGGAAGAATACTGGAAGGTAAGATAAGGGCGAAGCGCCTTTTTGTTGACCTTTTTCACAAAGTCGGGGTGTTCCAAAAAGCTCTTTATCTCCGAGCCGAAGATAATGTCGCCCGACTTGGTAAATGTGTAGTAAAATGGCTTGATTCCAAAGTGGTCGCGGGCGCCGAAAAGCTTTTTGGTCTTGCTGTCCCAGATGACAAAAGCGAACATTCCGCGTATCATGTCAACTATACCCTCGCCGTACTCCTCATAGCCGTGGAGCAACACCTCGGTATCGCTTCCGCTCTTGAAAACGTGACCTGCGGCAAGCAGCTTTTCTCTCAGCTCACCGAAGTTGTAGATCTCGCCGTTGAACGTAATAACAACAGATCCGTCCTCGTTTGTCATAGGCTGAGTTCCGCTGTCGGACAGGTCGATAATGCTCAGACGTCTGAAGCCCAGAGCTATCTCATCGGACAGAAAATCACCCGCCATGTCGGGTCCGCGGTGAACTATTCTGTCCATCATTTTATTGATTATCTCTTTTTTTCTATCTATCTTGCCGGAAAATCCAACAAAACCGCACATAATGATCCCCTTTTCTTTTCCATTTACGGGCATAAATATTCATTTTATTATATCACAAAAAAATCGCTCTGTACAGTATTTTTGCAAAATTTTGCGTTATTCTATTGAAAATATTCAAAATAAAGTCTATAATATAATAAAAGAAACGCCCCCGAGGTCTGCTATGAACAAAAATGCAATTAACAGAATATTTTCCCGCATGCCGAAATTGAACACGCCACGCCTTGTTCTTCGCCGCATGGAGCCGTCTGACGCGCAGGATATGTTCGAATACGCCTGCCGCGCGGACGTAACAAAATATCTGACCTGGTATCCTCACACAAGCGTTCACTACACGAGGGATTATCTCGAATATCTTGAGGGCAAATATGCCACAGGGGACTTTTTCGACTGGGCCATAACTCTGCGGGAAAACGGCAAGATGATCGGTACTTGCGGCTTTACCCGTTTTGACTTCGAGAACGACTCTGCCGAAGTGGGCTACGTTCTGAATCCCGATTACCGCGGTCACCAGATCATTCCCGAGGCCCTGCACGCAATTATGAGATTCGGCTTTGAGAATCTGCTTTTAAACCGAATCGAGGCTCACTATATTGTGGGCAACGACGCCAGCCGACGGGTCATGGAAAAGATGGGAATGAGGTTTGAGGGCGTGGCCCGCGGATCAATGCTTATAAAAGGCCAATACCGCGACATCGGCAAATGCGCGGTCCTTGCCGATGAGTTCCGATAAATCGACTTAAATAAACGAAAAGAGGTGACTTGATGAAGAAAAGAATACTGGTCGTAAGCTCTGCAAATATGGATTTCGTTATGAACGTATCTTGTTTGCCCGAAGCGGGCGAGACCTTGCTTGAGGAAACGGGAAATTACAGCTTTATTCCGGGGGGCAAGGGAGGAAATTCCGCCATTGCCGTGCAAAGACTCGGAGGCGACTGCGTTTTCTGTGCCAAGCTGGGACGTGACCACAGCGGCTCGGTTCTCCGTCAGCTGTATCAAAACGAAAGCATCAACGTCACCTATATGCACTCCACCCCCGACGCGCCAACGGGACTGGCGGCGATCTCCGTGGAGGAAAACGGAGACAACCGCATAACCGTCTTCCCAGGTGCAAACGACTGCCTGACAGCGGACGACGCCGAGGAGGCACTTCTCTGCTACCCCGACGCGGTGCTTCTTCATTTCGAGATACCAAACGAGGCAATTCTGTCCGCGGCAAAATACGCCGCAAAGCAGGGTGCGCCCATCTTTATCGACGCAGGCCCCGCAAAGCCTGATTTTCCCTTTGATCAGCTTCCCGAGCTTGAGGTCTTTTCCCCCAACGAACAGGAGACCGAGGCATACACGGGGATCTACCCCGCCACCGCAGACCTGGCGTTAAAGGCGGCAATACGACTTGAAAAAATGGTCAAGGCAAAGTATTACGTGATCAAATTGGGCGATCGCGGTGCTTTGGTCTACGACAAAACGTACTACAAAATAGCCGACGCATATATGACAAAGGTGGTGGACACCACCGCCGCCGGCGACGGATTTACCGCCGCACTCGCCTTGGAATACGTCCGCACCGGCAACATCATGCACGCCTGCCGCTATGCCAACGCCGTTGGCGCTATGATAGTGGGCAAGAGCGGCGCCAGCACGTCTATCCCCAACGAAGCGCAGCTTGCGAGATTCGTTGAAATGAGAGAAATTAAGCTTTAAAAAGGAGAACAAGCACATGAAAAAAATAGGATACCGATATCCTCAGGGCAAAATGAAAGCTCTTACAATGAGCTACGATGACGGCACGATCCACGACCGCAGATTGGTTGAGATCTTCAACGCTCACGGCATCAAGGGAACCTTCCACTTAAATTCGGGACCCTTTGAAAACAGCGGAAAAATAGATCCCTGCGAAGTGGCGACCCTTTACATAGGTCACGAGGTATCCTGCCACACCTATACACACCCCTTCCTTGAGCGTGTTCCCAATATGGAGGTAGTACGCCAAATAATCTCCGACAAGGAAACCTTGGAGAGCCTTTGCGGCTACGTCGTGCGCGGAATGTCCTATCCCTTCGGCACTCACGACAGCCGTTCTGTTGAGATCCTCCGTTCGATGGGAATGAAATACTCCCGCACAACAGCGTCCCACAACGGCTTCGGTCTTCCCGATGATTTCATGCTCTGGCATCCCACTTGCCACCACAAGGGAGGAATCATGGAAAAGCTCGAGCGCTTCAAGAACAGCAAATTTCCCTTGAACCTGTTCTATGTCTGGGGACACTCTTATGAGTTCAACAACGACAACAACTGGGAGCTGATTGAGGAATTCTGCGCGGCGGCCGAGGGTATGGAAGACACCTGGTACGCAACGAATATTGAAATTTACGATTATGTGACCGCTCTGCGAAGCTGCGAAATGTCCGCCGACTGCACCATGCTCTACAACCCCTCCGCCACCTCCGTTTGGGTCGAGGTCGACGGTAAGCTCGTGGAATGCAAGGGTGGAGAGCACACAAAGCTTTTTTAAAGCGGAATAATTTGGTTTTTCCAAAGACAGCTGAATTCGCATAAAAGAACTCCCGTTCGGTAAATACTTTTACCGAACGGGAGTGTTATTTTTATGTACTATAACAAAGTTGAGATCTGCGGTGTGAACACCGCAAAGCTGAAAACTCTGACTCACGTGGAGACCCTGACTCTTCTTGAACAGGCGCGGCTCGGATCGGCACGGGCAAGAGACGCGCTCATATACGGAAATCTTCGACTTGTCCTCAGCGTGATCCAGCGTTTTACAGGGCGCGGCGAGGTTCTGGACGACCTTTTTCAGGTGGGCTGCATAGGGCTTACCAAGGCGGTGGACAATTTTGACACCTCGGTGGGCGTGCGGTTCAGCACCTATGCCGTTCCCATGATAATCGGCGAGATACGGCGATATCTGAGGGACAACAATGCCATTCGTGTCAGCCGCTCGGTACGCGACCTTGCCTATCGCGCCCTGACCGTCCGCGAGGAGCTGATGCGGGAAAATCAGTCCGAGCCAAAAGTAGAACAGATCGCCGCGAAATTAGGCGAACCGAGAGAAGCGGTGATACGCGCCATGGAGGCGATCGTTGAACCCATTTCCCTCTACGATCCCGTCTATTCGGAAAACGGAGACTCCATTTACGTCATGGATCAGATAAGTGACGAGGACGGCGGCGACAAGACCTGGCTTGAAAACATTGCTCTGCAGGACGCTATGGCAAAATTGGGTGAACGAGAGCAAAGGATCATCAAGCTGCGTTTTTTCGGCAACAAGACACAGACCGAGATCGCCGAGGAGATCGGGATCTCACAGGCTCAGGTGTCCAGGCTTGAAAAATACGCCCTTGAGCAAATGAGGAAGGATTTTTGCTAAATAAAAAGGTGCGCTGACGCGCACCTTTTTATTTATCTGACGATTATCTTGCAATCAGAGCCTTCACGGCTGTTTTCGTCAATAATGATCTCACCGATCTCGTCAGCTATAATGCTTCCCGAAAGGGGATTTTTCACGCTGTCGACCCGTCCGCGAATGGTGGCGTTGACCGTACTGTACTCAAAGGACAAATCGCAGCCCTCGGTCTCGCAATCCTCCATAACGAGATTTTCCACGTAGCAAAAGGGCTGGGTGCCGGAGATCTTGCAGCGCACGAGCTTCAGATTTTTTGAATACCAAGCGGCGTATTCGCCCTTGATGACACTGTCATAAATAGTCACGTTCTCACTGTGCCAAAAGGCGTCCTTCGTATCAAAAACGGCGTTACGTATCTCCACATTTTTTGTGTACTGGAAGGAATATTTGCCCTTAAAGTGAAGTCCGTCGATCTTAATATCCGACGAATTGAGCAGAAAATATTCGCTCGTGATGTCACCGCCTTCAATTTCGACTCCGCGACAGCACCAGCCAAGCTCGGGGCTTTTTGCGCGGCAGTCAATGAGCTTCACGTTATCGCACTCCCGAAAAGCCTTTACGCCGTTTATTTCAAAATTCTTGAACGTCGCATTCCTTGTATACCAAACGGGTGCGCGGCAAAGCTCGGTCATGGTGCAATTTTCCGCTTCAACACCCTCATCGTGCCAAAATGGATAGCGCAGGTCGAACAGACAGCCCGACACCTTGATATTCCTGCTTTCCTTGAGCACCGATTCGCCGTCGGCAGGCCCGGAAAAGGTGCAATTTTTTATTTTAGTATCGCAGGAGGCGTAAAGCGCGCGCTCCTGATCATAGGTCTTGTTTTCAATAATTTTCATGGGGAAACTCCAAAAATATATTTTCTACATTTTACCACAATTTTCTGTTTAAATCAAGAGGGACACCCAAAGTTCCTTTTGCAGTAGAATATGTCAATCGGAATCGAGCAGGATTTGTCATTGACAAGAGCAGTCAGCCGTGATAAAATGAGATCAAATAAAACAAAAAGCGAGGTAGAGATATGATTATGCGTTCAGAGCACCCAAATCCTCAATTTTATCGCGAAAATTGGAAAAACCTAAACGGAGAATGGCAGTTTGCCATCGACAACGGACGCTCGGGCAAGGACAAAAAAATGTTTCTCCCCGACTGCGACCCGTCATATTTTGACAAGACCATCAACGTTCCTTTTTGCCCCGAAAGCAAGCTTTCCGGGATCGGGAATAAGGATTTTATGCTCGGTGTCTGGTACAGACGCACATTTATTATAACAAAGAAACAGCTTGAGGGCAGCGTTCTTTTGAGGATCGGTGCCTGCGATTACAAGTCCGAGGTGTTTTTGAACGGCGAGTCTCTCGGCACCCACATCGGCGGATATTCCTCCTTTACGCTGAAGCTCGACCGATTCCTGAAGGAGGGTGAAAACACTCTCGTCATTTACGCCGAGGACGACCCCCGTCAAAACATCGCCCGCGGAAAGCAATGCGACAGATATTACTCTCGCGGCTGTCTCTACACCCGCACCACGGGTATCTGGCAGACCGTTTACCTTGAATTTGTACCTAAAAATTACATAAAGAATTTCCGCGTACAGGGGGACGTTGCAGGACAATGCGTGACCCTTTCGGGCACTCTCTGCGGTGGAGGAAATATCAAGGCACAAGCCTTTTACGAGGGCAAAAAGGTGGGCGAGGCTCAAAGAGAGGTAAAGGGGGCTTTTAATTTCATTCTTCCCCTGTCAGAGCTTCATCTGTGGGAGCTTGGAGACGGCAAGCTCTACGATCTTGAATTGACCTTTGGCGATGATAAGATCAAGAGCTATTTCGGCATGAGAGACATCGGTCTTGACAAAACAGGATTCTATCTTAACGGAAAAAACGTCTTCCAGCGTCTTGTGCTTGATCAGGGATTCTATCCCGAGGGTATATACACGGCAAAGGACGTAGATCAGCTTGTGCTTGATATCGACCTTTCCATGCAGGCAGGCTTTAACGGCGCGCGCCTCCACGAAAAGGTCTTTGAGCCTCTGTTCCTCTATTACTGCGACAAAAAGGGCTACATGGTCTGGGGAGAATACGGAAACTGGGGTATGGACGTGTGCTCAAACGACGCCTTGAACACTTTCGTGGGCGAATGGGTAGAAGTGCTGGAGCGTGACGTAAACCACCCCTCAATCATCGGCTGGTGTCCCATGAACGAGACATGGAACGACAATAACAAGGCAATTCACGACCATACGCTCGAGAATATCTACGCCATTACAAAGGCTTACGATCCTACCCGTCCCTGCATTGACGTGAGCGGGTATTGCCACACCCGAACCACCGACTTCTACGACGTACACGACTATGACACAGACCCGGTGTCAATGCGCGAAAAGTACAAAAAATTCAAAGAAACGGGAGAGCAGCCCGATTCGTTCACAAAAAACAGGCATCAGAACTACATAAACGGCGAACCGCTCTTTATCTCCGAATACGGCGGAATCGGATTGAGCGTGGGAGATGGCGCATGGAGCTACGGAAACGCGTCGAAGACCGAGGAAGAGTTCCATGAGCGTTACCGCGGTCTTACCGAAGCTATCCTTGATAACCCCGACATTTATGCCTTCTGCTACACCCAGCTCTATGATGTTGAGCAGGAGCAAAACGGTCTCTACACCTATGACGGCAGAGCCCCAAAGGTGGATATTTCGAGGATCCGAGCAGTCAATACAAAAAAAGCGGCCTGCGAGGAGTAAAAAACGCACAAAAGCGGTGGCATTTTGCCGCCGTTTTTTGCTGTCAAAATCTCTGTTTTGCCCAATAAACAATTCTTGACAATCATCGGTATATAATGTAAAATTTAAGTAAGAAATAAACGGAGGTCGCGCCATGAAAATAAAATCTCTTGCATTGATACTTACCCTTGTGATCCTTTTGACGTCTGTTCCTGCCTGCACAAAGCCGAATGAGGGAGACGTAACAAAGGACAATGTCACCACGGACAAAGCCCCCGAAAGTACGCAAAAAACCCCCGACGAAACGGATGAACCCGTACCCGACAACACAGATCCCGTCGACGTGACCGATACACAGCCTCCCGAGACCGAGCCTGTGGAAACTCAGCCTCAGGAGGAGCAGGACCATCCGCTTGCGGGAAAGCTGGTCATAAACGAGATCTGCTCGTCAAACAAGACTATCCAAGCAGACAAAAAAGGGGAATACCCCGACTGGCTTGAGATCATGAACACCTCGGATGAGACTGTTCAACTGGACGGCATAGGTCTTTCGAAAAACGAGGAGGAGCCTTATTCGCTCACCATGCCGAAAATGACCTTGGCACCGGGCACGTTCCTGATCGTTTTCTGTAACAAGAACGAAAAAGCCGGACTTCACGACTCGAACGTCTACGCGCCCTTTAATATCGGTGCCGACGGAGAAACTCTTTATCTGACAGCACCTGCCGACGGCGACAAAAAAGGCGCGCTGATAGATACGGTCACCATTCCAAAGCTGAAATCAGACGACGTATACGCCAGAGAGCAGGACGGCGTCGGTCAGTTCAAGGTAATGTCCCCCACGCCTCAGAGAAGCAATAAGTCCGCAAAGGAAATAAAATACATAGGCGCGCCCGCCTTTTCCGTTGAAAGCGGCTTTTACGGAGAGGATTTTAACCTGACTATAAAAGCCAACGGCGGAACTGTATACTACACCACAGACTGCTCCGACCCTCTCACCTCTGACTCGCGAGAGGTGTTCCGCGGCGAGATGAGCATAGGTGACGCCACGAAAAATCCCAACGTGGCGTCCGCTGAAAGCGACCTGTCTATCGGCGGAAAAAACAAGCCCGCGCCTCACAACGTGGACAAATGCACTATCGTGCGCGCCGTCGCCGTCGACGGTGACGGATATTCAAGCGAGGTTATCACAAAGGTCTATTTCGTGGGCAAAACAGCCGAAACGTACAAGGATATTGCCGTGGTCTCGATCACAGCCGACCACCGCGATCTTTTCAGCGGAAGCCGCGGCATATACGTGATAGGAGACCGTTATTACGAATGGCTGAACAGCCCCGATTACGTTAAATACAACGATGCCGACAAGAAAAATCCCGCAAATTACAACCAAGACGGCCGCGAGTGGGAAAGAGAGGCAACCTTCCAGTATTTTGAAAACGGAACGGCTCTTTACGGCACAAACTGCGGCGTGAGGATCGCAGGAAACTGGTCAAGACAGGCAACGCAAAAAAGTCTGCGCGTTTACGCACGCGGAGAGTACGGAGACGGCAAGTTTTCTTACCCGTTCTTTGGAGGTATGACCGGCACGGACGGCAAGGTCATAGACAAATTCGACAAGCTTACTCTGTCAAGCGGAGGAAACGATTGGTGGCAGACGAAAATGACCAACTCCGTTATCTCCGATGCGGTTGCCGACACGAATATAGATACAATGGCAACAAAGCCCTGCATCCTTTTCCTCAACGGAGAATTCTGGGGTCTCTATTTCCTGTCCGAAAAACAGGAGGACGAGCATTTTGAATCCCACTACGGAGTGAAAGCCGAAAATATCACTGCGGTGAAGAACGGCAGCACCGAAGGCGATAAAACAATAATGACCGAATACAGAAACACCATGAACAAGCTCCTCAAGGCAGACATTTCCGACCCTGAGGTATACAAGCAGTTCTCGGAGCTGATCGACTTTGACAGCCTTATCGATTATATAGCCGTGCAAACCTACATCATCAACACCGACTGGAGCAAGGAAACATCCCTTAACAACTGGATGATGTGGAGAAGCAATACCGTTGATCCCGCAAACCCCTACGCCGACGGCAAATGGCGTTTTGTTCTCTTTGACGTTGACAGCGGCGGAAAGCGCGACGTGACCGAAAATCCCCTTGCCACCATGAATAACCAACAGAAGTGGCAGTCTTTTTCCACGATCTTCTACAAGCTGTGTGAAAACAAGGAGTTTAAAGACAGATTTTACGAAAGAGCAAAGGAGATAATAAACGTGAACTTTGCACCGTCCCGTATGCAGTCGATCATTGACGGATACGTGGAGATCTGCCAAGAGTGGGTAGAAAAGACCTACACCCGTTTCAATATGAGCAACGTCTATGCGGATAAACTAAAAATCATGCAGAATTTCTACAAAAACCGCCCCGAACACGCGCTCGCTTACCTTGATAAATTCTGCGGAAAGCAGTAACAGGCACAGAGAGGTATATTATGAAAAACAAAAAAATAATTATCCTGCTCTCCGCTGTTCTGTTGCTTTGCTTTGTCGCAGGGTGCGATCTCTTCGTGCCCCAAAAGGGATCGGGCAGACCCGACGGAGCTGTAAACGTGACCTTCGTTTCCTCAAACGACAACTACGGCTCGGTGGTGGGATATGCAACCCAGACTATTCAGCCGGGCAAGACGTCCCGCCAGGTGGCCGCCTACGCCAACGATTTTTGCGTGTTCACCGGCTGGAGCGACGGTGTCAAGGACATTGTGCGAAGCGGAGAGACATTTACCAAGGACTGCACCATAGTTGCAAACTTTGAACTGATAAACTCGGGACTTCCCGTAATCGAGATAACCATGCCCGCAGGGGACGAGGTGGTCTCAAAGGAGATCTACGAGCAGGTGACCGTTACCGCAAAGGACGGAAAGGGCAATGTCAGCCTTGAAAACGTGACCGGAAAGCTGAGAGGACGAGGCAATGCCACCTGGAAAATGGAGAAAAAATCCTACAAGCTCAAGCTGGACAAAAAGGAAAACCTCCTTGATACCGGCACAGGTCCCGCCAAAGATTGGGTACTCCTGGCAAACCACTGCGACCAGTCCCTTATACGCAACCAGGTGTCCTTTTATCTGGCGCGAAACATGGAGGGCCTCGAATACACCGTAGGCTGTCAGCAGGTGGAGGTGTTCCTCAACGGCATCTGCAAGGGGGTATATCTGCTCTGTGAACAGATCGAGGTGCAGGAAAACCGCGTAAATATTGAATACGACCCTGCCGCTCTTGACACAGGTTATCTGGTTGAGATCGACGAATATGCAGATGATGACGATCCGGGCGGCGAAAACGTTTCCTATGTTGTTGCCGGAGAAAAAATGTTCTCCCTCAAGAGCGACGTGACCCCCGCGCAGATCCCATATGTAAAAGAATACCTTCAGACCGTCCACGACGCTATCATGAGCGGAGACGAGCACAGAGTCCGCCGCTACGTTGACCTTGATTCCTGCATCGACGCGTATCTGATAGAAGAATTTACCATGAATATCGACGTTGGCTGGTCCTCGTTCTATTTCTATAAGAAGCCCGGGGACGAGCACCTGTATTTCGGTCCCGTCTGGGATTTTGACCTTGCCATCGGCAACGACAAACGTCTCCGCGACGGTGGAAGCAAGGGCTTTTACGTTGGAGATTCTTACTCGGATTACAAGCAGCGAAGCGTTTGGTTCGGCGCGCTCATGGAACAATATTGGTTTAAAAAGCTCGTGAGGGCAAGATGGGAAGAAAAACGCGATCTCTTTGCGGGCGCATCGGCTTATGCCGCCGTCTGCGTTGAGCTGGTAAAGACCGCGGCAGAACGCAATTTCGACATTTGGGACAGTCTTGGCACGAGGATAAATCAGGAGCCGGACCACATCGTGGCATACAAAACCTACGATCAACACGCCCAAAATGCTGTAAGCTGGCTTGCAGACAGATACGATTGGCTCAATTCCTACATCAAGCTGAATCTGCCCAAAAGATAAATTTTTAAAATTGCGAAAAAAATATTGATTTTATGCTCGCTTTTTGGTATAATATAAAATCATATTCTCGTCAAACATCATCACCCCGAGAGAAACCACCGTCCGATTGTACGGCAAGCCCCGAAGGGCTGTGGAGATGAATTTTATATACCGGAGGACAAACAAATGCAAACAAATATCAGACCCGAATCAATGGAAAGGATCACCACAAAAGCACTGGCCGACGCCTTCATCGAGCAGGAGATAGCAAAGGTACGCGCACAGGTAGGTGACAAAAAAGTCCTGCTGGCTCTCTCGGGCGGCGTTGACTCATCGGTGGTTGCGGCACTTCTCATCAAAGCTATCGGAAAACAGCTCGTCTGCGTCCACGTAAACCACGGTCTCATGCGTAAGGGTGAAAGCGAAGCCGTTATCGACATCTTCGGCAAGTCCCTTGATGCAAATCTCGTGTACGTTGATGCTACCGACCGTTTTCTCGATCTTTTAGCGGGCGTTTCCGATCCCGAGAAAAAGAGAAAGATCATCGGAAAAGAATTTATCGAGGTATTTGCTGACGAGGCAAGAAAGCTTGACGGCGTTGAATTTTTGGCGCAGGGTACTATTTATCCCGACATTCTTGAAAGTATCAAGCAGGCAGAGGGTAAAAAGGCTGTAAAATCCCACCACAACGTGGGCGGACTTCCCGAGGACCTGAAATTTGAGCTTGTTGAGCCTGTAAAGTTCCTGTTTAAAGACGAGGTAAGAGTTGTAGGCGAGGCACTCGGCCTTCCCCATGCTATGGTTTACCGTCAGCCGTTCCCCGGCCCCGGTCTGGGCGTTCGCTGCCTGGGAGCCATCACACGCGACCGTCTGAACGCGCTCCGTGAGGCAGACGCAATTTTGCGCGAGGAATTTGAGATCGCAGGACTTTCCGAAAAGGTTTGGCAGTATTTTATTGCAGTTCCCGATATCAAATCTGTCGGCGTAAAGGACGAGAGCCGCTACGAGGGCTGGCCCGCGATCATTCGTGCAGTCAACACAAAGGATGCAATGACAGCGACCATCGAGGAGATTCCTTACCCCATTCTCCATAAGATCACACAGCGCATCACAAGCGAGGTGGCGGGCATTAACCGCGTCCTTATGGACCTGACCCCCAAGCCCGTTGGCACCATCGAGTGGGAGTGACCCAAATATTTCGGCAAATTCTTTTTCCTCTTTTCGAGGCAAAAATCTTTATCCTCGCTTCGCTCGGATAAAACGAAAAATATAGTAAAAATTAAGACCTTGTTTTTCTCAAACAAGGTCTTTTTTCTTTCTCTTTTTCTTCCCTCTCTCATAAGAGGAGAAGAAGAAGTTTCCCTCTCCCTCTCTTCTTTCGGGAGAGGAGGAGAAGCCTTGTATTTCCTGCATTCTTCCTTCTTTTTTCAGAAGAAGAAGGAGAAAAAAAGAAGAAGAAGAAAAACGTTCTCTCTTTTCCCTTCCCTTTCAAAAAATCTTTTCCTTTTCCATTTTCTTTCCCCCTTTTTCTTCTCTCTTGAAAAGGAGAAGAAAAAAGAAGAGGAAGAGGATAAGAAAAATTGCCCTGAAGAGGATAAAAGAAAAATGCGAGAACACCTAATATTTCGGCAAAACCTTTTTCCTCTCCTTGAGGCAAAAATCTTTATCCTCGCTTCGCTCGGATAAAAAAGAAAAAATATAGTAAAATTAAAGACCTTGTTCTTTTCGAACAAGGTCTTTTTTCTTTCCTTTTTCCCTCTCCACTTCCTCTTTTCAGAAGAAGAGAAGAAGGAGAAAAGCCTTGTATTTCTTAACTTCTTCCCTCTCATTTCTCTTTTTG
>JAFQKA010000038.1 GCA_017397175.1 Clostridia bacterium | reverse complement strand
GGCGCTTATCCGCAAAAAAGGAGAAAATTCTCTGGTGATCCTCATCACCCACAGTTCCGACGACGCGGAGTTGTGCGGTGCAAAGATTCTGAACTTTGAGGAATTGAACAATGCATAAAAAAGCACCCCGATGGGGTGCTTTTCGTCATATCAGCTTATCAAGTTCTTTTGATAGCCTTCTTTTAAGTTCATTCAATTCAGATTCCGACGGACGGGTTTCCGCGCCGTACATTTTCTCCGCAGGATACCACCACACAGGGCCTTTTCCATTGTTTCCGTATTCCTCCAGATCGCCGTTTACTCGCGGAAACAGATGCCAATGAAGATGTGAATCGCCGTTTCCCAGCAATTCGCAATTCATTTTTTCCGCGCCGAACGCACAGGCTACGGCCTCGGACACAACAGACATTTCCTCCAGAAATTTCATTTTAACAGGCTTACTTAAATGATGAAGTTCACTCCTGTGCTCCTTACAGAGGAAAAGCGTATATCCTTTAAAATGCTGGTTATCACCGATGACTACGTACCCGCTTTCAAGCTCTCTGACAAAATACGGATTGGTCTGCTCTTCGATCATTTTTATTCTGTCGCATATAAGGCACATATCGATCCTCCGAGTATGGTTTTATTCCGTCGTTTCAAACTGGCTGTAATACAGCTCGCTATAGAAGCCGCCGAGGGCAAGGAGCTCGTCGTGAGTTCCCTGCTCTATCACGTTTCCGTCACGCATTACAAGAATAAGGTCCGCGGTACGGATAGTAGAAAGGCGGTGGGCAACGACAAAACTCGTTCTGCCCTGCATAAGACGGGCAAAAGCGTCCTGAACCTTCAGCTCTGTTCTGGTATCAATGGACGATGTCGCCTCGTCAAGAATAAGCATGGGAGGCAAGGCAAGCATTATCCGCGCAATGCAAAGGAGCTGCTTTTGTCCCTGAGACAGGCTTCCGCCGTCCTCACCGATCACCGTGTCGTAACCATAGGGCAAACGTCTTATAAAGCTGTGCGCGTGAGCCTGCTTTGCGGCGGCGATGACCTCCTCGTCGGTGGCATCCGATCTGCCGATCCTGATATTATCTCGAATCGTACCGCTTCTCAACCACGTTTCCTGAAGCACCATACCGTAGTGAGAGCGCAGAGAGTGTCGGGTAATATTGCGAACGTCCCTGCCCTCAAGCTCGATCGAGCCGTCGCACACGTCGTAAAACCGCATGAGCAGATTGATCAGGGTCGTCTTTCCGCAACCGGTAGGACCAACTATGGCAACACGCTGTCCCGGCTTTACACAAAGGCTCAGGTTCTCAATAAGCTTCTGCTCCGGAACGTAGGAAAATCTCACGTTTTTCAGCTCCACGTTACCCTGCACCGCTTCAAGCTCCAGGGCATCGGGCGCATCGGGGATCTGAGGCTCAGCCTCCATAAGCTCGAAAACTCTCGCCGCACAGGCAACCGAGTTCTGGAACTCCGTAATCACACCCGAAATTTCATTAAAGGGCTTGGTATACTGATTTGCATAGGACAAAAAACAGGAAAGAACACCGACGGTAAATCCTTCGCCGCCGTTCAGAACAAGCAAAGAGCCTGCAAGAGCTACGCCCGCGTAAATAAGATTGTTTACAAAGCGCGTGCTCGGATTGGTCAGAGAAGAAAAGAATATCGCCTTCAGCGACACCCTTCCGAGGCGGTCGTTGATATCGTCAAATTTGGCTTGCGCCTCGTCCTCGTGTGAAAAAGCGCGCACCGTCTTCTGATTGCCCACGTACTCGTCGATGAAAGTGGTCTGTTCCCCTCTGCACTCGGACTGGCGCAGGAACATGGAATAGGTGCTCTTTGAAATAAAGGACGCAATGAATAGCGAAAGAGGGGTGAAAACGATGACCACAAGCGCCACCTTCCAGTTTATTGAAAGCATAAGCACGAGTGTACCCAAAATAGTCACAACGCCCGTGAACAGCTGTGTGAAGCCCATAAGAAGTCCGTCGGCAAATTGATCAACGTCGTTTATTATATTGCTGATTATCTTTCCCGAGGGGTGGCTGTCAAGATAGCTTAACGGCAACATCTGCAGATGTCTGAACGCCTCGTCGCGGATATCCTTTGTAACAAAGTAAGTGATCTTATTGTTTATGGCGTTCATCAGCCAGGTAAGCACACCGCAGATCACCGCCGCCGCGCCTGCCCGAAGGAGCAGACTGCCGATTCCGACCATATCCACGTTTCCGCGGCCCACAGCCAAGTCGATAGCGTCACCGATAAGAATAGGAATATACAGGGTCAGAAGAACGGTGACGGCGGCAAAAATGATCGAGAGCGCCATAAGGAATTTGTATTTTCCCACACGTTGAAGTATTTTCTTGAAGGTTCCCTTCTTTTTCATTTTGCCTCACCTCCCGTCTGAGAATCGTATATCTCGCGGTAGACCTGGCAACTCTCCATAAGAGAATCGTGAGTGCCTATGCCAACGGCCTCGCCATCATCAAGAACGATGATCTTATCGGCATGAGAGATAGAAGAAACTCTCTGCGATACCACGAAAACGGTAGGGTTAAAATCAAGTGCCGCAACAGCGTGGCGCAATCTTGCATCGGTGGCATAGTCAAGTGCCGATGAACTGTCGTCGAGAATGAGTATCTCGGGACGGCGCACCAGTGCCCGTGCAACGTTAAGTCTTTGCTTCTGACCGCCCGAAAGGTTGCGTCCTCCCTGCTCTATCTCAAAATCAAGACCGCCTTTCTTTTCCACGATCTCGAGTGCCTGCGCGTCCTTGAGAGCCTGCATCAAGGCTTCGTCATTGGCATCGGAATTACCCCATTTCAGGTTATCGCGGACACTTCCGAGAAACAGAACCGACTTTTGCCGTGCAAATCCGATCTTCTCCCGCAGGGAATCGGCAGGGTAATCACGAACGTCGATACCGTCCACGGTGACCTTTCCCTCGGTAGCATCGTAAAAACGGGGTATAAGGTTCACAAGGGTGGTTTTACCCGAACCCGTACCGCCGATAATACCCACGGTCTCGCCCTTTTTAACACTGAAATTCAATCCCGTCAAAGAATCGGACGCACCTGAGCCGTATTTAAATGACACGTTCTCAAATGTAAGCGCGAAATCGTTTTCACGTTTCGCGGTCAGCTCTTGGGGGAAAGTCTGAGAGGACTCTGTTTCCATAACCGCATTTATCCTGTTACCGCAAGCAATAAACTTTGTTATGCTTACGATTAGGTTTGCCAGCTTTATAAGCTCCACGAGAATTTGAGACATATAGTTATAAAGCGCAAGAAGCTCGCCGCGGGAAATATTTCCGCTGTCGACCCGCAGAGCACCGCGGTGGATAAGCCACACGGTGGCGAGGTTGATAAGTATAAGAGTGGCGGGGTTCATGATAGCCGAGATCTTACCCGTAAAGCGTTGGATCTTATTCAGCTCCAGGTCTTCCTCCTCAAAACGCTCGATCTCCTCCTTTTCCTTGCAGAACGCGCGGACAACACGGACACCGCTGAGGTTTTCGCGGACGGAAAGAAGCACCTTACCCAGCTTTTTCTGCACCTTTTTGTAAAGGGGTATGCAGGAAAGGATCACCGAGAACACTACCGCCGCCAAAACGGGAATGGCAACGGCAAAGATAAGAGCGGACTTTACGTCGATGGTAAACGCCATTATCATAGCGCCAAAAACCACGAAGGGCGAACGCAAAAGCAGACGCAAGGACAGGTTTATACCCGTCTGGATCTGGTTCATGTCGCTTGTCATCAGCGTAATGAGCTGAGACTGAGTCAGGCTGTCAAGATCCTGCCAGGAAAGTGTCTGGATATGGCGATAAAGACGGCTGCGAAGCTCGGTAGTAAAGCCAACTGCCGCCTTTGCCGCAAAATACTGCGCGGTCACCGAAAAGAAAAGTCCGATAATACCAAGTGCGCCCAGCACGAGCGCCATTTTTACGATATAGCCCGTGTCGCTGTTGGCGATCCCCACGTCCACCATTCTGGCAATGACAAGCGGCACAAACAGCTCAAAGCTTGCTTCAAGAAGCTTGAAAAGCGGTCCCAAAATGCTTTCAAGCGTATATTTCTTCATAAACTTTAAAAGTTTGAACATTTTTCCTCCAAAGACAACTTATTCAAATAGATATTTTACCACATTTTTCTTGATTTGTCACCATCTTTTGAAATAATTTTAAAGTTATTTGTCAAAGTCTTGAAAGAATTACAAATTTCGTGTATAATTAAGAAAAAACGGGAGGTGGATAAATGAAGAAAAGTATTGCATTTTTGCTGTTTTTAACGGTTATCTTTACATATTCCGCTCCCCTCTCTTTTGCCGAAATATCCGAGCCTTGCTATATTTCAAGCACCCAATATTACAACTCCGCGCCCTCGCAGTATGAGTCAAATCTCACACCCGAGCAGGAAGATGCCCTGCTTGGCACGGTCACGGCAAAATACGAATCAAACGGCAATCCCGGTGCCATTTCAAGCGGAAACGATGCCGGCGGCGTGTCCTTCGGAGCATATCAATTTGCAAGCCGGGCAGGTGTTCCGCTCACCTTTGCCAACTGGTGCGTCAGCACGGGAAAGGCTACGGAAACAGGCAACCGTTTGATCAAAGCTTACAATACCGACAGCGGTTACGGCGAGACCTTCAAAGCCGAATGGAGAGCCTTGGCAAGCGAGGATCACGACGGATTTTTGGCAGTTCAACACGCCTTTGTCCGAGCCACCTATTACGATGCTATCGTGTCCCGAGTGGAAAAAAACATTTCGGGATTTGACATCGATACATACGGGATCGCGTTGAAGAACGTTTTCTGGTCAAGATCGGTACAGCACGGCGTTGGCGGTGCATACAACGTAATCTCCCGCGCTTTTGCCGCTCTCGGGGGATTTGATCATCAATCCGAGGAGCAGCTGATCCGCGCCATATACAATGAAAGCGGTGCTCTGTCCGAGACAGGCACAAATAAGATAAGCGGTGCGACTGCACAAAGTCTTGGCATCGACGGGCTCTACATGAAATATTACAGCGCAAATCCCTCGTCGGTGCAGGTGTCCGTATACCGTCGGCTCCACATAAACGAGCTGACCGACATTCTCAATATGCTTCGCACCTACGGCGGATTTGTCGGTGATGACGCGCCCGACCTTGAGGCGGCCGACGCGAGAGTTCACTCCTCGGGTGAGGGTTGGGCGAAGCTCTGCGGATTCATTTACAATTACAGCGGCGCGATGATCTCCGAATACGGAATTTTGGCAGGAAGAAGCGCCGGGGAGCTTGAACGCTTCCCTATCGGAAACAATGTAAATTCCACCGTAATATCGGTAGTGGGAGAAGCCGAGGAGCTGATTAAAAACCGCGCCTATGTAGGCGGTGTTTACGCCGTGGCGAACGGAGAATACTTTGAGTCCGAGCTCGTTCCCTTCGTAACCGGAGAGGTGCTTTATCACACGGTCACCTTCCTCTCTTATGACGGTCAGGTGCTTGACACGCTTGACATACAAAACGGAGACAGTGCGGTCTACACGGGCGATACGCCCACAAAGCCGTCAGACAACTATTTTGTTTACACCTTCTCGGGCTGGAATGCCGATCTTTCCTGCGTAACACAGGACATGACCGTGTCCCCTCTGTTCACCTCATCTCAAAGGCTTTATACCGTTACGTTCACAGACTTTGACGGAACGGTTCTGGATACAGTTAAGGTGCCCTACGGCGGAACAGCTGCATACAGTGGTACTGCAACTCCGTCCCGTCCGGGCAACGGACTTTACAGAAAAGTCTTCTCGGGTTGGGATAAGGATCTGTCCTCTGTCACAGCCGACACGGTATGCAGACCGATCTTCTCCGACGTATCTTACCTTTGGGACGGTGAGGTTGCGAGCGGATTTTCCGGCGGTGACGGAAGCGTTGAATCCCCATATCTCATAGGCACGGCGCAAGAGCTTGCCCTGTTCTCCGCGCTTGTCAACAGCGGAAAATCGGGCATCTGCGCTCGCCTGACCGATAACATCGTTCTCAATCACCCCGATATTTTTGACAACGCCGAAAATCTTAAAAAGGCACTTGCCTTTACCCCCATCGGGTCATCGGCAACTTCTTTTTCGGGTAGCTTTGACGGCAACGGCTACAAAATAATCGGTCTTTGCGCAACGGGCGGAAACTCCGGACTTTTCGGCATAATTGACGGCGGAAAGGTCGAAGATCTGATAATTTACAAGGTAAGCTCGATCGGAGCCTCAAACGGCGGCGGTCTTTCGGGAATAATAAAAGGTTCGTCTGCAATTTCAAACGTTGCAATATACGGCAGTGTCACCTCAGACGGAAACGGCGGACTGCTTTGCGGCACGGCAGAAGGCGGTGCCAAGATCGAGGACATTTACTGCTCGGGCGCGGTCACGGCAAACGTAGCAGGCGGCATTGGCGGAAGCTTCAAGGGCGTGGGACTTGATCGGGTGTTTTCCCGATGTACCGTATCGGGAAACACCGCAGGCGGTGTCGGGGGCCGTTGGCAGGCTCTCCTTTCCTTCTCTCTCTGTTTCTTCGAAGAGCGCGGCGAGCTGAGCGATATTATCGCGGTGGCTGTTCCCTCCTCTGACCTCGGCTTACCGTCCTCATACCACGGGCTGACCGACAATAAAAATTGGGAAATCACAAAAAACGGCGCACACCTGACCATTGACTCGTCGAATACGTTTATGTACGACGTTTTCGGAGATTTCAATCTCGACGGAGTATGCAATGCCGTGGACGCGGTAATGCTTTCTCAATTCCTGGCGGGCTGGGATCTTTCATCGGACGATCACAACAAAAATTTCGATCTGAGCGGGGACAAAAAAACAGACGTGACCGATTCGGTGACCCTCGCACAGCTGATCGCAGGCTGGGACATTTCCCGTCCGTTACCGCAGAAAACCACTTGACTTTTACAAAAAAAGTAATATAATATTCAGTATCAATAAAAAGAGGTACATCATCATGTCAGAAATCAAAAAAGGCGGAATATCCGTTGAATCGGAGCACATATTCCCCATAATCAAAAAATGGCTTTATTCCGAGAAGGATATTTTCCTCCGCGAAATAGTCTCAAACGCGTCTGACGCGGTCACAAAGCTCCGTCGTCTTGAATCTCTCGGCGAGATACGCGACATAGGCTCGGATTTTAAGATCACCGTAACCGTCGACAAGACCGCAGGAACTCTTACCGTGTCCGACAACGGTATCGGCATGACCGAAGAGGAACTGGAAAGATACATCTGCCAGATCGCTCTTTCGGGAGCTCTTGAATTTATCAACAAGTACGAGGACGAAAGTACCTCTGCGCAAAACGGTATCATCGGTCACTTCGGACTGGGATTCTACTCCTCGTTCATGGTCAGCGACAGCGTTGAGGTGGTCACCAAGTCCTATACCGATGCACCTGCCGTTCATTGGGTCAGCACCGAGGACGGTCAGTACGAAATAAGTGCGGGTGAGCGCGACGGACGTGGTACCGACGTTATCATGCATATCTCCGAGAGCGAATCAGAATATCTTGAGATTTCAAAGATCCGCTCAATGCTTGACAAATACTGCGCGTTCATGCCCGTTGAGATATATCTCGTTGATGCGGACACATACGAACAGGCAGCAGATGGTGAGGAAAAAGAAGCTCCCAAACCCGTAAACGACACCACACCTCTGTGGCAGAAGAATCCCTCCGACTGCACCGAGGAGGAATACAATGAATTCTACAAAAAAGTATTCAACGACTACCGCGATCCTCTGTTCTATATTCACATCAACGCCGATTATCCTCTGAATTTCAAGGGAATACTGTTCTTCCCCAAGCTCAACAATCAGTTTGAGCCTCTTGAGGGTCAGGTAAAGCTTTTCTATAACCAGGTATTCGTTGCGGATAACATAAAGGAGGTCATTCCCGAGCACCTGCTTATGCTCCGCGGTGTCCTTGACTGCCCCGAGCTTCCCTTGAACGTCTCAAGAAGCTATCTGCAGAACAACACCTATATCACAAAAGTTTCGGCTCATATAAGCAAGAAGACCGCCGACAAGCTCAACTCCCTTTGCATAAATGAGCGTGAAAAATACGAAAAGCTCTGGGGGGATCTCAAGACCTTCGTTGAATACGCCTGCATGAGAGACAAGAAGTTCTACGACAGGGTCAAGGCTTCCCTGCTGCTGAAAATGACCGACGGCAAATTTGAGACGGTGGACGGCTATCTTGAAGGCGCAAAGGAAAAGCACGAGGGCACGGTATATTACGCTACCGACGCGTCACTTCAGTCGCAGTACATCTCTATGTTTGAATCCCAAGGCATAAAGGTCGCTCTGCTTGACAAGGTGATAGACACGCAGTTTGTGACCATGCTGGAGCAGTATACCCCCGATACCAAGTACGTTCGAATCGACGCCGACGTTGCGTCCGCCCTTAAAGGTGAAGGCGACGTGCAGAAAAACGAGGAGCTTGAAAAGCTGTTCAAGGCGGCAAGCGGAAACGAAGAGCTCAAGGTGGAATTTGAAAATCTCCTCGACGAATCCGTGCCCGCGCTTATCAACGTTTCCGAGCAATCGAGACGTATGGAAGAAATGATGAAGATGTACGCGATGACAGGCGACGCTCCCGATATGAGCTTCCCCGTTGAGATGTCCATTGTTCTCAACATGGCGAACCCTCTTACAAAAAAGATCGCCGACACCGCGGCAACCGACCAAGAAAAAGCGCAAAAACTGGCGCGTCAGGTATTCTATCTGGCACTCATGTCCCAAAGACCCCTTACGGCTGTCGAAATGAAGGCTTTCCTTGAGGACAGCTTCAAGATCCTCGAAAATATTTAACTTGAAAGGAACAATAAAATGAAAAAACAGTTTTCTTATACGCCAAAGGGAGTTTGCTCCAGACAAATTGATCTTGTAATTGAGGATAACGTAATCGTCGACGCGAAATTCACAGGCGGCTGCTCGGGCAACACGCAGGGCGTGGCGGCACTCGTTATCGGCATGGACGTAGACGAGGCTATCCGCCGCATAAAGGGCATCAAATGCGGCATGAAGGATACCTCATGCCCCGATCAGCTCTCACGCGCACTGGAGGCAAGCAAAGAGGCGTAAGTTTCAGCAAGTAAAACAGAGCGGCAGACAAAATTCTGCCGCTCTGTTTTACTATAAATGCACGTCTCCCAAATTGATGATTTTCTTTCCTTTTCGTTTTGCATAC
Organism: Clostridia bacterium; assembly: GCA_017397175.1. GTDB lineage: Bacteria > Bacillota > Clostridia > Oscillospirales > CAG-272 > SIG710. The sequence goes on along the minus strand of JAFQKA010000038.1, from coordinate 30,089 downwards.
ATCAAAGTTTTATATGCACCGCCTTGCTTGAAATTCACATAAGCTATAACTAAATCTGCCATATCCACCATATACTCATTTCTTTTCAGAATCGCAAATCGACGCGGAATCTTCTCTAAATCAGGATATATAACCTCGTCATACAAACCACGCAAACTTGTATCCGCAAGTCTTTTGTCATCAACATAAGGTGTCACAAATATCAACTTGATATTTGGATTTTCGTTTGAGAGTTCTTTTGCAATTCTTGAACAGGCATTATCAAATGCGCCATATCCTCCACAATAAAAAAACAATTGGTCTTTAGCATTATCTTTTATTGCCGAAACTATTTTGTTTTTGAGTTCCTCTCCGATTTGAACATCACCGTGCCCAGCAAACGTTACAATCATATAGCCCTCCCGCAATATTCGTGGTTTTCCACGAATATTCTACATTCTCAACTCCGATTTGTCAATATCGTGGAACTCCACGAGAGAAAATTTACAAATCAACATATAATAATCGTGGAAAATCATGAAGGAGAACTCCGTAGTCATGAAATTAAACGAAGCGATTATTAAAAGAATCAACGAGGTCTGCCGAGAAAAGGGGCTGTCTGTATGCGAGGCATCGCTGAATGGCGGTAAATCTCCGTCCGCCATATACGATTTGGTAAAGGGACGAACAAAGTGCTCCAAGGTCGTAACTATTCAAAGATTCTGCGAGGGTGCGGGCATAACTTTGTCCGAATTTTTTGACAGAGAATACTTTCGCGACCTTGAGGATTGATTTCTCGTAACAAATTTCAATCGAACGTTTGCAAAGGAAACAAAATCAATAAATTCAACAAAAAAGGAAGTCTTTCGGCTTCCTTTTTTTGTTACCTCGCCAAGGCTTTATAATATGCTGTATTTTTTGCAGCAAAAAAGTATATTTTTTCTGAAAAATCTCTTGACAAACAGCGTTATATGTTATATCATTTATCCTGTTTGATATTTTTTTGCACCGCGTTTGGCGATGCCCATCAAATCGATCAAAATTTTACGGAGGTATTATGAAAAAGTTTGTTTGTGCACTTTGCGGTTACGAGTATGACGTCAAGACAGGAGACCCCGACAACGGCGTTGAGCCTGAAACCGAATTCGACGAGATCCCCGCAGACTGGGTTTGCCCTCTGTGCGGTGCTTCCAAGGAAGATTTCGACGAGGTTGAGGCAACAGAGGAGTAATGCTCCGAGCCTGAGCTGATGACACAAGCAGATACCAAAAAGGATCTTTCCTCTCGGTATTTTACTTTTGCGGGATTGTGGAGGAAGAATAACACTTTCACTCACCACATTCCCGTCTCGGTCGGCTTTTCACAGACAATGATACCCCACAAAAATCCCTCTGAAATTTTTTCGACTTTTTTTCAAAAAGCACTTGACAAAAGGTGAAAAAGAGTGTATAATAGTCAACGTTGTCGGTAAGACGACAAAACAGAACGCGAGAGTGGCGGAACTGGCAGACGCGCACGTTTGAGGGGCGTGTGGATTTCACCGTACGGGTTCAAGTCCCGTTTCTCGCACCACGCAAATAAGGCGGAGCATGCGCTCTGCCTTATTTGTTTCGTATAATTTTACAACTTTAACCCACTCTGATTTGCTCGCAAATCAGAACGCTCTGCGCCGTGAGGAGTTTAAGCTTCGATGATCATTGACGCAGGTGCGGGTTTCAAGTCCCGTTTCTTCGGCTTTAATCAATCAGGCACACCCATTCAAATAGATTTAATCTGCGTACGGGCAATGCGCGCCCATACGGATGCAAATATCCGTCACGGTTTATCTTTGGTGAGTTTTATGACATTATCTTAAGCGTGCAAAACAGGAGGTCCCTGCAATGACTCAGTACTTTTATACTATCCCCGTTATTTCTGCGATTCTTTTGTGCATGATCTTTTTGACTGCTGCAAATGAGTTTATTCTACCTAAACACAAGAAGGGATTTATCGTTGCTTTTTCAGGCGAGCTATTCATAATCATATGTGAAGTTTTAACTATTGTTTTAGATGGCTCCGCAATAGAATTTAAGCCGATCCACTTTTTGGCAAATTATCTTGGTTTTCTTCTCACGCCGATTTTAATCGTTTTTTTCGCAGCCTCAATAGGCAGATTTCATCGCGTTAAGGGCGCTCTTATCGGTATCGTTACTTATTCGGTACTGATTAACTGTCTGATTATTACAAAGCAACTGTTTTTCATAGATGCGCAAAATAATTATCATCGTGAATTCTTGTATCCCATATATATTATCTCGTATCTTCTTACAATTGTATATTTGCTCTACGAATCGCTCAGATATTCGCGTAAAGGCTTTTTACATCATAAAATCTTTGCCTATCTTTTAAGCTTTTGCTTTCTCGCATCAGTTTCTATACAAGTCTTCCTCCCCCAAGTTCATATAACAAGAATAGTGGTTGTTATAAGCTTATGTGTTTATTACGCTTATAACGTCGAGCTGGCAAATCTTTTTGACAAGCTTACGGGCATTCTTAATCAGGGAACGTATTTAAGAAAAGTGAAAAGCTTGAAGGAGGGACAGGTTGTCATAATTTTAGATATAGACAACTTTAAGGGAATCAATGACAATCACGGGCATCAAGTCGGCGATGAATGTTTAACCGGTATTTCCCGCACGATCAAATCGGTTTTCGGAAATTACGGCCAGTGCTACCGAATCGGCGGTGATGAATTTGCGGTGATTTTGAGGAAACATAACAACGTGGAGAGCTTAATAAAGCGTTTTGAAATTGCCGTTGACGAGAAATTCAAAAACAACCCTTGCCAATTATCAATTTCACTTGGTTATTCCAAATATGAAAATAACGATTCCTTTGAAGCTGTGATTCAGCGTGCAGACTCTAATATGTATGATGCAAAAAGGCAAAAGAAGGCATCAGAAGCAACGGTCATCAATGCCAATTGAGGATCATCAAAAAAACTTGTTTCATATACGAATACCCACAACAAAAAGCCGCTTGAGGAAATCCTCATGTGGCTTTTTGCTTTTGAGTCCGCCGTTTCAGAACTTACTCCGATTTGCACCGCGAGGCTTTCCGCATTTAAACAAGCGTTTCGCGGATGTGTGTCTGTCCTCGAATTAAACAAACTTTTCCCTCTTTACATTTTTTCGCAAACCCCTTGACAAATCCACCCCGCTGTGATATAATACCGCTTGTTGACATCATATTTGCGGATGTGGCGGAATTGGCAGACGCGCTAGATTCAGGTTCTAGTGAAAGCAATTTCATATGGGTTCAAGTCCCTTCATCCGCACCAGTACCGAGAAGTGCAATAGCGCTTCTCGGTAATTTTACCCTTTGGGGATTTTCGAATTTTGTCATGTGGGAGGTGAGGATTTGGCTGACAAAAACACGGGAAGAAAAATAATTGCCCAAAACAAAAAGGCATACCACGATTATTTCGTTGACGAAAAATACGAAGCGGGAATCCAGCTTTTCGGTACAGAAGTCAAAAGTCTCCGCGCAGGTCAGGTAAACCTCAAGGATTCCTATTGCGAAATAAAAGGCGGCGAGATCTTCGCCACAGGTATACACATCAGTCCCTACGAGCAGGGCAACATTTTTAACCGCGATCCCCTGCGCGACCGCAAGCTCCTCATGCACAAAAGAGAGATCATGAAGCTGCACGGTCAGGTGGGTCAAAAGGGATTTTCAGTAATTCCTCTTTCCCTCTATTTCAGCGGATCTTACGTCAAGGTGGAGCTGGGTCTTTGCCGAGGTAAAAAGCTTTACGACAAGCGGGATTCACAGGCAAAACGTGACAGCGAAAGAAATATTGAGCGGTACAGTAAAAATAAAAACGCAGATTTCTGAAAAAAGCGGGATTTTTCCCGCTTTTTTTCACATTTATGTAACAAAACGCACTCTTTTCCGTGTTATAATTACAGAGGCAAAAATTCTTCGTCAGGAGATCACATATGAATCAAAATAATCAGAACAGAAACGCAACAGGCGCGTCTCGCAGCCGCGCGCAGTCAAATATAAATAACCGCCCGACACCAAGCGGAAACGTGCGCAGAACGCCATCTACCCCCAAAAAGCCCACAGGAATCGGCAGAATCGCTTTTTGGCATTGCTCGGTAGCGGCCGCCATTTATTGGGAACTGCTTTTATATCTTCTCGTCGGACGAAACGGTCTTACCCTGACCCCTCTCTATCTTATTCTTACGGGTGCCGCCGCCGGTCTTCTTTTCGGCGGGATCTACAGCATGATACCAAATCTTACCGCAAGAAAGATCTACGCGTACACGTATTTTGCACTTGGTGCCGTTCTTTTTTTGGTACAATATTTCGTTCGCCAGAGCTTCCAGGTCTTTATGACCTTCAAATCCCTGCTCTCGGAATCAACCAACGCGGTCGGAACCTTTACCAATGAATTTTTCACAATAATCGCCTCGGGATGGTGGATAATACTCCTCTATTTCATGCCCTTGATCGCTTTTGCGGTCCTGGCGGCAAAAAAGATGAATCTGCGACGGCTTCGCGGAAATTTTCCGCTTGCTATGGTCGCTCTCGCACTTGCCACAGAGCTTATCTGCATAGGCACCATCGCCGCCAGTCCGTCAGGACGGGAAAAAATGGGCGCGCAATACCTATATGATGCGTCGGTAAACTGCTTCGGTCTCGGAAACAGCCTGCTCCTTGACACCTTTGGGGGCTTTGGAGGGGACGATTACGTGCCCCCGGTGGCAGGTCTTGAAGAAGAACAGCCCCCCGTTGACACGGAACCGAGCACCGATACAGGCGGAGAGGATAATCCGCCCGCACCGCCCAAGGTCTACGAGCGCAACGAGCTGAAGGATATTGATTTCGCCGCACTGTCCGAAAGCGAAAAAAACAAAACGGTTGCAAAACTTCACCAAGGAATCTCAACCCTCAGCGGCTCCTATCAGAACGAGTTTACGGGAATGTTCAAGGGTAAAAACCTTATTCTTATCGCCGCGGAGGGATTCTCGGCAGAGGTGATCGACCCCATACGCACTCCCACACTGTACAGATTGGCCAATAACGGTGTAAACTTCACAGACTACTATCAGCCCGTTTGGGGTGGAAGTACCCTGACAGGCGAAGCATCGATCTTGACGGGACTTATCCCCATGGGCGGTGTTAAGGGAGTCAAGGCGACCGCCGACAAAAATATGTACATGACCATCGGCAACTCACTTATGCGCGAGGGCTATTTCTCCCGCGCCTTCCACAACAACAGCTACACCTATTACAGCCGTAATCTGACCCACGAGAATTTCGGTTATGAGAAGTTTATCGGATACGGCAACGGCATTGAGGTGGGTGTGAGCAACAAGTGGCCTCAGAGCGACCTTGAAATGATGGAGACCACGGTGGATTGGTACATCGACCACCAGCCCTTCAGCGTTTATTACATGACCGTCAGCGGCCACTGTAACTACAGCTGGACAGGCAACAGCATGTCAAAAAGAAACAAGGATGCCGTAGCGGACATGGATGCATCCGAGACCATAAAGGCTTACCACGCTTCCCAGATCGAGCTTGAAAAGGCAATGGCATATCTCGTGCAGAGGCTTGAGGAAGCAGGAATTGCGGACGATACGCTGATAGTCCTCTCCTCCGACCATTACCCCTACGGACTTGAAAACGGCTCATTTGGCAACACCGAGGACTACGTGACCGAGCTTTACGGCTACACATATCAGAACTACGCCGAGCGCGACCATTCCCGTCTTATCATGTGGAGCGGAGCGTTTGAGAAGATGGAGGAAAAGATCGTCATCGACGCGCCCACCTACAGCGTTGATATCCTCCCTACCCTGCTGAACCTTTTCGGAGTTGAGTTTGATTCGAGACTCTTGGCAGGTCGCGACGTTTTCTCAGGTACGGAGGCGCTTGTCTGCTGGACCGACTACTCCTGGAAGACCGAACGTGGCTTTTATAACAGCCGAACGGGCAAGTTCACCCCCTACGAGGGCTACGAAATGCCCGATGATGACTACATCAAGCGGATCAAGAGCATAGTTTCTTATAAGATCTATTTCTCAAAGACCGCACTTGAAGTCGATTATTACGACAAGCTTTTTGGATAAAACCGATCCCCGACGGAAGCTCCGTCGGGGATTTTTGTTTATAAGTATTGACAAACGCAAAAATTCGGGGTAGAATGATATTGCCAAACTAACTTAATAATGCGAAAAATGGGTGTGCTATCTTTAATTTTAAGGATAGTCTTGCTTTTGTTGCGAAAAATAATCTCGATGGATTTGATAAAATGCAAATTCCTCTTATCGTGATTATTAGTGTGCAACACTCTTTTTCGCATAGGGTTAGTTTGGCAACTATCGGAGTTTGCGTTTTTGTGCGTCCGCTTCGGTGGGCGCACTTTTTATTTTGGAGGAAAACATGAAAAAGAACTGTTCGAAGCTATTTCTCATTTTAATAACAATAGTCCTTTTGATAACGATGTTTGCCATCACTGTTTCGGCAGAATTTTATTCGGGCACTTGCGGAGATAACGTAAGCTGGTCGTTAAACACGTCCTCAGGTGTTTTGACGATAAGCGGCACGGGAAAAATGAAAAATTATACGGTTACACGTGATCCACCTTGGAATTCATATAGATCTGACATAAAGACCGTAGATATAAAATACGGTTTAACAAGCATAGGAGAATGGGCGTTTGATAACTGCAGCAACCTCACGAAGGTAACTATTCCGAATAGCGTTACACAAATCGGCGAGTTCGCGTTTTATAAGTGCAGTAGCCTTACGAGCGCAAAAATTCCTGATAGCGTTATAAGCATTGATAATTCTGCATTCAGAGACTGCAGTAGCCTAACTCAGATAAACATACCGATTGGTATAACAAGTATTGGTGATTATACTTTTCAACACTGTGAAAGCCTCACCACTGTGACCATAGGGAACAACGTTTCAAGCATTGGGTATGACGCATTTTATCATTGCGATAGTTTGACGAACATAACAATCCCCGCAAGTGTTAGTGTTGTCGAAAGCTGGGCGTTTGCCTATTGCGAAAATCTTAGCAGTGTGACTTTTTTAACGGAAAATGTTACATTTGAATACTCTGTGTTTGCTGCTTGCAGCAAGCTGAATACAATTCGTCTTTATCGCAATAGCACCGCCGACAGTTATTTTGACGACGATGACTATACGAAAGTATATTTAGACGATATAACGTATACGGTAAGTTACAATGCTAACGGAGGCTCGGGAGCACCCGCCACCCAAGTCAAAAAATACGGAAAAACCTTAACTCTCAGCAATACGATTCCGACAAAATCGGACTATACTTTCAAAGGCTGGGCAACGAGAGCTGACGGTGGTGTCGTATATTCTGCCGGCGAGTCATACACAGCCAATGCCAACGTGACACTTTACGCCGTATGGGAGTTAAATACGTATAAGGTGACGTACAACGCCAACGGTGGTACGCGACAACCTTCGGCTCAGACAAAGACACACAATATAGACCTTACTCTTAGCAGTTCGATCCCAACAAGAACCGGATATACATTTTTAGGCTGGGCAACAAACTCTAACGGTGACGTCGTATACTCCCCCGGCGGCATATATACGCTCAATGCTGACATAACACTTTATGCAGTATGGGCAATAAATACATTCACGATATCGTATGATGCTAACGGAGGTTCGGGAACTCCTGACGCTCAAATTAAAACATACGGCCAAAGTTTAACCATAACAAGCGTAATTCCCGTAAAAGAAGGATACACGTTCTTGGGTTGGGCTACAGATTCTGACGGAAGCGGTACTTTATATAGCCCCGGCGACTCTTTTAAAATAAATGCGGACACCACACTCTACGCTGTATGGGAAGTCACCACATATAAAATAACTTACTTTATTTCCGAAGAAAATACAAAGACGGATGTAAAATTTCATTGGTATGATTATATTATCTATACCGAAATACCCACGCTCAAAGGATATATCTTCCAAGGCTGGGCTACAGAAGTCAACGGAGAAATCGTATACGCACCCGGTGATACATATTCCACTAATGAAGAGTTAAATCTGTACGCAATATGGGAAAAGATTCTATATTGTGATATCAATAACGATGGCGCAATAAATGCAAAAGACGCTGTTCTTCTTGCGCAGCTTCTCGCAAACTGGGACGTCCAATTCAACGAAAATGCCGCCGACTGCAACGGCGACGGAGAGATCAACTCTATTGACGCGGTTCTTCTTGCTCAGTTCTTGGCAGGCTGGGACGTAACTTTAGGTTAAACCTCAAAACAACACTTCTCTGCCCTCTGCTGACCGCCGAGGGCAGTTTTTTGATGCTCACTTCCCGCAAAAACGCTTCTTTTGTCGTCAAAAACTTGACACGGTGGTCTTGTTGTGCTATAATTATAAAGATATAATGGATTATTATGCTCAAGGAGGAAGCTATGGGAGTTGTAATCGGAATCGACGTTGGCGGAAGCACCACAAAGATCGTGGGATTTGACGTCAACAGACAAAATAAATCACATCGGCTTATCGCCCCCATTTTTGTTCGCGCGACAGACCCTATAACCTCAATATACGGAGCGCTTGGAAAATTCACAATGGAAAACGGGCTCGCGCTTGACGACATCGAACAGGTCATGATGACAGGGGTCGGCTCCTCGCACATCGACCGTCCCCTCTACACTCTCAAATGCAAGAGCGTCCCCGAATTTTCGAGCATCGGCAAGGGCGGTCTTTACCTCTCGGGACTTAACGAGACTATCGTGGTCAGCCTCGGAACCGGTACTGCCATAATTCACGCAAAGGCCACCTCCGACGGCGGCGTTATTACCGACTACATGGGCGGTACGGGTGTTGGAGGCGGTACGCTCATCGGACTTTCCAAAAAGATTTTGGGTGTCGACACCATTGAGCACATCGAGGAGCTTTGCGAGACCGGCGATCTGAATAACATCGACCTCCGCGTCAAGGATCTTGCAAAAAAATACCCCGGAATGAACGAGGAGCTGACCGCCGCTAACTTCGGTAACGTCAGCGACATCGCAACCAGCTCGGACATCGCGCTCGGAATTGTGAACATGGTCGCGGAAACCATCGCCACCACCGCGATCTTCGCCGCTCGCTCTCACTCCATAAAAGAAATCGTGCTGACCGGCAATCTGACTACCATGCCTCACGTTCGCCGTGTGTTCGAGGGACTTGAAGCAGCCTTTGGAGTCAAGTTTATTATTCCCGAAAATTCACAATTCGGCACCGTAATCGGCGCCGCGCTTCACGCCTTCGACTGAGCAAATTATTCTTGACATAAACTGACAAGAGTGTTATAATTATACGAATATTAAAATTTTACCTGAAAGGTGACGAATAAATATGGTTTGGACATCACTCAACGATCTGAGAGAAAAATATCTCGCTTTCTTTGAATCAAAGGGACATCTGAGACTTCCCTCTTACCCTCTGGTTCCTATCAACGACAAATCCCTTCTGCTTATCAACTCGGGTATGGCTCCTATGAAGAAGTTCTTCACGGGCGAGGAAACTCCTCCCCGCAACCGAGTTACCACCTGCCAGAAGTGCATCAGAACACCCGACCTTGAAAGAGTTGGTCACACGGCGCGCCACGGCACTTTCTTTGAAATGCTGGGTAACTTCTCCTTTGGCGATTACTTCAAGGAAGAGGCTATTCCGTGGGCTTGGGAGTTCCTTACAAAGACACTTGAGATTCCCGAAAACCTGCTCTGGCCCTCCATTTACGAAAACGACGAGGAGGCTTACGACATTTGGGTAAACAAGATCGGCGTACCCCGTGAACACGTTGTCCGCCTGGGCAAGGCCGACAACTTCTGGGAGCACGGTTCAGGCCCCTGCGGTCCCTGCTCCGAGATCTATTTTGACCGCGGTGAAAAGTACGGCTGCGGTTCCCCCGATTGCAAGCCTGGCTGCGACTGCGACCGCTTCATGGAGATCTGGAACAACGTATTCTCCCAGTTTAACAACGACGGCAACGGCAACTATACCGAGCTGGCGCAGAAAAATATTGATACGGGTATGGGTCTTGAGCGTCTCGCTTGCGTTATGCAGGGCGTTGACAATATGTTCGAGGTCGACACTATCCGCAAGGTTATCGACAAGGTCAGCGAGATCTCCGGTAAAAAGTACGGCGACGATGCCGAAAACGACATCTCTATCCGCGTAGTTACCGACCACTCAAGAAGTGCAATGTTCATGATATCCGACGGAGTAATTCCCTCCAATGAGGGTCGCGGATACGTGCTTCGCCGTATTATCCGCCGCGCTTGCCGTCACGGTAAGCTCCTGGGTATCAACCACCCCTTCCTCGTTGACACGGTTACCACCTCCATTGAGGAAAGCAAGGGCGCATACCGCGAGCTTGACGAAAAGAGAGACTACATTCTCAAGGTCATTTCCCTTGAGGAGGAGCGCTTTGACGCTACCATCGACGCAGGCCTTTCTATCCTCTCCGATCTTATCCGCGGTGCGCTTGCCGACAATTCGGACACGATCTCCGGTGAGGACGTGTTCAAGCTTTACGACACATTCGGATTCCCCATTGATCTGACACGCGAGATCGCTGCTGAAAGCAAGCTTTCTATCGACGAAAAGACTTTCTCCGAGCTTATGCTGGCGCAGAGAAAGAGAGCGAGAGAGGCAAGAGCTAACATCGGCGGTTGGGACGAATCCTCAAAGTCTCTGCTCTCCGACCTCCAAAAGACTGAATTTACAGGCTACACCGAATACAAGAGCGAAGCTAAGGTCATCGCCATTCTTACAGACGCAGGAAGCGTTGAATCGGTAAGTGAGGGCGATTGCTCCATCATTCTTGACCGCACTCCTTTCTATGGCGAAGGCGGCGGACAGGTTGGTGACACGGGTACGCTCTACGCAGACGGATTCCTTGCAAAGGTTTACGACACAAAGAAGACAGATGGCGTTTACATTCACGTTTGTACTGTTGCCGAAGGCTCTGTTTCGGTTGGCGATACGGTTACCGCTGACATCATTGACGCCAGACGAGAGGCGATCTGCCGCAACCACTCGGCGGCTCACTTGCTCCAGGCGGCTCTCCGTCAGGTGCTCGGAAATCACGTTGAACAGGCAGGCTCTTATGTTAACGATGAGGTCTGCAGATTCGACTTCACTCACTTCGCAGCTCTCACCTCCGATGAGATCAAGGCAGTCGAGGCTCTTGTTAACGCAAATATTCTCGTTGCAAACGATATAGTTACAATGGAAACCGACATCGAGACCGCAAAACAGCACGGTGCTATGGCTCTCTTTGGTGAGAAGTACGGCAAGACCGTTCGTATGGTCAAGATGGGCAAGTTCTCCACTGAGCTTTGCGGAGGTACTCACTGCAACAACACAGGCAAGATCGGTCTGTTCAAGATCATCTCCGAGAGCAGTGTTGCCGCAGGCGTGCGCCGTATTGAGGCTGTTACGGGTCTTGGTGTTCTCCGTTTGATTGCCGAAAAGGACGCACTCATTGCCGAGACGGCAAACGAGCTGAAGGTTCAGAAGATCGCGGACGTTGCAAAGAGAGCGGCTCAGATCCAGGGCGAGCTTCACGATGCAAAGAAGGAGATCGAAGCTCTGAATGCAAAGCTTGCTTCCTCCAAGCTGGGCGATATTATGGCAAGTGCACAGACAGTGGGCACGGTAAAGCTTATTGCAGCAAAGCTGGGCGATATGCAGCTTGACGCGGCAAGAGCACTGGCTGACGACATCAAGGCTAACAACGCAGATGCTGTGGCAGTTTTGGCGGTCATCAACGGCGACAAGCTCAACTTCATCGCAGCGGCAGGCAAGGATGCAGTTGCTGCAGGCGCTCACGCAGGAAAGCTTGTAGGTGCCGTAGCGGCAGTTACAGGCGGCAAGGGCGGTGGACGTCCCGACAGCGCAATGGCAGGCGGCAAGGAAATCTCCAAGACCGACGAGGCGCTTGACGCGGCAAAAGCCACACTTGAAGGAATGCTTAAATAATAGTTCTTTTACAAAAAATTCCCCGATCTCTGTCGGGGAATTTTTTAGAAACAGGAGACAAAATGACTGAAACCGCAAAAGAAATATTTGAAAAATATCAGGTCAGGAAAACCAAAAAGCAAAAGTCGAAATTTATCGAATTTGCAAAAATAAAAGCCGAAGAGCTAAGCTATGAAGTTAAGGTTGAAAAAGGATATCTTGGCGCGCGCAACATTGTGGTTGGTGACGTGGAGAGCGCAAAGGTAGTCTACACCGCGCACTACGATACTTGCGCCGTCCTTCCCTTTCCCAATTTCATAACACCGAGAAATTTCGGTATTTATTTGCTCTATCAGCTTCTTTTGACATTGGGCTTTTGCGCCGTAGCCTTCGGAATCGGATTTGGACTTGGATTTTTGGGTGGTCTTATTGATATTCCCGGCAAGGTCACATTTTGGATTGCCTATGTTATCAATTTCATCCTGATATGCTCTGTTTTTGCAGGCCCCGCAAATAAAAACACCGCAAACGACAACACCTCGGGCGTGATCACCCTGTTTTCTATCATGGAAAAGCTTCCCGAGGAGCAAAGAAACAAGGTTGCGTTTGTTTTCTTCGACCTTGAGGAAGCGGGACTTTTCGGGTCTATCGGATTTGCGTCAAAGCACAATCGGGAAATGAAAAACAAGCCCCTCATCAATTTTGACTGTGTCTCGGACGGTGATAACATTCTTTTTGCAATCCGTCGGGACGCGGCAAAATTGTCTACCAAGCTCACAGATGCCTTTCCCGAAAGCGAAAGATTCAAGGTTCATGCTCTGACAAAGGGCGTTTTCTACCCCTCAGACCAGGCAAACTTCCCTCTCGGCATCGGAGTGGCGGCACTGAAAAGCACCCGCGGCGGCACGCTATACATGAATCGCATACATACGGTGCGGGACACGGTGTTTGAGGAAGAAAACATCGAATTTCTCACGGACGGTGCTGTTCGTCTGACAGAAATTTTGTAATAAAAAACGGAAGGCTGATGCCTTCCGTTTTTTTATTATTTAAGAATCTCGTCAAGGTCAGCCTTGATCTGACGTTCCGTTTCCTTTGCTTTCGCTTCGGTTTCTGCCGTGACCGTGATGTAAGCCTTCAATTTCGGCTCCGTACCCGAGGGACGGATAACCACCGATCCGCAATCAAGAAGATATTTGATGACGTCAGCCTTGGGAAGCCCGTCAAGACCGCAAAGATAGTCCAGCGTCCGCGTCACCGAGTGACCGCCGAACCCATTCACGTCACCTCGGAGCTTTTTCATGATCTCCTGCATTTTGGTAAAGCCTGCGGAGCCTTCAAACTGATAAGAATGAAGAGTGTTAAGGCAATAGCCGAATTTCGCATAGATCTCATTCAACTTGTCAATGAGGCTGATTCCGCGGGTCTTATAATACGCAAACATCTCGCAGATGAGGAAGGATGCGTTGACCGCGTCCTTGTCGCGCACGTAAGTTCCAGAAAGATATCCGTAGCTTTCCTCAAATCCAAGGAGGTAAGATGATTCCATTCCCTTTTCTTCAAGCAGCGCGATCTGTTCGCCAATATACTTGAATCCCGTGAGCACGTTGATCGGACGAACGCCGTAGCTCTCTGCAATGCGGTCCGCCAGGTCGGTTGTAACGATAGTCTTTACAATAATGGGGCTGTCGGGCATTTTTTTGTGCTTTGTGCGCTGAGAACAGATGTAATCGGTAAGAAGGATACCTGTCTCGTTACCTGTGAACAGGCGGTATTCCTTGCCGTCAAATGCCGCAATTCCGACTCTGTCGCAATCGGGGTCGGTAGCCAAAAGCAAGTCCGCATTGTACTTTTTAGCGTACTCCATGCCAAGTGCCATAGCCTCTTTGATCTCGGGGTTGGGATATGGACATGTGGGGAAATTGCCGTCGGGCTTTTCCTGCTCTGCAACAACGGTCACGTTGCTAAATCCCGTCTCGCGCAGAACGCGCATAACGGGCTTGAGACCGCTTCCGTTAAGGGGCGTATATACGATAGAAACATTCTTGTCGATCTCGTCTCCAAAGAGAACGGAAGCTCCCTTGACCTGCTCGCAGAAAGACGAAAAAACGCTGTCGTCGATGTAAGAGATAAGTCCCGCGTCAATTCCCGCTTCAAAGGGCATACGCTTAACATCCTCAAAAATATCAAGGTTCTCGATCTCAGTTGTAACCGCGTCAGCAGCCTCACTGGTCATTTGGCAGCCGTCGGCACCGTAAACCTTATAGCCGTTGTACTTTGCAGGGTTGTGGGAGGCGGTTATCATAACGCCCGCCGTGCATCCGAGGCTTCTTACGGCAAATGAAAGGCAAGGAACGGGCATGAGTTCGGGGTAAATTGCCACCTTGATGCCGTTTGCGGCAAAGACCTCAGAGGATATCTTTGCAAAAACGTCCGAGAAGTTACGGGAATCGTAGCTTACGGCAATTTTTGCGTCCTTGAAGTTCTTTACAATATAATTAGCCAGACCCTGGGAAGCCTTTGCAACGGTGTATACGTTCATTCGGTTGGTTCCCGCGCCGATTACGCCGCGCAAGCCTGCCGTACCGAATTCAAGGTCACGGTAGAATGCGTCCTCTTTCTCGCTTTCGTTCATTTTTTCAAGCTCCGCACGAAGCTCTGCGGCTTTTTCAAGCCAAAGTTCGTAGTTTGTCATCTTGTTCAGTCCTTTTATGTGTAGTGGTCACTTTAAGTATATGCCGGGGGTCAACAGAAAAAACACCCGATATTTTGAAAAAATATTATACCATATTTATCAAAAAAAATCAATAGTAAAGCGAAAATATCTACCTTTAATATTTATTGCCGAAAGATCTTGTTCAAACAAGTCGTGCAAACACAAAAACCCCCGCCGAAGCGGGGGTTTTGTGTCAAAAAAGTTATCAGAAGAATCCGTCTCCGACGTTGACGTCAACGTCACCGATGGATACTGTCAGCACTTGGAGTGCGTCAGCCTTAATAACCTCAATTTCAGGAGTTGCATAATTTTTCATCTTTACTTACCTCCCTTTTATGATCTGAGGAACAGAGCATCAAGCGCATTCTGATCCCAAGCAGCACTTCCCCAGTAGCTGTCTTGCCTGTAAAGAGCCATAGCGCCCTCAGAGCTGTATCCGTTACTGTCATACTGCCAATATGCCCAAGGAATATTGTTTTCCTTACAGAAGGAGGTAATTCCGCTAAGATACTCTCTGGCATCTTCCGCACTTGCCTTGGAAAGGTTTAATCCAAACTCATTCATAATGATCGGAACCTTGGGATTAGCCTCCTGGAACGCCTTGATCTGGCTGAAATCCCAGCCGGTAGCGCTTGCAAAACCGCCCTGAGCCTCGAGAGTCGTTGTCTGTCCGCCCAATCCTGCCCAGGAGAAGTTCTGATGTGTAAAATTGTAAGGCGAGTATTCGTGAATAGCAACAGCGATGTTGTCATCGTCGGGAAGAACCAGATTACTGAGCTTCCAAGCCTTGTTTCCGTCTGCCGTGCAGAGAACGATAAGACGAGTCGCATTGTTTGAACCTGTGTTACGAATGATCTCTACTGCTTCAGCCTGCATGGTATTGAGGCGGCTGTCGGACAGATAAGTCTGCGCCTTTCCGTCCGTGTACCAAGGCTCGTTAAGAAGCTCGAAAATCACCTTTTCGGAAGCATCCTTGTAGCGGTTTGCCACCTGTGTCCAGCAGTAGAGGAACTCCTCATAGTCATTCTCCTCCTCGCCGATATAGAACCAACCGTGGAAGTCGATCATAACGTACAGATCCTGTGCCAAAGCAAGCTCGATTGCCGTGTCGAGGTTCTGCATCAACTGCTCGGACGTGTAGTTGTATTCTTCCGCTTCATAATAGATCGTATAGAAGTTGATCGGAATACGAACGTAGTCGAAGCCCTGGGATTTGACATTGGTATAAGTGGACTCGGCCGTTGTCATCCTGATTCCGTACTCAAAAAAGCCATAATCGTTTTCAGACAGGAACGTGTCCATACCATTGAGGTTAATACCTGCTGTGAAAGGTAGAATGGTAGGCTCAGCCTCTTCAGCCGCCTTTTCTTCAAAGTATGTCTTCCACTCAGCGATAGTCTTGGTGAAAGTTCCCTCATCAACCGTGCAGGTGACGTTGATCAGATCAACGTTGTTGTAATCGGAGTCGGTTGTAGCAATGGTGTGGAGCTTATCGTAGTACGCGATAAGACCGCCGTTCTTGCCCGATGCATATGCACGAGTAAGAGCTTCAGAGTTTTCACCGAGAACGATCGTGTGCGCCTTGTCTGTACCAAATACTCTTGCACATGCGTCAGCCTCTTTGAGGAGCATGGAGTATTCGGCTACACCCTGGAAGGACTCGGGCATAATGATAGTCGATGCAGGAACGTTCGTAAAGGCATTCTTACAGAAGGACACCAGCTTATTTGCGGCCGTCAGGTCAATGGTGTTAGCCGCAGGAACGTCAGCTCCTACCGCCCATACTCTCTTGAGCTTCTTTGCGTTATAGAACGTCTCCTGAATTCCGTTCGTTCCTACGACGTTTTCGGGAAGAATAATATTCTCAGCAAGAGATGTCGAAGAGAAAGCATAGTGGATAGATACAGAAGCCAAACCTGACAGGTCTATGATATTACCAAAGCCTTCTACCTGCGTATCTGCTGTCAGAGAAGTTTTGTTCTCGGAAGCGTAGATCATGTTGGCAACATAATAGTTATACGTCAACACATATGTTGAAGCGGTCATTCCCTCGGGGTATACGATGGTTGCAAGAGTGCCTACAGTCGTATTTTCAAGAGCAGAGGGAGCAAAGACATCTACGCCGTAGTCAACAACAAGGGTCTTGATCTTGTTTTCGTTAGCCTCGGTCAGAATGGGGCTGTAGATCGTTGCCTGATTGTACAGACCGTTGCCTGTTGTGCTGTCAACAGCAGTATAAGTAGTACCGGGAGTAAAGTAAGAGCTGCTGTAAGGTGCAAAGCCACCTGTCGATCCACGGTCTCTGATACGGGGAATCGTTGCCACCGCGTCTTCTGCTGCGCCGGGAGCACGGCGGTAAGCCACTACAAGCTCAACGGTTCCGTCAGCCATGGTATCGGTAAGAAGGGACCATACTACGTTTGTGGAGCTGGTTTCCTCAAGTCTGTTTGCCGCAGAGTTCCACTGAACCGCGCCGGTAGACGAGAGGTTACCGAAGATCCATGCACGGAGAGGCAGATTGGAGTATGTGAAAGTATTTGCCGCATTTGCATTTCCGTCCTCGTCTGTGAAGTTGTAAGCCACGTTGAGAGACAGACCGTTGGCAAATCCTTTCTGCTCGCCGTCTGTGATAGAGAACGCGCCCTTGTCAAGAACGGGCCAGAGCTTATCCGCGTCTGTGTTCTGAGAGTTTGCGATACCGCTCATAAATGCAAATACTGTTGCATCGTAGAGAGAATGAGCGGTCTTACTCGTTCTGTCGGAAGTGTAGGTCGTGTATGTGTAATAGGTGTCGGTGCCGTCTGTCCATGCTGCATATGCGTATGTGTAAACAGCAGATGTGAAGTTACCCTCGGGAATACCCGTGATAGCTGCTGCGAACACCTTATCGAGATCGGGGTTTGTCTGGAGAGCCGCGCCGTTTACGTAAGGACCGTTAACAGCGGACTTAACGATGATTCTCGTATCGGTTCCTGCCTTTGCCGCCTCAAGAACTGCATCGATATCACCGTTATAGGTGGTGCCGTTGAGTGTGTTAGCAGAGAATACGATAACACCGTAGCTTGAAAGATCAAAGCCTTCTGCCTTGGCTGCAGCGATGTTGCTGTTAAGAAGTGTAAACTCTGCGCGGAGAGCAGGACCGGGAGTCTTTGCGTTATCGTCGTTGAGACGGATAGAATAACCGTCGGCTCTGATAGCGTTATTTGCCGCGTCGGGAGTTGTTGTAACAAGAGTAATGGTTACGTTCTTGATGCCTGCTGTCGAAAGAGCACTTTCAAGAGCTGTCTTGGCAGCGTTGCTGTATACGATAGCCTCAATACTCTGTGTTGCGCCCGAGAATGCTGTGGAAGCAACGGTTACGTCGGAAGCAACGCCACCCTTGAGATCAATGGTCTTGAGAGCTGTTGCTCCGTTGAACGCGTTTGCTGCAATAGCTGTAAGAGGCGCTGTCAAGGTGACCTTTGTAAGATTCTTTGCCGCCTTTAATGCATCGGTATCAATATGGCCTGCATATTCTGTATCACCGGATTTAACAGAGTTAAACCATACGACCTCTGTCATACCGGCCTGTTCGAGAAGGTCGGAGAAAGCACGGACAATATTGCTTACAGTATAAGTTGTAACCTTAGCAAAGCCGGAAAGGTTTACAACGCCCGTCTTAACTGTTCCCGTATATTCGCCGGACATATCGGTATTATAGGTTACGTGAGCAAATGTTCTGAGAGACGAGTTGCCTACAAAGAGACCGCGGTCTGTGTTTGTGAAACGGAGATCGTTGATCTTGCTATCCATAAGGATAGTTTCTGCTTCTATGCACTTCGCAACGAGACCTACGGTACCGTAGTAGGGAGTAACACCCTTTGCCGCGCGGAACTCAACCTTTGTGAAGACGTAGCCTTCTTTTTCAAGCTGAGCAAATACCCATGCCATGTTGAACTTTGCGCCGTCCTCAAGGCAGTTTCTGAGCTGCTTGTATGGAGCGATGTTTGCAAATGCCCACTCAACCAAAAGATCCTGGTGAGCCGTATCTTCAACCGCCGCATCCTCTGCATAGCCGAGGGTTGCCTTGTACGCAACAAAGTCAGCGTAAGCCTGAGCGGTAACGATAACGTTAGACCACTGCTTACTTGCTTTTTTCGCCGTTATGTAACGCTCGTAAATAGGATAATTTGTAGCGTTCTGTGTAACGTACTGAGACTTTTCCGACGTACCGCCGGCAAAATGCGTCTTGATAGCGTTGTCTGTCTTGTTTGTTATGTCAACAAAGCAGGAAGCATACGCATAGAATCTCATCTGTGTATTTGCCTGAGCGGTAGGATCGTTCAAGCTGACAGGATTTTCTTCGCCGGAGTTTCCGGACATATTTGAAGATGTGACGAGCCAAACCGCCTCACCTGTTGTCTTGTTCCAATAGAATCTACCGCCTGCAAGAGCAGCAAAAGTGGGGAAAGAGGTGGTTGTAGTGGAATAATCTTCGTTTCCGCTCATAAGGTACCAGCCGTCTTCCGTATCAACGTCCGTATAACCGGAATTTGTCCACTTATCGCTTGTTTTATCTACACCCACAGGCATTGTTGCAGTCTCTTCGGGTTCGTCGGGTTCCTCGCCGCCTGCGTCTACGAGAGTAACGGTTATATTGGTATAACCTGCAGCGGTAAGTGCTGTTTCAAGATTCGTCTTGGAGGTTTCGTCATAAACGAGTGCCTCGATAGTTGCCGATTTGCTGAACGCGTTGGTAGCAATGGACACACCCGACGCAACGCCGCCCTTGAGGTCAAGAGTAGCGAGCTTCGTGCAAGCGCCGAATGCAGTAGCACTGAGCTTTGTAAGAGGTGCGTTCATAGTGAACGTCTTGAGGCTTGTAGCGCCCTCAAACATTCCTGCGTCTACCCAGCCTGCATTTTCTGTCTCGCCGGACTTCAGAGTTGTGAAATAAACAACGTTCTCAATTCCGGAAGCATAATAGAATGCACGGTCAGCAATATTAGCGCCGCTGCTGTAAGGAGTAACCGTCGCAAAGCCGGAAAGGTCAACTACGTTTTCCGTAACTGTGCCGGTGTACTTACCGGACTTATCTGCGTCATAAGTTACGTGAGCAACAGTCTTGAGATTGGCAACCGATCTGAAAAGTCCGCGCCAGGTAGCACCAATATTTATTCCTGTGATCTTGCTGTCAAAGAGTACCGTCTTTGTCTCGATCATGCTCAATACGTAGCCGACTGTGCCCAGTACGGGAGCAGAGGTGTTACCGGCACGGATCTCAAGGCTCTCAAAAACGTAGCCGTTGTCCTCAAGCTGCTTGAAGATCCAACCGGTGTTATACTGAACACCGTCTAAAAGGCAGTTTCTCGCGGTGCTTATTCCGGTGATATTAACGAGAACGTACTCAACCAATGCGTCCTCAAGTGCCTCTCCGGACAAAGTCGCGGAAAGCTCTGTCTTCTTATTTGTGTACAGAGTATACTGATCGGCAGTACAGGAAATGCTGTCCCAGTTACCTGCTGCAGCATATCCCTTGGCATGATATCTCGCCCACAGAGGACGTGTATCCTTCAAGGTCGTGTATGCGTTGTTTTGGTAAATGTATCCGCCGACGTAAATGTTGGAAAAAGCAGCCTTCTTCTCTTCTGCTATGTCAATAAAGGCACAAGCAATGGTATAGAGCTTTTTACCGCCATCTGTGGAAACGTCGGGATTGCGGGGGTCAATTACCGTAGCCATTCCCGAGTTGGAGCTCATATTGTTTTGTGTGGGGATCCATACGCCCTTCTTTGCGGTCTTATTCCAGTAGAAATAAGCCTTTTCAAAGAACGTAAGCTTCGGGAAAGCGCCGTTAGCCACTTTGTCGAAGCCCGACGGAACGCCGATAAGCGTCCAACCGCTGTTTTCTGCGTCGATGTCCGTATAACCGGAATCAACCCAGCCTGTCTCGCCCTTTTGTACGCCTGAAGGCAGGTCTGTCTCAAAATTCAGCACCGCAAAGGCACATACAGACAGAACCGCTGCCACACAAAGTGTCAGAACAAGAGCAAGAAAGATTTTTCTTGTTGTCTTCATGGTTTTCTCCTTTTTTACTCTCTATTTTATAGTTTTGTAAAACTATACATTATAATTTTACCATAATTTATATAAGAAATCAACCGCAAAGCCAAAAAAAGACTCCATTTTATCGCTTTTCAGTCATTTGCACAAAAAGAATCTCCATTTTTAGCAAAAACGCGAAACAAAAAATGCCCCTCAAACGGCAATCTGCCGTTTGAGGGGCAAAAATCAAATTTTAGTAAGGCTGAATTCCTTTGCGTCAAATCGGGTCATCAGAGTTTCACCTGAAATTACTCTGAAAGCAAGAGACTGTCCTCTCACCATATCCTCGTCAACCTCGATATCAAAGGAAACGCTTTGCCATTCAGTCGAAACGTCAAAGGAATTGCAATATCCCGTAGCATACTGCCAATCGTCATAGGAAACGCCGAAGCGAAGGCTTCCCTTCTCCTGTGCACGGCAGGAAAAGCTGACTTTGTAACTTCCTGCACCGTACATCTTTACCGCCTCGGTAATAAAGCGGTTCATACCCGCGTCGCGGTTTCTGATCCTTTGGCAGGAGTAATAGATCTCTCCATTTTCGTCACGCTCGGTAACAAGATCCACCATATAGCAGACCTGCTCACCCCAATGGCTTACCTCGCCTTGGTCTTCCTTGAACAAGTTCTCGCCGTTATAGGCGGGAATGATCTCAAAAAAGTCCCTTCTCTTCCCTGCCTTCACTGCCGCACCGCATTCAACAAGTGCGTCGAGTGTGGTGTATTTTACACCGTTTATCTCGGTAGTCTCCACGTCGCAGGTCTTATTCATTGCTTCCAAGATCTCCTCAGCGCTGATATAAAGCACGTCGTCCTGCCACAGAGGGTCATGCTCGAAGGTCACCTGCTGCTGACCGACAAAAATTCTGTTTGGGGCTACGTAATTTACGGCGATCTCATTGCGCTTTACGGGAGTATATGCGCCGTCGCAGGTAATATTTACCTTAGTCTTGGGATTTTTTTCGAAAATGCACTTGCTTTCCTCAAGCTCGGTCACGGGATGACCGTCAATGTAAACGTTATGGAAATCAACTCTGTAATTTTCGGTAAACAGCTTATTGTCCCAGTTCACCATACGCAGAACGTAGGGGGACTTGAAATACTTATGAGGTGCGCCGTTACCCGAGAAGCTGCCCGTTGAGATATTCTCCAAAACAACGTGCTTATCGTCAATGACACCCATATTACCTATCTGCAGGAAATATCTGGCATAAGTACAGTCAACGGTGTCCATGTTCTTTATTTTCCATCTGACCACGCGGTCAACAGGCTCGCGTCCGTTATAGATGTTATTGATAATGCCGTCGTTTGAACGGAAAATGTGAATATCCTCAAGAAGCGTATCCTTCACGGTTACCTGGGGGAACACTGCCGTGCAGGTGTTGCCGATGGTGATATCCTTATAGTGGATATTGGTCGCGCTGAATACCATTGCGTTATCCGCAACGTAAAGGAAGCAATGCTCAACACGGGCACCCGAGCCGCTGTATACCGAAACGCCGTCGGTGGTCATCATTGTAGACATAGCTTTTGCGTTTTTGAGCACCACGTTGTCGGCGGTGATGGTATAGTTGAAGCAACGGGCATCGATGAGTGTGACACCGTCAACCTGGCAATTTGCTCCCGCGATAGTAAAGAGCTTATGGCCGCTTCCCTCCGTGCCACCCGAAATGATGCTCAGACGGTAAATATTTTCATAGGGGTCGACCACTGCCGCGCCGCGTCCCCAAACCTTACAGTTATTACCCTTGATAAGCACACGAGCATTAAGCACCGAGCCGGGGGTAAGATAGATGTTCTTGTTGTCCTCCTCAACGTGGTAGATGCCGTCCTCGGGGGAAAGCACGCCGTCGATCACAATAGTATTGGGGTCGGCGGGATCGGGAATGTGAAGAGGATTCATGATCCCGTCCGCAAAGATCGAAATGATGGTGTTATCATCGTCATCGAGACGAACGCAGAAGTAATCGGGACGGTCAAGGTACACCGAGATCACACCGTCGCAGAATTCCGAGCGGAAGTTCTTTACCGAGGGAATGACCATATAACGGCGGAAGTTTTTCTTGACCCGGATATCTACGCGAACGCCGCTGCCGTCAAAAGCGAACATGGCGAATCGACGGTTTGTATCTCCGCCCACCGATCTGCCGTAGACAACAAATTCCATTGTGTGGTTATAAACAGCCGGCTTGCCCGACTGCTCTCCTTGGTGAACAGTTACCTCATAGTCAAAATCTCGTCTCACCATTGAGGGGAGTTCTCTGTATATCTGAAGCATAGTTATTTTTCCTTTCAGAGCTTGATAAGCTCGATGTCGCAAATGTCAAATGAAGGCATGATCTCGTCACCCGAGCAGAACGCAAAAAGTATCGAATTTGCATCGAGGACGTCACGGGTCGCCGCAAAATCAAAGCTCTGTGCACGCCATTCCTCGTCCACGTCAAAGTAGCGTCTGTCCACGTTCTGGTATTTCCAATTTTCGTGTTCAAATCCTACGCGGAGTTGTCCCTTTTGGCAGGCTCTTGCCTTAAATGACAGGCGATATGTTCCCTCTCCGTATTCCTTGATCTCTCGTGTGATCATACGAGCAAAGCCTGCCCACTTTGAGCGCAGGCTCGTTGCCTGATAACAGAGCTTTTCGCCCTCGCAGAATGTGACCAGGTCAACCATCCAGTTGGCGGTCTCATAGAAATGGCTGATCTCGCCACGGTCGGCCAGAAGCAGATTCTTGCCATCGCAAACGGGAGTTATAATACAAGCCTTTGCCTCGCGTGTAATACTTTTGGCAAGTCCGCAGTCAACCAGAGAGGAAAGCTTTACGTATTCAACACCGTCAACAGTCTTTGTCTCGGGCTTCGGGGGACGGTTAAACTGCTCAAGCAAGGTCTTTGCGGGTGCGTAGATCTCGTCCCCCTCCCAAATGGGCGCGTGCTCAAAGAATATCTGCTTACGTCCGATGAAGATCTTCTCGGGAGCTACGTATCTGAGACAAATATCCGTTCTGTGAACGGGAGTAAAGCTGCCGTCGTTTTCAAAGACCATCTCATTTGTGGGTGTGGGATTGCCGTATGTACGGACGCCGAGATCTTCCTCGCACATACCCGCGTGGCCGTCAACGTACACGTTTTTCATGGTGACGTGGTAATTTGAGGTATAAAGTCCGTCGTCCTTGTTATCGAAATTAACAAGGTTTGATGCCCACAGGTAACGGGGATTTGAGGAGCCGTTTGGCGAGCAGGTCGAAATATTCTCGAACACAACGGTCTTTGGCTTGGTACCCATCTGTCTGCACTGGAAAAGCCAAGGGGTCGTGGGACAGTCAACGCTGTCAAGATTCTTTACCGAAAAGTTTGCCACACGCTCCACCGTTGCATTGCCGTTATAGCGGTGGTTAAGGATTCCCTCGTTTGAACGGAACACGTGAATGTCCTCGGAGAATGCGCTGTGTACGTCGACCTGAGGGAAGAGCGCACAGCAGGTCGTGCCTATTGTAATATCCTTATGGTGAGTATTCTTTGCGCTGTAAACGAGCGCGTTATCGCCGACGTAGAGGAAGCAATGCTCGATGAGCTGACCGTCGCCCGTGTAGGTGGATACGCCGTCGGTGGTCATCATGGAGGAGAGCGCCTTTGCGTTTCTGAGTACCATATTATCACCGCAAACAACGTAGTTATAGCAGCGGGAATCCACCGTGGTCATACCCTCAGCCGTACAGTTTGTACCCGTGATGGTGAAGATCTTTCTTCCCTTACCCTCGGTACCGCCGACTCTAACGTCTTTCTTGTATATATTGTTGAAGGGATCGGCAACCACCGCACCGTAGCCGATAACCTTGATGTTATCCCCCTTGATCAGTGCACGAACGTTAAATACCGAGCCGGGAGTCATATAGATGGTCTTGTTATCTGCCTCAAGGTCATAAAGGCCGTTTTCGGTCTCAAACCAGCCGTCGATCCAGATAACGTCGGGGGCGTTTTTATCGGGGATTTTGGAGGTATCCGCAATATCGTCGGCAAAGATCGAGAGGATAGTATTTTCCTCGTCGTCCATGCGGATAAGGAAGTAATCGGGCTTATCAAGGAACACCGAGATCACTCCGTCACGGAAACGGCTCTTGAAATGCTTTGCCGAGGGCATTACGGCATATCTGTCAAAATCCGCCTTTACCTTAATATCAACGCGTACACCTGTGCCGTCAAATGCAAACATAGCAAAGCGACGGTTGTGGTCTCCTCCGCTTCCGCGGCCGTTGCAAGCGGACTCCTCCGTGTGATTGTACACGGGGATTTTTTCTGTCCTGTCACCCTGTGTAACAGTTACGTCGTACGTAAAATCCCGTCTGATTCCGTCGGGAAGTTCTCTGTAGATCTGAAGCATTTTCCTTCTCCGTTCCGCCGCCGCATCGGCAGCTTTTTCGATTCTGAATTGATTTTTCGTGCTGTTCTCACTTGATTTCTCATGCGGCACTTTCATGCCGTTTCCATAATTATACACTATCGGACGCGGTATGTAAATAGAAACCCAAACATTTTTTCAGTAAAAAATTGTTTTTTCAAGACAAAGGGGCAGTCCTGCGGACTGCCCCCGAGAATATTTCAGGAAATTTTCGTGACGGTAATATTTTTTACGTCAAATGTACTTGTGGAATCATCGTTTGTCGTGATGCTAAAGGAATAAGATTCAAAATCGTTCAGATCAAAATCCACGTCCATTTCAACTCTCACGGTCTGCCAGCCGCCGCTCAGGTTTATGGGATAGGACTTACTTGAAGTATCATCTGAGGTATACAGAGCATTCCTTGCACGCGCGGTACCGTTGCCTCTTATCTCAAATTCGAGGACGTAGGTGCCGTTTCCGTACATCTTGACCTCGTCTGTCAGATCTCTTGACAGACCCGAGCCGTTCTTTGCGGCGTTGAAGATACTGTACACCGTTTCACCGTCCGTATTTTCCGCGGTCATATCCACCATGTATGCAATAGCCTCAATGTAGTAAGGAATATCACCGGTGTCGGGAAGGAGAAGGTTTTCGCCGTTGTAAACGGGAGTCAGAACAACACAATTACCCGCAATTTCGCAGTCCCCTGCCATTTTCGCGGAAACAAGCTCCTTTGTTTCCACGTACTTGACGCCGTTCTTATCCACAGTCTTGAGATCTCCATTAGCGCGCAAAAGGGTCTTGATCTCATCGGCCGGCAGATAGATCTTATCGCCCTCGGAGATCGCGGGATTGTCCAAGAACACCTGGAGTGCGCCGATATAGACGTTAAGCGAGTTTTTATAACCGACTTCAATATTTTTTCTTGCAACCACCTTGGTGTCGTCATACTCAAGATTTATGACATTTTTGGGGCCCATACCCTGACCGGATTCCTTGACGTTGATATCGTCGGTAGTCTTTATCAGCTGACCGCCGATATAGAGGTTTTTGAAATTGAGGGTATAGTTATCCGTAAAGATCTTGCCCTCGGTAGTATCAAAGCGGATAAAGGTTCCGTCATGAGTATTGTAGTGGGATTCAACTCCTCTGGTTCCGCATGAGGTGGCGTTAACGATGTTGAACACTTTATCAAGTCTGCCCATGTTCTGTCCCTGGAAGAACCAAGGCAGGCAGGTGCAGTCGTCGGCATAAAGGCCTATAATATCCACCGAATGTTCTTGCTCGTTGGGGGTTTCACTGCTTCCGTTATATCGGTTGTTTATAAGTCCACCATCGGAACGGAAGACGTAAATATCTTCCATCTTACAGTTTTTCGTTCCGCCTTGAGGAAAGATGGCGGCACAGGTAGTTCCGATGGTGATATCCTTATACTGAACGTTATCGCCGCTGTAAACCGTACCGTTATCGCCCACGTACATAAAGCAACGCTCTGCCAGACTTCCTGAATGAAGCTGAAGTCCATCCGAGGTTATCATAACTGAAAGTGCTTTAGCGTTACGGACAACGCAGTTTTTCTTCACGTTAAAGTTGTAGCAATGGGCATCAAGGAGCACGGGGCCGTCGAAAAGCCCGTTCGGAGCCACCATTTGCATAAGTTTAACACCCTTAGACTCAGTCTGCCCTGCCGGGTTAAACTTATAGAAGTTCTCAAAGGGGTCTACGATAGCGCCTCGGCCGAGAACCTTACAGTACTCTGCATCAAGCCTTACTCTTGAAAACAGCACTGCGCCCGGCTCAATATAAAGGATCTGTTCTTCCTTATCAAGAATGGTAAAGCCGTCCTCAGGCTCAACGACACCCGAGATCCAAGTGACATTCGGATCATCCTTTGAGGGAATATCAAGAGGATATTCAGGGTAATCGACAAGAATGGAAAGCGCGGTGTTATTGTCGTCGTCAAGACGGAGAACGATATACTCGGGCTTATCCAGATAGATCGAGATCACGCCGTTCTTGAACTCGCTCTTGATCTCCTTTGCGGAGGGAATGACACAATAATTTTCAAAATCACAGCCAACCTTTACGTCAATTCTCACCTGCTCACCCGAAAAGGCAAACATAGAGAAACGGCGCCAGTTGTCACCGCCGATATTGTCACGGGAATAGGTAATTCCGGGCTGACAGTGATTATATACGGGAAGTGTCGCCGTTTTGTCCCCCTGCGTTACCGAAACGCTGTACATATAGTCTCGGCGGATACGCTCGGGAAATTCGGGGTAGACAGTAAGATTTTTCTGTTCGTAAAATTCTTCCTTTGAAGGGTTCTTATCCATCTTCAAAACTCCGTCTTTAAAGGAAAATTTCCCCTTATTTGATGAAAAATACTCGGAAACATATGAACAAACGCTGCTCACGTCATAGTCGTTTCTGCCGACGATATACAAAATGCCGTTCTGAGCACTTACACCCCAATTCCCTTTTGGAATCGTGTTGACCTTGATATCGGCATCGGCAGTAAGCACGATGTTTGCCTTCGATTCATCGTCGCAGACCGATGCGGGAACTCCAAGCAACTTAAAAGAAGAAATAACAGTCTCGGAACAGTTTTCAAGGATGAAACCAACAAAGATCTTGATCTCATCATAGGTCTTGTCTCCGATCTTAACGCTGTTGTCCACTTTATGTTCAAAATCCGATGCGCAAAGAACTCCCGAGGAAGAAAGCAGATTTTCCTCAAAGAATTTCAGCGCCGCGATGGTCGCCTCGTCACTGCCTCCTGCGATCAAAAAGCCCTTTTCGGTGTGTTTGATCATGTATTGGGCCTTATTCAATCCGTCCACACCGCCGCGCTTGGTCTTACCTATGACGATCTCAAGGTCCCCTTTGCCCGTAAAATCGGTCTTCAGGTCAGGCAAAAATCCGCATTGCTTCTGGATAGCCATACGAAGATCCACAGCTGCATCCTTTACTTCCTTTGAGGAGGAATCCGAGCGGATCATTACATAATCCTTCAGATCTATTGCCTGTGAAGGATCAACCGTTTCAAAAGACGGCTGAGTGTCATCATTGTTTTTGCCGTTATCCTTATCGGACGAACAGGAGCACAGCAGTATCGATGCCATCATCAAGGCAAGCATCAAAAAAACAAGTCTTTTTTTCATGTCGAAAATTCCTTTCAGAAAATATTGTCATAATTATACACTATTTTACGTTTTTTGTAAAGAGTTTTTGATAAATACGCATAAAATTTTGTCTCCGAGAAAAAATAACGAAAAAGCCGCTTACAGCGGCGGAACGGAGAATAAAATGGCAGAAGAAAAGGACAAGTCAACAGACGCGGAGCAGCGGCTTGAAGAAATCGAAAAAACAGGCAGCGTATTGACAAAGAATCCAAGCGGGAATCTTCATTGTCTGAGTATCATCGGGCAGATCGAGGGGCATTACATCCTTGGAGAGGGACAAAAAGCCACAAAATACGAACACGTTATTCCCTTGCTGATGGCCATCGAAGAAAGCGAGGAGATCGAGGGACTTCTGGTGGTACTGAACACCATGGGCGGCGACGTTGAAGCCGGACTGGCAATTGCGGAAATGATCGCCTCCATGTCAAAGCCCACGGTCTCGTTGGTGCTGGGCGGGGGTCATTCTATCGGCGTTCCATTGGCGGTGGCGGCAAAAAGATCCTTTATCGTGCCGTCGGCGACAATGACTATCCACCCGGTTCGTATAACGGGACTTGTGGTAGGCGTTCCCCAGACCTTCAAGTATTTCCAATCCATGCAGGAGCGGATCATAAAATTCATCGTCAGTCATTCAAATGCCGACAGTTCGAAAATCCAAGAGCTTATGATGCGTCCCGATGAGCTTGCAACCGACGTTGGCTCTATCGTTGACGGCGAAGAAGCGGTACGTTACGGTCTTATTGACGGCGTGGGGGGACTGAGCGATGCCATCGGCGCGCTGAGAGAAATGATAAAAGAAAGCGAGAAGAAATAAAAAAAGCAGACCCGAGGGTCTGCTTTTTATGTATCAAATCAGTGTGCGATGCAACGCTCTGTATCCTTATCGAAAATATGAATTCTTGCAGCGTCGATAGCAACCTTGATCTCGTCGCCTGCGCGAGAGGGAGATCTGGGAGATACGCGAGCTACCATTCTGGACTCGCCTACGTTGAGGTACATAAGGATCTCGGATCCCATAAGCTCGGTTACGTCTACGACTGCGTCAACAACGGAATCGGAGAATGTCTCAAGATGAACAGGCTCGTCATGAATAGCCTCGGGACGAATACCGATAACAACTTCCTTACCGATATACTCCTTAGCTGTGTCGGAAGCGGTCTTCTCTGCGGGAAGCTTGATGTCGCCGCCCTCGAATACGAAGTGAACGTCATCGCCCTTCTTCTCAAGAGTACCGTTTACGAAGTTCATCTGAGGTGTTCCGATAAAGCCTGCTACGAAGATGTTGCAGGGCTTATCGTAAAGTGTCTGAGGAGCGTCAACCTGCTGGATAACGCCGTCCTTCATAACAACGATACGGCTCGCCATGGTCATAGCCTCGACCTGGTCGTGGGTTACGTAGATGAACGTGGTCTCAACGCTCTTATGGAGCTTTGTAAGCTCTGTTCTCATGGCTGCACGAAGCTTAGCGTCAAGGTTGGACAGAGGCTCGTCAAGAAGGAATACCTTAGGATAACGAACGATAGCACGACCCAGAGCAACACGCTGCTTCTGACCACCGGACATAGCCTTAGGCTTTCTGTCAAGCAGGTGAGCGATATCAAGGATACGAGCTGCTTCTTCAACACGTCTCTTGATTTCTTCCTTGGGAACCTTACGAAGCTTAAGACCGAACGCCATGTTATCAAAAACGGTCATGTGAGGATAAAGAGCGTAGTTCTGGAAAACCATCGCGATGTCTCT
>JAFQKA010000037.1 GCA_017397175.1 Clostridia bacterium | reverse complement strand
TTCCTGCATCTTGTTCAGGTCGTTGAGACGTGCGATGGACTTCTTGATTGTCTTGAAGTTTGTCATCATACCGCCGGGCCAACGAACGTTTACGTAGTACATTCCGCATCTTGTAGCCTCTTCCTTGATGGCCTCGGCTGCCTGCTTCTTTGTACCAACGAAAAGAACTGTGCCCTACTGTGCAGCTACGTCACGTACAAACATGTACGCTTCCTCGAACTTCTTAACTGTCTTCTGAAGGTCGATGATGTAGATGCCGTTTCTTTCTGTGAAGATGTACTCCGACATTTTGGGGTTCCATCTTCTTGTGTGGTGTCCGAAATGAACACCTGCTTCGAGAAGCTGTTTTACTGTGATTACAGACATTTCTAATGTCCTCCTTCGGTTTTTCCACCACAGCAGCTCATAATGCACAAAAGAATGCCCGAAAAAGCACTCACCGATAGCATCTTCGGCGCTGTGTGTGTATTTTATTTTGCGCTTTGCCGCGCAATCCTAAGTATTTTACCACTACATATAATACTTGTCAAGTCGCACTTTCATTTTTTACAAAATATTAACATTTATCTCCAGAATTTCTTCCCTTTTTTGCTCTTTTCCTCCCGACGAAGCTCGTTTGGCGTGAGCTTGACCAAAATCGCGTCCTCTCCTATGCACTCGATCTTCTCCCAGGGGATCACTGCGCGGTCACATTTTCCGAAAGAGAATAACCCCGTGTCAAGAGTGACGATAAAGGCAGTTATCTGCCCCGTTTCGGTGCAGAACTGAACGTCTGTTACATAGCCGAGATCGCTTCCGTCGCAAAGATTGAGAACGTATTTTTCGCTTAGCTTTTCAGTGTCTGTAAGTCGCATGATTTTCCTCCCGTAGCGGCAAAATGCCCCTCACACAAGCGTATGAGGGGCTGAGAAAAACTATTCACTTAAAGATATCTATCGGTTACATTTATTATAACCGCACCGATCACAGCCGCGATGGGTGTTGCGGCTATAACCTGCCAGCCGGGGGAAAAGATACCGAGGATCGAACCGAATGCAGGCAGTGCCACACCGAGCGCAAAGACGGCAACGGTAAGGATAACCGACGCTCCGATCAGGGCGCGGCATAGCTTATCTCCCTTTTGGGGTCTTGCGATCATTACGACAGCGGAGATCTGGCAAGCGGCAACAGCACCGAACGCAAGGACTGACAGATTGGTGTCTGCAGTCGAACCGGAAATACCGAATACCGCCGACAAGAGTATCAGAATACCGCCCAGAATAATTCCTGCCACGGGGTACTTGAAATAGGATCTCAAGGGCTTTGAGAACACGGTTTCAATGTCGCAAAGTCTTGTTTTTATGCCGTTTTCGCTGCCCGAGAGGGCAAAACAGACAGCGGCAAGGAAATCAAGCACAAATCCAAGTAAAAGTATCTGAACGGGCAGAAGCAGTTTCTTTCCTATAATAAGAGGGATCACCGCTGCCGAAAGTCTGAGGCTCTGTGAGAACAACAAATATTTCAAAAATCCGCAAAGTCCGGCACAGGCGGTCTTGGCACAGGCAAAAAGAGTCATAAAGGACTTGATTCCCTGCCCTCCCCGGTCTGCCGGAGGAATTATTACGTCAGAATTTTTCTTTATTATCTGGGAGTAATAGGCAGGCTGGTCTATAGGCGTCCGACGGTTTTCCGTCTCGCCCGAAACACAGATAAGAGCGTTTGCCTTAGCCGAAGCAGAAAGACCTCCCACGTCGGAGCAGATCATGCTGACCGTTCCGTTATCTCCTCGGATAAGCTGAGTCAGCGCACGAAGCTCCGCGCCTCCAAATCCAAGATACGCCCTATATTCGCCAAAGCCGTGGTCAACACCGTGACCGTTCTTTCTGAAATGGGATGCATAAGCAATTTCGTTCTTTCGCTGAACGATTCCGCAATTAAAGGCGTTTATAACGGAATTTCCGCTTTCGGGGCCGAAGAAATACACGTTCTGATCCGCCTCGCGCAGCTCTTCAACAAGCTCACGGCAATTTTCAACGTATGGCTCGGCAAATTCTATGTATCCGTCAAAAATGAGCTGATTCTGAACCAAAGCAAGTCTGGCAAGGCTTGATGCGGGGCAGTCGGACGATGCCACGAAAAGCACGTTCTTTGCCTGTCTTTGGAGCTGCGTATGCGCTCGTATCAGGTCGTTCTTTTTATCACTTGTCATGGGAAGTATTCCCGAAGGAGTTCTCATGTGAGTGCAGATCCTGAGAATATCCGAAGACATAGAGGTACAGATGACCGTATGGTGCTCACCGTTCTTCAGAAGAGTCGTATCAAACTGGGATTCGGCGGCGGATTTGAATTCTACCACGGGAGTTTCTTTTTTCAGCATATCGGGATCCACTCCGACAGTTTGCGCCAGGTCAAGAACCGCCTTTGCAACAGAGCCGCCAAGAGATTTGTCCTGCTCGGCCGTAGTCAGATTACCCAATGTACCCAGAACAGCGTTTTCAACAAGGGTTACAAAACCTGCATCCTCGCTTGGCTTGTCCGCAGGGAAGAAAAGATTAGAGGCATATATACGCTCGGCAGACATTTCCCGATTCACGAGAGCCTCGTCACCGTAAAAGATAACCGAATCGTTATAATTCAGTTCACCCAACGCGTGCAGGAATTTTATCTGTGCACTGTTTTCGGCATTTTTTGCCCGCATCATGGCAACCATGGGAATTATGTACATGACTGCCGTCAGCGCCTCGCTTGAGCTTGTAACGACAATGGCGGCAAGGGTCATGAGAGTATCGAGAAGCCCGAAGCTGTCCTTACCCACAAAGAAGACCAGGAGAGTCACGGGCAGAGCGCAGATAAGCATTATCAGGGCAACCTTTGATGTAAAGGAAGAAAACTGCTTGATCGTTGCAAGGTCTTTTTTTGAGTCGGGAGCAAGTTCAAGCTCTCCCTTCATTTGCGAAATAAAGGTATCGCTTCCGCATCTGACGGCAATGGCGATTCCGTGACCCGAAACGATGGCGGCAGATGCGCCTATCATGTTTTCCTGCTGGGCTACCGTCGGATTTTCACCTGCCAGAAAAACACGGTCCGCATTTTTCTGCGTTATCTCGTTTTTCTCCCGACCGTCTATTCTGCCCGTAAATTCAAGAGCTTTAAGGTTCTCAGAACTGATAAGCCGGCAGTCGCAGGGGACTATGTCCCCTCGGCGCAATATTATCACGTCACCCTCAACCACGTGCTTTATGCTTACGGAATAGACCTTTCCGTCGCGGCGCACGCGCACGGTGGGAAGCGAGGAGGATGCCGCGCTCTCGAAATACCGTTTGGTATAAAGGTAAGTGATCGAGGAGAAGGCAAATGCCCACAGGGTAAGGAAAATGCAAAGCACCGACATTTTTGTGTCCGCAAAGAACGCGCCGACGATCGAAAGCACAAGCATGATGATAAGGGAAACGTCGGACGCCATTTTTACAATGGGACGGAAAGGATTGTCGTCACCCGTCTTGTATATTCTGTTTTCACCAAGTCGGCGGCATCTTCTTCCCGCTTCTTTTCGGGAGAGCCCCGAGGACAGATCACTTTTCAGTTCAGATGCGGCTTCCTGTGCCGTCATGGCATACCATTTCAAGTCTTCCATAGGGTTCTCCTTTCAAAAAATTATTTACAAGTAACCTTTATCTCGCCATTCTCAGCGGATATTTCCGCGCTCCTGAACGCACGGTTATAATCGGCAATAATTATCTCGGCCAGCTTATCCTCAACCTCGGTCTGGATAAAGCGGCGCATATTTCTCGCGCCGAACTTTGCCGAGAAGGATTTTTCGGCAATGAGCTTCAAAGCATCGTCGGAATAGGTGAGAGTTATCTCCTTTTCCGCCAGCACCGAAGCAAGCTCGTCCAGCATAATTGCGGCGATCTTGGCAAAATCCTGTTCGTCAAGACGGCGGAAGGTGATTATTTCGTCCACACGGTTGATGAACTCGGGGCGCAGGAATGCAGACAGCGCCTTTTCGGTCTTAGCCTCTGCCAGCGCTTCTCCGCTTTGGGCAAAGCCTGCCAAAGACGTATTGTTCTCCGAGCCTGCGTTTGTGGTCATGACGATAACGGTGTTCTCAAAGTTCACGGTCTTTCCGTGAGCGTCGGTAATTCTGCCGTCGTCAAGTATCTGCAAGAGAATATTTAGCACGTCGGGGTGCGCTTTTTCGATCTCGTCGAAAAGTATTACAGAATATGGCTTGCGGCGGATCTTTTCAGTCAGCTGTCCCGCCTCGTCGTATCCCACGTAGCCGGGAGGCGCTCCGATAATTCTGGACACCGAATGCTTCTCCATAAACTCGGACATGTCGAGACGGATCAGCGTTTCGGGGGAATTGAACAGGTCTGCGGCAAGGGTCTTTACAAGCTCAGTCTTGCCCACGCCCGTAGGCCCTGCAAAAATAAAGGAAACAGGCTTCTTTTTATAGGAAATTCCCGCGCGGTTTCGCTTGATTGCACGTGCCACGGCGCTGACCGCCTTATCCTGACCGATTATGCGCTTTGAAATGCGCTCCTCAAGTCTGTCTATCTTTTCAAATTCATTTTCGGTGATATTTGAAGCGGGAATACCCGTCCATATCTCAACCACCTTTGCAAGATCGGGGGGTGTCATTTCGATCTTTTCACAGGCGGGAAGGATCTCTTCAAGACGATTTGATAGCCTCAATTCATCCGCGCGGAAATTCGCCAGCTTTTCAAACTTTTTCGACTCCTGAGATGGATCGGTTATTTCTTCCGCCTCGCAGGCTTCCCGTTCTTCCTTTATTTTAAGGAGCTTTTCCTTTATTTCAAAGGATTCGTTCAGCTCTGCGGAGCTCAGCGACAGGTTCGCCGCCGCTTCGTCAAGCAGGTCGATGGCCTTGTCGGGCAAATATCTGTCGGTAATATATCTCTCGGACATCATAACCGCGCGATTGAGCACGCTGTCGGGAATGATTATCTTGTGAAATTCCTCGTAATAGTGCTTGATACCGCGGAGCATCTCAACGCTCTCTTCAAGCGACGGCTCATTTACGGTGACGGGCTGGAAGCGGCGTTCAAGCGCCGTATCCTTTTCAATATATTTTCTGTATTCACGCAGGGTCGTTGCACCGATAACCTGTATCTCGCCTCGGGAAAGTGCGGGCTTCAGGATATTCGCAGCGTTCATGCTTCCCTCGCCTTCACCTGCGCCCACAATGTTGTGGACCTCGTCGATAACGAGTATCACGTTGCCCGCTTCTCTTACCTCGCTGAGAAGCCCCTGCATTCTCTGCTCAAACTGTCCTCTGAACTGGGTTCCCGCAACGATCGCGGTCAGATCCACAAGGTAGACCTGATGGTTTTTCAGCTTATAGGGTACGTCGTCGGAGGCTATCTTCTGCGCCAGTGCCTCAGCGATAGCTGTCTTTCCGACACCCGGCTCACCGATAAGGCAAGGGTTATTCTTCTGACGGCGGCAAAGTATCTGTATCACTCTCGAAAGCTCACGCTCACGTCCAACGATCCTGTCAAGCTGACCTCTCTGCGCCCTCAGAGTAAGATTGCGGCAATAGGTATCAAGGTACTTTTTCTTCTTTGGCTGCTGATTTTTTTCCTTGGAATTTTTAGTCTCCTTCTGAGGCTCGCCAACACCCATGTTTCCCATCAGCTTGGCAAAGTCGATAGCGGGCGCACCGCCCTCGATATTCCCTTCCACCAGCTCGCTCATGCTCTCTTCCATTTCTTCCATCTGCTCGGGGTCGATCCCCAGCTTTCCGAGAGAGTCACCGAGAATACCTTCAACGGGTATTCCCACCTCTTTTGCACACTTGATGCAAAATCCCTGGCTCTTATTCTCACCGTTATGATTTACATTTGCAAAAATGACCGCAAGTCTTTTTTTGCATCTGGAACATTTCACCATTTTTGATTTCTCCATTCTGCCGTCCCCGGCACCTGTCAAGTAAGATGAGGCACACGCCTCTTTTGGTTATTTTATTTTGATCTGTCCGTATTCAAGGCTGCCAAGAAATTTTACTACCACCGTCTTTTCAACAACACCGCCGAACGTTTCGGGGTCAACGGAGGACAGCGCCTCAAAGCCCCACACGGCAAGTTCCGAAAGAACTATGGCAAGAACGAGTCCCGAGGCAAGTCCGAACACAGTTCCGAGCAATTTGTCGACACCTCTGATAATGGGCAGCTTTACGACCGCGGAAACGATAGCAATAACGATAGTAAAAACGATCAGTGCCACTATAAAAATTGCCACAAACGCAAGCACGTATGACACCGTGTCCACTACAGATGACGTTATATCCTGCGCAAAGCTTGCAACGTATTCCTCGCTTGCTTGAGAGGTTGCACCGTAGCTGTGCGCAAATTCATCGATCTTCGCACCGAAGCGGTCAAGAATATCGAGAAATTCCTTTGGCTTATCCTCAAAAAGCTTCTCAATGTCAAATTTTCCGGCTGTCTCCTCCAGCATGACCTCAAGTCTGTTTTTTACGGGTGCCGTAATAGCACGGTCAAGAAAGGAAGTCTTGAAAAAATCAGCCAGCGCAGGCGAGAAAATATATGCCGCCACTACCGCCAAAATTGATTTTAGCAGGTTCAAAACCGACACCACAAAGCCTTTTCTTATACAGTGTATCAGCGTTGCCCCGAAAATAACTACAACGATTATATCAAGCGCTAAAAACATATATCCTCCTTTAGTTTCTCAGGTCAATATGCTCGGCCTTGCTTTTCGTGCAGAGCATAACGTCGTCACGGCTGAATACCACAAGATCCTTCGAGTATCCCTGTACCTGCTCTGAGCGTTCTTTTCCGTCGGACAGAGATATTCTTCGTACATCCGTATCGGTAAGTACGAAAAGACTGCCCCCGTGAAGCTCAATATCGGATATTCTTGCCTGAATATCACCCTCGTATTTTACGTTGCCCTTATAGTCAAGAACTATAACCGTGTTATCCGACTGAACGGCGTTGTCTGCCATAGCAAGTGCAACGTGATCCCCTTGGCAGGAAACTCGGTCAAGCTCCCCGGAAATGGGGAAATTACCTCTCAAGCTGCCGTTTTTATCATATAAATATACTTCCTTGTCGCACACAAGCGCCAGGTTTGAATCGTCGGAAAAAGCACATTTTACAGGGAAAACGTGACTGAGAGTAAGGGTCTGAATGACCTCCTCCGAACCAGGCTCGCAGAGCATGAGAGTGGTGTTATAATATCCGCCCTCGGCCTCGACCATTACAATGGCTATGCGCTTTCCGTCATCGGATATGGCAACGTCGATCACGTACTCGTTGCCTCGGTAGCGGTTAATAAGATTGCAATTCTTCGAATAGACCATCACCGCATAATTATATTCCTTGGTACGGCTGACGAGGGCAAAGGTTCCGCTGTCGGAAATGGCGCCATCGGTTATACCGTATTCAAAGCTGTCGCTGAAAACCGAGGTGAAAGTGTTGTAAAGAGAAAATTTCGTACCGCTAAAATCGTAGACCAACAGATACTTGTCAGATGAGACGGCTCGCGGCTTTGAAAATTTTTCCTTACCCGAATAGACCTGGTCACCCGTGCCGCTGAAGATCTTTACACCCGAGCTTCCCGTTACCACCAGGTTGTTTTTATATTTTGTGACTGTCTGCTCCGAATCCTCGCTGTAATTGATGGTCTCGTAGGACTTATTTGCGGTTCTCGCCGCCAAGTTTACGTCCTTTATGAGCAGAAGAAAGTTTTCGTAGGTAATATTCTCGCGGTTTGCCATAAGGGATATGAGAAGAAAGCACATGAAGGCTATAAGCACCACGTATTTTGCGAAATTATAGCGGCGGGACACCGACAGATAGTATTTATTTTTCGGCGCGGCGCTCTCAAAGGCATCATCTTCCATGCGAACGTCATTTTTATCTGTCAGCCCCATATTGCGCTTTTTCGTATTCTTTTCTGCCACGTGTCTCACCTCCTCGTTTTTTCAATATTCTACATCGTTTAAGTAAAGCCCGCACGCGGGTGCCGTACTTCCTGCCCTTTTTCTGTCAAGGCTTTGAGTGATCGACGGTATCTGGTCGGGAGATATTCTGCCCCCTCCCACGGCTATGAGCGTTCCCGTCATTATCCGCACCATGTTGTAAAGGAATCCGTTTCCGCGAACCGAAAAGCGGATCATACCGCCATCGCGCGTCACCGATGCACGATAGATCGTGCGGACGGTGGATTCCACCTTTGACCCTGCCGCCATATATGCGGCAAAATCATGCTCACCCACAAATTTTTTCGCCGCTTCGTTCATTTTATCCGTGTCAAGGCTTCTGGGATAAAACAAGCATCTGTCTGCCATAAAAGGGTCCCGCTCGCCGCCGTTTTGAATGAGATAAACGTATTCCTTCGACTTCACATCATAGCGCGGGTGAAAACCGTCCTCCACCTCGGAGGCGGAAATCACCGCGATGTCGGGTGGAAGAAAAGCGTTCATGGCGCGAGGGATCTTTTCCGTGGGAACGGTGGTTTCAAGGATGTTTGAACCATGATTTGTAACGGCGGCGCAAAACATATTTGCGTGAACTCCGCTGTCGGTCCGGCTGCAGCCCGTCACGTCGCACCGACCCCCGAAAAGCTGCTCTGCCGCGCGGCAAAGCTCACCCTGAACGGTGGGCGCGTTATTTTGTACCTGGTAGCCGGCATAATTTGTGCCGACGAACCGAATTTTAAGCAATATCTTCATGGTCTTACAATGCAAAGGGCGTTTTGAGCAGATTCAGAGCGATCAGTCCCGCGCACAGTGCCGCAAAGGCAAGAAAAAGCAGAAAATCGCTTGCTCTGTATTTTAAAACTCTCATTGAAGTTCGTCCCTCTCCGCCGTGGTAGCAACGGCATTCCATAGCCACCGAAAGCTCGTCGGCGCGTCTGAATGCCGACACGAAAAGGGGTATAAGAATAGGTATCAGCGCTTTTGCGCGCTTTATAAGACTTCCGTTCGTAAAATCCGCGCCTCTTGCCTTCTGCGCCGCCATTATCTTCTCGGTCTCCTCCATGAGAGTGGGGATAAAGCGGAGCGCGATAGTCATCATCATGGCAAACTCGTGGATCGGGAGCTTTATCTTCTTCAACGGAGACAGCAAGCTCTCGATAGCGTCGGTCAGTGCGATGGGCGTGGTTGTATAGGTCAACAGAATGCTGGTGCCGATGATCAGCGCGAAGATCCTCACCAGCATAAAGCAAGCGTTGACGATACCCTCGCGGTAGATATGGATAAACTTCCACTCAAAGAGAAGCACCTCGCCCTTGGTCATAAAAACATTTATGACGAGGGTAAAGATCATGATGAACAGCAGCGCGCGAATCGAGCGCAGGACGGTTTTCAGCGGAATACGGCTGACTAAAACCAGCAAGACAGACGCCAAGAGTATCGCCCCGAAGCTGTAAATATTTTTGCACAGGAAAGTGCAAACGATGAAAAGGACAGCCAAGATCAATTTCATTCTCGGATCGGCACGGTGGATCACCGAGCCGGTAGGATAATACTGTCCCAATGCGATGTTTTTCATAGTTTTCCTTAAATCAGTTTGTAAATTTCATTTACGGCGTCCTCCACCGTGTAAACTCCCGTGTTGACGTTGATCCCGTTGTCGGCAAGCAGCCGCATAACAAGAGTTATCTGGGGAATATCAAGTCCCACCGAGCGAAGCAGGTCGCTCTGAGAGAAGACTTCTTCCTTCTTTCCCTGAGCGATAACGCGACCGTCGCTGATGACGATTATGTCGTCGCAATACTGCGCCATGTCCTCCATGCTGTGGCTGACTATGACTACGGAAGACCCCGTTTTGTCGCGGTAAGCGCAAAGACCTTCCATAATATTTTTTCTGCCCGCAGGGTCAAGTCCTGCCGCAGGCTCGTCAAGCACGAGAATCTCGGGGCGCATGGCGATGATTCCCGCTATTGCCGCACGTCTTTTCTGTCCGCCCGACAGATCAAAGGGAGATTTATCAAGCCATTCGCGGTCAACTCCAGCAAAATCCGCCGCTTCAAGCACGCGGCGCTCGATCTCTTCCTTATCAAGTCCCATATTCTTGGGACCAAAGGCGATATCGGCGCGTATCGTCTCGTCGAAAAGCTGATATTCGGGATACTGCATGACAAGTCCCACTCGGAAGCGCACGTCACTTATCTTTTTGGGGTCCTCCCAGATGTCCTTTCCGTCAAGCAGAACTCTGCCCGACATTGGACGGGTCAGGCCGTTGAGCATCTGAACAAGGGTGGATTTTCCCGAACCCGTGTGGCCGATGATTCCCGTTATGGCACCGCTTTTTATAGTGGCGGTAACGTCGGTCAGCGCTCTTTTTTCGTATGGCGTATCCTCGCTGTACACGTAGGACACGTTTTCAAGTTTTATTTCTGACATAGTTTGATCCTTCAAGATTTTTTCAAAAAACGGGTAAGCAGGTCGGCACAAGCCTCGGGGGTAGTCGACTTGCCCTCAATCCTCACGCCCTTTTCACGCAACGCGTCAATAAGAGCGGTGCACTGAGGAACCTCAAGACCCACCGCTTCAAGCTCTTTTGCTCTCGCAAACACCTGATCGGGAGTGCCGTCCATATATATTTTACCGTCGTTTATAACGATAACTCTGTCCGCTCTCACCGCTTCATTCATGTGGTGGGTGATGTTTAGAACGGTTATTCCCTTCTCGGCTCTCAGGCGGTCGACCGTGTCCATGACCTCGCGCCGTCCCACGGGATCGAGCATAGCCGTAGCCTCGTCCAGCACCATGCACTCGGGCATCATGGCGATGATACCCGCAATGGCAACTCTCTGCTTCTGTCCGCCCGAGAGGCGGTCGGGGCTGTGCCGTGCATACTCGGTCATGCCTACCGTTTCAAGGGCTTTATCTACCCTCTCACGTATTTCCTTTGAGGGTACGCCGATATTTTCGGGGCCGAACGCCACGTCCTCCTCAACCACCGTCGCCACCAGCTGGTTGTCGGGGTTCTGGAAGACCATTCCGATCTTGCGGCGGACCTCAAGCAGTTCCTTTTCGTCAAAGGTCTCTGAGGTCAGCTCGTGTCCTGCTACCCAAAGCCTTCCGCTGTCGGGCACAAGGATCATATTGAGCAGCTTTGCAAAGGTAGATTTCCCCGAGCCGTTATGGCCCAGGATCGCTACGTATTCGCCTTTTTTGATCTCAAGGGAGACCCCGCGCAAAACCGCCTTTTGGGGTGTGCCGTCGTCCTCCTCGTATGCATACGAAAGGTTTTCGGCTTTTATAAATACTTCGTTTTCCATTCTTTGATCTTTTTCCGTTTTCAGTTTTCTCTTGCCGCCTCGCTCT
The DNA here is from genome assembly GCA_017397175.1 of Clostridia bacterium. Lineage (GTDB taxonomy): Bacteria > Bacillota > Clostridia > Oscillospirales > CAG-272 > SIG710. The sequence goes on along the minus strand of JAFQKA010000037.1, from coordinate 21,074 downwards.
GCCATCTGGCGCTTGCGCCGCAGGGCAGCGGATTCTTCGTGCTTGTTACGGGCAATCCAAGCTCGCCCGCCTCGGTCTTACCACCGAACTTTTCCTTAACTCTGAGGTTGAGTATATAGCTCATAGTCAAAGGCGAAAGTCCCGTTGTATAGGAGTTTATAAGGAAGAACAGGGGCTTATCCGAAAGAACTCTTGATGCCAAAGTCACAAACTCGTCTATGCTGTCCTCTATCTTCCAGACCTCGCCGTTTGGACCTCTGCCGTAGGACGGCGGGTCCATGATGATACCGTCGTAGGTGTTTCCGCGGCGGATCTCTCGTTCAATAAACTTCTTACAGTCGTCGACGATATAGCGGATAGGTGCGGCCTCAAGCCCCGAAAGCTTTGCATTTTCCTTTGCCTGCGCCACCATTCCTTTTGAGGCGTCAACGTGGCAGACAGACGCGCCCGCCTTTGCCGCGGCTACCGTGGCACCGCCGGTGTAGGCAAAAAGATTCAGCACCTTTACAGGTCTGTTGGCTCTCTTTATCAGATCCGAGAACCAATCCCAGTTTGCCGCCTGCTCGGGAAAAAGTCCCGTGTGCTTAAAGCCCATGGGCTTGATCAGGAAGCGGAGGTCGCCGTAGCTGATGGTCCAGCTTTCGGGGGTGTTGTTCTTCACCCAGCCGCCACCGCCTTTAGATGAACGGCGGTAGATACCGTCTGCCTTTTTCCACAGGGGGTGCTTTTCGTCGCCGCGCCAGATTATCTGAGGATCGGGACGAATGAGAGTGTACTTCCCCCATTTTTCAAGTCGTTCTCCGTTTGAGGTATCGAGAAGCTCGTAGTCTTTCCATTTATCTGCACACCACATAGTGTTCTCCTTAGTTGTTGTAATATGCCGCCAAAGCGGACAGCCCGCTGTGTCCGTGGCAGATGGCGATTGCCAGAGCGTCTGCCGTATCGTCGGGTTTGGGAGGCTTTGAAAGTCCCAAAATGTTCGTCACCATCGTAATGACCTGCTTTTTCTCCGCGCGGCCGTAGCCTACCACTGCCTGCTTTACCTGCAGGGGGGTGTACTCCTGAAGTACGAGTCCCTTATGTGAGCAAGCCAAGAGAATGACCCCTCTCGCTTCGCTGACCCGAATACCCGTGGTAATGTTCGTATTGAAAAACAGCTCCTCGATCGCAGCCTGCTCGGGGTGGTAACGGTCGATTATCTGACACAGGTCGCTGTATATCATTTCAAGCCGCTTGTGAGTGGGCAGGTCCTTGGGGGTGCTGATAGACCCGAAGGCTATTGGACGGAATTTGGTTCCGCTGTATTCAACCACGCCCCAGCCCACAAGGGCAATTCCGGGGTCGATTCCGAGAATTATCATAGACGCCTCCATCTTATAGTTCTTTATATTATAGCACATTTGTATAATTAAGTCAAATGTTTTTTATAAAATATTATATCTTTACAAAACGGAAATTTTATGGTATCATATTTTAGAATGGGGTAAAATTTTCAATTTTTGCCCAAAAGGAGACAAAATGAAGCCTGAAATACTGAAAATTTCCGTGGGGGATCGCTTTGAAATGAAAAAGCCGCACCCCTGCGGCTCGAAAATATTCACCGTTATGAGAGTCGGAAGCGATGTGCGCGTTATTTGCGAAAAATGCGGACGGGACATGACTCTCGACCGCATAAAATTCGAAAAATCGGTCAAACGGCTGACCGAGCACAAGGAGAACTGAAATGGACAACGAAAACATCATATTAACGGAGGAAACTGAAGCTGTCGATCAGCCCAAAAAGCCCTCTGTTTGGACGAAAATAAAAGATCTTATCGTAGAAACGGCGGTACGGATCGGCTGCAACCCGTCCTCGTACCTGGCGCTGACCTTTATCCTGCCCGTTTTTCTCATGTACCTCATCTATCTGTCAATGGAGATACATCCATTTGGCGACGGCTCGGTTCTGGTGCTTGACCTGAACGGACAGTACGTATACTTCTTTGAGGCGTTGAGGAACAAGGTCATGGAGGGTGGCTCCATGCTCTATTCCTTCTCCCGTGCCCTTGGCGGCGAGTTCATGGGTATCTACGCCTATTACGTGGCAAGCCCCCTGTCCTACATCGTCTGCCTTTTCCCGAAAACAAAGATACTTGAAGCACTTCTGACCCTGTTCCTGCTGAAAACAGGTCTTTGCGGACTTACCTTTGGCTACTATCTGCACAAGACAAGCCGTCGGCTGAACAGATATTCGGTGGTGATGCTCTCCTGCCTCTATGCTCTGTCCGCATACTGCATAGTTCAGCAGCACAACACCATGTGGATAGACTGCGTTATGTGGCTGCCCCTTGTGACCTTGGGCATGGAAAGCCTTATAAAGTACGGCAAATTCAAAATGTTCGTTTTCTTCCTTGCCCTCTCAGTCTGGAGCAACTTCTACATCGGCTACATGATGTGCATCTATTGTGCCGTCTACTTCTTCTGCTATTATTTTGCAACGGCTAAAGAGAACAACCCTCTGGGCGAAAAGCTCCACTTTATAAAATCTCTTTTCCGAATGGGTATGTGGTCTGTCATCGCCCTTGGCATGGCCATGGGAATTATCCTCACCGCTTATTACTCGCTGAGCTTCGGAAAGAACGATTTCTCAAATCCCGATTTTTCTCCCGTATCAAGATTCGATTTTATGGATCTGCTCACAAAGCTCTTCCCCGGCTCTTACGATACGGTCCGTCCCGAGGGACTGCCCTTTGTTTACTGCGGTGTCCTGACCCTATTCCTTGTGCCCGTCTATTTCCTTTCAAAGAAGATCCCGGACAGAAAAAAGATATTTGCGGGAATCTTTATAGTCTTCCTTGTACTCAGCTTTTCGCTGAGCACGGCAGATCTTGTGTGGCACGGATTCCAGCGTCCCAACTGGTTAAATTACCGTTACAGCTTCATGCTCTGCTTCTTTTTGCTGATCCTTGCAAGTCGGGCATTCGAGCATATTGACAGCGTACCAACAAAAACCTTTGCCGCTACTGCGGCAGTGCTTGTTGCGTTCCTGTTCGTAATACAGAAATTCGACTACGAGCACATGCAAGACATCGACACCGTCTGGCTCTCTCTTGCCTTTGTGGGTCTGACCCTCGTGATGCTCTGTCTCCACCGTGTAAAGGCGAACAGAGAGACGGTATCTGCCATAATGGTGATCTTCGTATGTCTTGAGCTTTTCTGCAACGGACTTTCAAACTGTCTCGATCTACACGACGACGTTTACTACTCAAGTTACAGCTCTTACAACAATTTTATCGGCAGGCTGACCCCCGTCGTCGAACGTCTTAAAGCGGAGGACACCTCTTTCTATCGATTCGAAAAGACAAAGCACAGAAAGACAAACGACAACATGGCCCTTGGAATCAGAGGTCTTTCAAATTCCACCTCGACTTTGAACGCGGACACCATCAAGTTCTTAAAACAGTTGGGATACGCTTCAAAATCCCACTGGTCGAAATATCTTGGCGGTACTCCCGTCACCGATTCCCTGCTGGGAATCAAGTATATAATCTCGGATAAGGATCTTTCGCACCATCACACGGCGCAGTTCACCGAGGGTGACTACACGGTATACCTGAACGCAAATGCCCTGTCCCTGGCTTACGGCGTCACACCTGCAATAGTTGACGTTAACACGGAGGATCACGACACACCCTTTGCACGCGTCAACGAGCTTGTCTCGGCGATGATCGGCGAGACCGTTGAGATATACACCCCCGTGGAAGCATTCGACACAAGCATGGTGAACATGGAGGAGACTTATATCGCCAGCCACCTCAAATACACGGCGGTGAATTCAAACCGCGAGGCTACTCTCTATTACGAATTCACAGCCCCTATGAACGGCGCGGAATATTATCTTTACATTCCCTCCGACTACCCCCGTGAAATGAAGCTGAAAGTGAACGGTGCCGACAACGGAACTTTTTACGGAAACGAGACCACCAGAATCGTCTCGGTAGGCTCGGATTTTGCCGCAGGTGACACCATCAAGGTGGGACTTTCGCTGGTCAAACCCGAAACCTATATCAAGGACGAGGGCTTTTGCCTCTACTATATTGACTACGCCACCTACGAATATGCAATTTCCCGTTTGAAGGAAGTGCAGTTCAACATTGAGAGCTATACCGAGGACTCCTTCTACGGCACGATTTTTGCGCCCACGGACACACAGACCATTCTTACCACAATTCCTTACGACGAGGGTTGGAAGATCACCGTTGACGGCGAGGAGATCGAATATTTTGAAACACTTGACGCGCTTATCACCTTTGTTATCGACGCGGGAGAGCACGAGGTGACAATGGAATACCGTCCCGAAAGCTACAGGGTCGGCATGACGAGCACCGCCGTTTGCTCCGTACTTTTCCTGCTTCTCTGTCTGCTCGACCTTATCACCAGAAAAAAGACGGGCAAGCCCTTCCCCTTTATCGGCGGTATAAATGATGCAAAAGAGGAAGCAAAGGAAGAATTTGATATGTTCGAAAATATCATTCTCGACGACGAGATCTCACAAGAAGAACCCGAAAAAAAGGAAGAATAATCTATCACAATTTGGAGAAAAACCATGTTTTACTATCTTCAAGGAAAACTTGCATACACAGACCTGACCACGGCAGTCATTGACGTGGGCGGTGTCGGCTACAAGCTGACGGTCAGCGGAACCACCTATTCCGCTCTGCCGAGAACGTCGTCCGAGCCGACGGTCAAGCTCTACACCTATATGGCGGTGCGCGAGGATGAGGTGGAGCTTTTCGGATTTTACACCGAGGAAGAGCTTTCCGCTTTCAAGCTCCTCATTACCGTTTCGGGGGTGGGTCCCAAGGCGGCAATGGCTATCCTGACCCTGCTGACCCCCGAAAAATTTGCTCTCGCCGTTTGCTCCGAGGACACAAAGACCTTAGCAAAAGCGAACGGAATCGGAGCCAAGACCGCGGCGCGCGTAGTCCTTGAATTAAAGGACAAGATGACAAAGGAAGCACCTGCCGTAATGCAGTCGTCGGGCACTGCTGCGGTTGCCGCAACATCAGCCAAGTCAAACGGCAAGCTGTCCGAAGCCGTGGACGCTCTTACCGTTCTGGGATACAGCCGTCCCGAGGCCATGTCCGCGCTTAACGGACTTGACGTGGACGCACTTCCCTTGGAGGAGCTTATCCGACTTTCCCTTAAAAAGCTCATGAGATATTGATCAAAAACAAAAAACTTATTCCCGCTATTTCCCGACAGCATGAATCACCTATAGCCTCCCTCCCGGAGGGAGCCTTGAAACAAATAATCCATGAAAACGGAGTAAATTATGTTCGATACAAACGAAGAATTTGACTTTGAAAACCGACTGGTCTCCACTCAGGCCACAAGTGCAGACGGCGACAACGACAACATTCTGCGACCAAAGCACTTAGAGGACTACATCGGTCAGGAAAAGGTCAAGGAAAATCTGAAAATATACATTGAGGCGGCAAAAAAACGAGGAGACGCACTTGACCACGTGCTCCTCTACGGCCCTCCCGGTCTTGGTAAGACCACCCTTTCAAACATTATCGCAAACGAGCTTGGGGTAAACATTCGCATCACCTCGGGACCGGCCATCGAAAAGCAGGGGGATCTTGCGGCTCTGCTCACAAATTTGGGTGAGGGAGACGTGCTCTTTATCGACGAGATCCACCGTCTTTCCCGCAACGTTGAGGAGATCCTCTACCCCGCAATGGAGGACTTTGCCCTTGACATCATCATCGGCAAGGGTCCTGCGGCACGGTCTATCAGGATCGATCTGCCCAAGTTCACTCTTATCGGCGCCACCACCCGCGCAGGTCAGCTCTCTACCCCTCTGCGCGACCGATTCGGAGTAATTCAGCGCCTTGAGCTTTACACCCCCGAGGAGCTTGCCACCATAGTTAAGCGTTCTGCGGGGATTTTGGGACTCGACATCGAAAACGACGGTGCCTACGAGATCGCATCCCGCTCAAGAGGAACCCCCCGAATCGCCAACCGTCTGCTCAAGCGTGTGCGCGATTTCGCACAGGTAAAGGGTGATGGAAAGATAACCTCTGACATTGCAAATTACGCACTTGGAAAACTGGAGATCGACGAGCTTGGACTTGACGACACCGACCGCAGGATGCTTGAGACAATCATTAAATTCTACGACGGCGGTCCCGTCGGACTTGAGACCTTGGCAGCAACGGTGGGTGAGGAGGCGGTCACATTGGAGGACGTTTACGAGCCTTATCTTATGCAGATAGGGTATCTGAGCCGCACTCCCCGAGGACGTTGCGTGACCCGTCTTGCATACGAGCATCTTGGGATCCCCTACAATCCCCCCACCACCGGTTCGCAGATAGGATTATTCGAAGAAAAATAAAAGGAAAAACATATGGAAAAACTTACAGTAGTAGTTCTTGATGCCTCAACTCTGGGCGAGGATCTTGACCTGTCCCCTCTGCAGGTATTGGGTGAGGTGAAGGTATATCAGACAAGCACACCCGAACAGATCGCCGTTCGCATCGCAGAGGCGGATATTCTCATGCAGAACAAGGCAAAGCTGACAGCTGACCTGCTCGCAAAAGCAAAGAAGCTAAAGGTCATTTGCGAAGCGGCAACAGGCTTTGACAACATCGACGTTGCATACTGCCGCGAGCATGGAATCGCGGTCACAAACGTACCCGGATATTCCACTCAATGCGTAGCGCAGATAACATTTACACTCGCCCTCTCCCTTATAACTCACCTGCCGCAGTACACGCAATTCGTGCAAAGCGGCGAGTACACGGCGTCGGGTGTGGCAAACAGACTTTCCCCCGCATTCTGCGAGCTTTACGGCAAGACCTGGGGTATCGTGGGATACGGAAATATCGGAAAGCAGGTGGGTAAGATCGCACAGGCCTTCGGCTGCAACGTGATCGTACACAAGCGCACCCCCGAAGAAGGTGTACGGTGCGTTGACATCGACACACTTTGCCGTGAGTCGGATATCATCTCCCTGCACACCCCCTTGAACGACGGCACGCGCGGTCTCATCGGAAAAGCTCAGCTTGACATGATGAAGAAAAACGCGATCCTCGTAAACGTGGCGCGGGGCGCAGTCACCGACGAGGAGGCAGTGGCACAGGCTTTGCTCTCGGGCAAGCTGGCAGGCTTTGGTTGTGACGTGTATTCAACCGAGCCATTCCCACAAGGTCACTCCATTGATCGCATCAAGGATCTGCCAAACGTCTGTCTCACCCCTCACATAGCATGGGGCGGCTACGAGACCCGAGTAAGGCTTCTTAACGAGATGACAGAGAACGCAAAGGCGTTCTTTAGCGGCGAGCGTCGCAACCGTGTAGACTAAAAGGAGAAAAAAATGAAACTGCTTGAAGAAAAGATATTGAAAGACGGAAAGCTGCCCGGCGGCGGAATTTTAAAGGTTGACAATTTCCTCAACCACCAGATGGACATTGAGCTTTTCTGCCAAATGGGACAAGAATTTGCCCGTCTTTTTGCTCACAAAAACGTAACGAAGATTTTAACGGTCGAAGCGTCGGGCATCGGCGTTGCCTGCATTGCCGCACAGTATTTCGGAAACGTACCCGTAGTTTTTGCCAAGAAATCCGAGGCGAAAAATCTTGACGCGGACGTTTATTCTACCGTTGTTCATTCCTTTACAAAGGACAAGGATTTCACGGTCAGAGTATCAAAGAATTACATATCCCCCGATGATAAAATTCTGATCATCGACGATTTTCTCGCGGTGGGTGAGGCATCTCTGGGACTTATCGACATCTGCCGTCAGGCAGGAGCGGAGGTTTCGGGTGTGGGAATCTGTATCGAAAAGGGCTTCCAGGGCGGCGGACAGCGCATAAGAGATCTGGGAATCGAGCTTCACTCCCTTGCCATAGTCAACTTTACCGACGACGGAAGCAAGATAGAATTTGTTAAAGAATCATGACGTCCCACGCAATAAGACTTTTTGCCTGCATCACCATGCTGATCGACCACATAGGCTACTGCATGCAGGCTTACCGCATAGGTGACACCGAAACGGCTGATATTTTGCGCTTGGTCGGCAGACTTGCAATGCCTCTTTTCGCCTTTCTCATCGCCGAGGGTTTCAAAAAGACCCACAACGTCTTTTTGTATATGCTCAGGCTCTTTTTGGCGGCGCTTGTGTCCGAGATCCCATTTGACCTTATGTCCTCGGGCAGAATGACAAATCACGGCTCACAAAACGTCATGTTCACGCTTTTGCTTGGACTTTTGGCGATCTGGACGGTGGATCTCGCCGCAAAATCCAAATCTAAGCACTTAAAATGCTATGCTTTTATCCCCGTTTTGCTTCTATGCTACGGAGCGCACCGCCTTTCCACGGATTACGGATTTTTCGGCGTTCTGCTGATACTTTTGTTCTATTTTCTTGATTCGTCAAGTCTTGAGAACAGAGTCTGGTATCTGCCCGCATTGGCTATCTTTGCCTCACGATACGTTTTGATGGCATACTGGAACGGCAGCGCGATCCTGCCTTGGGGGACTGCCCAGTTTTCCGTGATATTCTGCATAATCCCCATTCTGCTTTACAACGGCAAAAAGGGGTACACGCCAAAATCGAAGATTGGCAGATTCATGCAAAAATCCGGCTTTTATTTGTTCTACCCCGCTCATATGACAGTGCTTTATTTCATTTTCCGCTATTGGGACAAGGTCGTTTCGATCTTTGCCTGACACCAATACTATATTTCTTTTCAGATTATCATAGGCGCCTCGAAAAGAAGACGGCGCAGCTTGTAATAAACCTCAAACAGCGAGTCGATGGGCAGAGGATTCGTGCCCTTTCCGCATTCAAGGGTAAATGACGGCAGGGAAAGCTCGCTTACCGCCCAATCGGTAAAGCCGCCGTATGCGGCGCTTCCCTGCGCGCGTCCGCGGCGGTAACCCGAGAGCATGGAAAGAACGTCCCCTATCCTCCGTCCCTCTTTGGTCTGACCGAACTGCTCGCCGCTGTATATCTCCTCTCCTTGAGAATGGAGTGACAGGCAGAGCTTCAGGTTGGGATTTGCTCGGACAAAATTGGCAAGAGCGCAGGTCTCAGGCTCGGATTCGGGACTTTCACCCGCACACTTTGACGGCGATCCGCCCGAGTTTTCCATACCTTCACTCGTCTTTTTATAATCGTAAAAGCCGGCATCGTAATTGTGGTTAAGGTCAACTCCGCGGGCGTTTGCCTGCCAGGAGGAAAAATCCTTATTTCCGCCGTTCATGGCAACGACCCTCTCGTAAATGGGATTATCCTCGGACGGGCCGCAGATCGAATAATTGACCCCGTCGGGATTAAGCATGGGTACGATACACAGGGTTCGGACGGAATTGAGATAGCTGATCGAGGTATGCCCTATCTTTCCGTTGCTCAGATAAAGCTCGCAATATTCGTTTACGAATTTCAGCAATATTGCCGTGGTTATCCATTCCATGCCGTGGTGAGCACCCACAAAAAGAACGTTTTTCTTTCCCCTTCCAAGAGTTATCATGGGTATGGGACGGTCAAGCACGCTCCTTCCAAGCTCACTCACACGCATGCAGTCGTATCTGGACTGAAAAATTTTTATGTATTCCATCATCAGCTCGTATGTGACAGGCTCCTCGTAGCGAAGAAGCGACCTGTCCGACTTGATGCACGGAATTCCAACAGCATTTGACATATTTTTTACCGCCTTTCCTATTGATTCCTTAATATATATGATAGAACGGCGGCAATTATTCATAAAATCAACTCTTTCGGAGAAAAAAATGAAATTTTTAAAGAAAATTCCTCCAATCGCACTTTTTTCGGCCCTGCTCCTGGTGCTTTTCCTTTTGCACGTGGCAGTGCTCAGCCCAATAATCTTCAAGCTCAACAGCGATGTGGCATACGAAGAATCTTACCTGCCCTTCGCACTTGAAACGATCCTTCAGCTTGTATATCTGGCTGTCTACGTTGTAACCTTTTCGTTCATTGCGCGGTCGGTTATGCGCGAGAGTGCAAAAAAGAGCTTGAAGTTCCTTTTTGCGTTCGGTGGACTGACACTTTTGCGTTACGCTCTTAATATTTTCTGCTCTTATATGTTTGAAGGCGGAATTCCTTCCTCCTCGGACAGAATTTTGAGCGACGCGACAGACGGTCTGCTTCAAGCCGCGTTTGATATTTTTCAGGCCGTGTTCTGCTTTGTCGTAACCATGTGGCTCGTCTCAAACAGCAAAAAAAGGTACGAGGCGGCGCTGAAATGGGCCAAAAAACACGGAGACGAGAGCCGTGCCGAGCAATACAACAATATGAAATGGACAAGCGTTTTCGGTCTGTCAAATCCCGTTCAGCTGTCTCTTTTCCTCTCTGCCTGTCTGATAGCGCTGACCAAAGTTGGAAGCCGAATGATCTATGATATTTCCCTGTCCGAAATGGGCGTAGCACCCACCGCCGCCGATATTCCGCTGATGATAGCATATTACTCCGGCGACATTATTTTCGGGTTGCTTATATATCTTGGAAGTCTGACTTTTATCTGGCTTTCGGAAGAAAAAACAAAAATTTAAAATAATGATTGACTTTTTTGCTGTTTTGTGATATAATGCGGTATATTCACTTTTAAAAGCGCTTGAGCGAAAACCAGTAACCGTTGGTATTTTGTCAAAGAGAGCTGTCGGCAGGTGAGAGGACAGCGACGGAAAAGACGGCGAATTCATTTCGCGAGCTGTTGGCTGAAGGCATGATCTTATTCTGCTGTGTAGGCCGTTCCGGGTTCGACCGTTATATCGAAAAGGTGCGTTTACACCTTATGAGGCCCTTCTTGCAAGAGAAGCGCAAAGCAGAGTGGTACCACGGTCATGTTGACTGTCCCTGTTCACCCTATTGGGGTCGAACGGGGATTTTTTATTTGGTTTTCGCAGCCAATGCTGTGTGAAATAAATTTCTAAAGGAGACTTTCAAAAATGAAAAGAATCACATCTCTTATTCTCGCAATTATTATGTGCACAGGCATTTGCCTGGGTGCCACTTCATGTGGCGAAAAAACGGATTTTACCGTCGGTATCTGCCAGCTCATGGAGCACGAATCTCTCGACAAAGCCACAGACGGCTTTATCGACGCTCTCAAAGAGGAGCTTAAAAAGGAAGGCAAGACTGTTAAGTTTGATACTCAGGTAGCAGGTGAGCCTACTCTTTGCTCTACGGTAATCAACACCCTCACCGCAAAGAAGGTAGACCTGATCATGGCTAACGCAACCCCCGCACTTCTGGCGGCGGCAAACGGAACGGCATCAAACAACATTCCCGTTTTGGGCACATCCGTGACCGACTACAACGACACCTTCAAAAATAACATTCCCGCAAACGTAAGCGGCACCTCCGACGCTGTTCCCTTCGACGAGCAGGCTAACATGATGATCACTTCTCTCGGCCTTGTTGAAGGCGACCAGGTAGGCGTTATCTACTGCACAAACGAGTCCAACTCCGTGATCCAGTACGAGGCTGTTAAGGCCGAGTTTGAAAAGAACGGTATCGTAGTAAAGGCTTATACCTTCTCCGAAACCACCGAGCTTCAGGGTATCGTAACCAACGCCGCAAATGAAAGCAAAGCTATTTACGTTCCCTCCGACAACACGGTAGCCGACAGTGACACAGTAGTTGGCACTATCTGCAACGACAAGAAGGTCCCCGTTTACACAAGCTACGGCGGAGCTATCTGCTATGCAAGCCTTGCTATCGACTATTACGAGCTTGGACGTCAGACAGGCATTATGGCAGCTCAGATCCTTCTTGGCAACAAGACCCCCGCAGACTTTGAGATCAAGACACTTACCCCCTCCGTCACATACAACAAGGAGCTTTGCGCTCAGCTCGGAATCGCTGTTCCCCAGGAATAAAGAGGTAACAAATGGCATTTTTCTACGCACTTCCCGGAGCTGTAGCCGAAGGGCTTATCTGGGGACTCATGGCTATCGGCGTTTACATTTCCTACAAGGTACTTGACATCGCCGACCTTACGGTAGACGGCTCTATATGCACCGGTGCCTGTGTATGCGCTGTGCTGATCGGTGCCGGCTGTCCCGTGATTGTCGCCGTTCTTGCCGCGCTTCTGGCAGGCATATTGACGGGCGTTATAACGGGTCTGCTGCACACTGCCTTTGGCATTCCTTCTATTCTGGCAGGTATTCTGACACAGCTTATGCTCTATTCGGTCAACCTGACCATTCTCGGGGGCAAAAGCCTGGCGACCATTGATCCGCGCATGAATAAGCTGCTCCTTAACATGAGCGACAACACAAGTGCTATCATCGTAATGGCCGTCACAATAGCGGCAGTGATCATCTGCCTCTGGCTCTTCTTCTACACAGAGGTGGGTCTGACCTTGAAATCAACGGGTGACAATCCAGACATGAGCCGCGCGCAGGGCGTAAACGTCAGCCGCAACAAGGTAGTGGGACTTGGCATTTCAAACGGAATAGTTGCCCTGGCAGGTGCGCTTTTGGCGCAGTACAAGGGTTCGGCAAACATAAACGACGGACGCGGCGCTATCGTTATCGGTCTTGCGGCAATCTTCATCGGACTTTCCGTTTCCCTGAAGATCAAGCCCAATTTCGTGGTCAGCCTTATCGGTGTCGTTGGCGGCGGAATTATCTATTACATAGTTTATAACTTCGTTATTCTTCTCGGTCTCAAGACGGATTTTCTCAAGATGCTCTCGGCAATTATCGTTGCCATCTTCTTGGCTGTACCCTATCTCAAAAACGAATATTTCAAAAATAAAAAGCTGATCCCACCCATTGTAAATGAAGACGGAGGTGAAGAAGATGCTTGAGATAATCAATCTTCAAAAGACCTTCAACCCCGGCACGGTCAACGCAAAGACCGCTCTTCGCGGACTGAATCTCACCCTTGACGACGGAGATTTCGTTACCGTCATCGGCGGAAACGGTGCGGGAAAATCAACGCTGCTCAACGCCATTTCGGGCGTTTGGAAGCCGGATTACGGCAGGATCGAGCTTGACGGGGTAGATATTACGGGTATGCCCGAGCACAAGCGCGCAAAATTTTTGGGACGAGTATTCCAGGATCCCATGAAGGGTACCGCACCCGACATGGAAATAGCGGAAAATCTTGCAATTGCTTCAAAAAGAGGTTTAAAGAGAAGACTCAGATGGGGTGTCAAAATATCCGACCGCCGTCAGTACAAGGAGCTTCTATCCTCTCTTGAATTGGGACTTGAGGACCGTTTGTCCACAAAGGTCGGACTTCTCTCGGGAGGCCAGAGACAGGCAATCACCCTTCTTATGGCTACCCTGAACCGTCCAAAGCTCCTGCTTTTGGACGAGCACACTGCGGCCCTTGACCCAAAGACCGCCGCAAAAGTGCTTGAGCTGACCGACAAGATCGTATCCGAAAACAACCTCACCACTCTCATGATCACTCACAATATGCACGACGCCATCAAATACGGCAACCGCCTTATTATGATGCACGAGGGCAACGTGGTGGTTGATATTCGCGGCGAAGAAAAGCAAAAGCTTACCATCGAACAATTGCTTCAGCTTTTCGAATCATCCAGCGGAAGTAAATTCACCAGCGACAAAGTGATTCTCTCAAAATAAAAAAACTCTGCAAGCCTGAGCTTGCAGAGTTTTTTTATTCAAGTATGGCAGAAAAGGCGGGAATATCCTTATTTTTCATTTCCGCACTGATACCGCCAAAGCAGGATCCGGAGGAAAAGGAGGATTCAATTCGGAGAAGTCGGTTATATTTGGCAACCCTTTCGCTTCGGCAGGGCGCACCCGATTTTATAAAGGGTGCAGAGGTGGCAACAGCAATATCCGCAATGGTAGTGTCCTCGGTCTCGCCCGAGCGGTGGGACAAAATGTGCTTATATCCCGATTCACCTGCCATGTGGATCACGTTCAGAGTCTCTGTCAGCGTGCCTATCTGATTGGGCTTTATAAGGATAGAATTTCCGATTCCGAGACTTATTCCCTTTTTCAATCGTTCCGTGTTGGTCACAAACAAGTCGTCCCCAACAAGCATAACGCGCTCGCCGAGCTTTTCGGTCAGGTATTTCCAGCCGTCGTAATCCCTCTGATCAAGACCGTCCTCCACCGACATGATGGGGTATTTTGCGCAAAGGGAGGACAGGTAATCTGCAAGCTGATGAGCGTCATACTCAAGCTTTCGCTTGGGAGTTTTATATGCGCCGTCGCGGCACCACTCACTTGCCGCCACATCAAGGGCAAGTTTTATTTTCGTCTCGTCGTAACCCGCGTCATGGATAGCATCAAGAATGAAATCAAGAGCTTCCTCATCGTTGTTCAGGCTCGGGGCAAACCCACCCTCGTCACCGACCGCCGTTTCAAGCCCGCGCATGGCAAGATTTTTCCCTAACTTGTGGTAGATCTCACTGCCCATTCTTACAGCTTCCTCAAAGTTTTCAGCACCTACGGGAACTATCATAAACTCCTGGATCTCCACGTTATTTGACGCATGAGCGCCGCCGTTTAAAATATTCATCATGGGTACGGGCATTCTGTATGCGTCCGCGCCGCCCAGATATCTGAAAACAGGCATATGATAGCTGTTGGCGGCGGCTCTGGCGGCAGCCAAAGACACAGACAGGATCGCATTTGCTCCCAGGTCCGACTTGTCAGGAGTGCCGTCAAGCTCGATCATAGTACGGTCGATCTCTGCCTGTTCTGTGGCGCAGATACCTGCAATAGCAGGCGAGATCACGCGGCAAACGTTATAAACAGCCTGGGTCACGCCCTTTCCGCCGTATCTTTTTTCATCTCCGTCCCGTTTTTCCTTTGCCTCGTAAATGCCGGTGGACGCTCCCGAAGGAACTGAAGCTACACCTACGGTGCCGTCCGTCAGGATCACGGTAGACTCTACCGTGGGATTTCCGCGGGAGTCAAGGATCTCTCTTGCGCAAACGCGCTGGATCTGAGGTTTCGTCATATTTTTCCTCCATTTTAGTATGGGCGAAACGTGTTTTGACGTCCCGCCCACGTTCTCTGTTTCAAGAACAGTATTTGCGTATATTTGATTTTTATACTCTCTTTTTGGAGATAAGCCGGCAAACGATGTCAAAGCATCTTGCAAAGGAAGCAAGATCAAGTGCCTCGCAGGGGGAATGGATATCCTTCATATCCGGACCGATAGAGATTATGTCAAGATCGGGAATGGCAGATCTCATAAGACCACATTCAAGACCTGCGTGGATTATTCTCACCTGAGGTTCTTTGCCGTAAATTTCGCGTGCGATCTCAATATAGTCGTCACGAAGCACCGAATCCTTGGTATAATCCCAGCCGGGATACTGACCGCGGTGTTTTACGCTCGCGCCCATAGCGGCGGCCGTGGCTTCCAGGTCGTGCTTTGACCACTCGACCTGAGAATTATTTGCAGATCGGGACGAAACCGTAAAGCGCATTACTCCGTCCATGGTAAATACTACGCCTAAATTTCTTGAGAACTCCACCAGACCGCGAATATACTGACTGAAGGACATAACGCCGTTTGTTACTCCTGCCAAGAAAAGAATTATTTTCCTTGTGGCCTCATCGTCCGCCATGGTGTCGGGTGTCTCGCAGGGAACAACGGAAACGGCAAATCCCAGATCGTCCTCCCAAAGCTCGCCTTTTATCTCGGAAGAGATCTTTTCAGTCAACTCCCTGAGCTTTTCAACGTCCTCAACGGAAATCGCCGCATGGCACTCACGGGGAATGGCGTTGTCCTTGCTGCCGCCGCAAATGCCGATAATATTCAGCTTCATTTCGCGGGCGGTCTCGGTCAGGATTCTGCCCATGAGCTTATTTGCGTTTGCTCTGCCCGAATTGATGTTCTCTCCGCTGTGACCGCCCATAAGACCCGTCACAGAAAGGGTCACCGCCTTCCCTGCAAAGGGGATCTTGGGGAAATCGTAATCAATATCGGTCCTTACGCCGCCGGCACAGCCTGCAACCACCTCGCCATCATTTTCCGAGTCGAGATTTATCATCAAACGAGACTTGATATTGCTGTAATCAAATGCGGTCGCGCCCTCAAGACCTATCTCCTCGCTTGTAGTGAAAAGACATTCAAGCTGAGGGTGAGGCACGTTATATCCGTCAAGGAGAGCAAGCATTATAGCAACTGCCACGCCGTCGTCCGCACCAAGGGTAGTGCCCTGTGCCCGCAAAAATCCTTCGTTGTCAACGTAAATATTGATGGGATCATTGTCAAAATCGAACTCCACGTCAGAGTTCTTCTCGCAGACCATATCCGTGTGTCCCTGAAGCAGGATCGAGGGCTGATCCTCCATACCTTCGGTCGCTTCCATGCGAACAAGCACGTTATTCAACTCATCCCGATAGCAGTAAAGGCCTCTCTCTCGGGCGAAATTCTCAATAAATGACGCGATCTTCTCTTCCTTTCCCGATCCGCGGGGAATCTTTGTTATCTCTTCAAACCAGTAAAAAATCTCCTTTGGTGAATAGCCATCCAAAACTCTTTTTTCCATAGTTAAAATCTCGCTTTCTCTGATATAAAAAGGAGCCGTGCAGGCTCCTTTTGAGTTAATACTTTTGCTGACGTCTCGCCAGGTTAAGTGCGCCCTCGGGGAGCACGGAAATATTATCAAGTGATCTGCCCGTGCCGATCGCCACGCACTGAATGGGATTTTTTGCTATTCTCGTGGGACACTTGGTCACGTGAGCGATAAGTCGGTCAAGACCGCGCACAAGGCTGCCTCCGCCGGTCATGACGATACCGTTTTTCAGAATATCGCCCGAAAGCTCCTCGGGAGTACGCTCGATAACGCCGCAGATAGCATCAAGGATCGAGGAAATAGGATCCGCCAATGCTTCAAGCATTTCGAGGGAATTCATGGTTATCTTTGCGGGAAGTCCCGTGTCAAGACTGCGTCCCTTGACCTCCATGTACTGAGGCTCGTTATGAGGGAACACGTAACCGATATTTTTTTTGATCGCCTCTGCGGTCCTCTCACCGATAAGTAAATTATAGCGGCGGCGCACGTATCTGACGATCGCCTCATCAAATTTATCTCCCGCAACCTTTATGGAATCGGACACGACGATATCGCCAAGTGAGATTATGGCAATATCGGTAGTTCCGCCACCGATATCTACGATCATGTTTCCGTTGGGGGCCGAGATGTCGATTCCCGCGCCGATAGCGGCGGCAACAGGCTCCTCTATAAGATGTGCGGTTCTCGCTCCTGCGGCAGTTGCGGCGTCGATTACCGCTCTTTCCTCAACCTCGGTGATACCGCTGGGGATACATATCATGACCCTGGGCTGGAAAACAAAGCCTCCGCAGGCCTTCTGAATGAAATATTTTATCATCTGAAGGGTGACCTCGTACTGGCTGATAACGCCGTCGCGCAAAGGTCTGATAGCAAGAATGTTTTCGGGAGTTCTTCCCTGCATCTGCTGAGCGGCTCTTCCCACCTTGATCATTTTTCCCGTTTGCTTATCTATTGCAACAACAGAGGGCTCGTTTATTACGATCCCCTTTCCCTTAACGTAAACAAGGACCGAAGCAGTACCCAGATCTATTCCTATATCCTTTGAAAACAGCATAGCTTTCGTCCTTTCTTTTCAGTATTTCAGCATAATCTATTTTATTATACTATATAAAACTCAAAAAATCAACATATTTTCGTCAAAACGCGGATTTTTTTATAAAACTGCCCTTCCCTGTCATTTTTTCTCTGCCAGTCGTTGTTGCAGACAGGTGTATCTTTGCGCCTTGCGGTCGTTTTCCACCATTTTCTGCACGTAGTCCTCACGACCCACCAAAATGACCATTTCCTGCGCCCTTGTGACTGCCGTATAAAGCAAATTTCTCGTCATGAGCATGGGCGGACAGGAATACATGGGGATAATGACGATAGGGTATTCACTTCCCTGGCTCTTGTGGACCGTGACGGCATAAGCGTGCTCCAGATCTTCAAGCAGGGAGAAGTCATAAAGCACACGGCGGTCGTCAAAAAGGATCTCCATATACTGCTCTGTCTGATCGATCTCGCAGATCACTCCGATGTCGCCGTTGAAGATCCCAACACCGCTTCGGCTGGCATTTTCCCACTCGATATCGTAATTATTTTTGGTCTGCATAACGCGGTCGCCCTCACGAAAGACCTTGTCACGGAAAACTTTTTCGCGCTTTGATTTATCTTTTGGGTTCAGACTGCCCTGAAGCAGGACGTTCAGATTATCCGTACCCGCTTCACCTCGGCGCGAGGGCGTGATAACTTGAATTTTATTGACCGTCTCCGCGCCGTAGGAGGCGGGAAGGCGGTTTTTGTAAAGGTCGGCGATAGTATGAGCGATCTCCGCGTCACTTGAACGGTGCAGAAAGAAAAAGTCCTTGTTTTTCGACGTCAGATCGGGCATTCTGCCCTCGTTTATGGCATGGGAATTGGTGACTATCAGACTTTCCTGTGCCTGTCGGAAAATCGTGTTCAAGGTCACGGTGGCAAATCGCTGTGATGCGATAATGTCACGGAGGACGTTGCCGGCGCCAACGGAGGGAAGCTGATCCGAGTCTCCGATTATTACCATTCTCGCACCCGGCTTTACGGCTTTTAAGAGCGCGCACATGAGCGCGTTGTCGATCATTGATGCCTCGTCAACGATGATGACGTTCTCGTCAAGCAAATTGTGCTCATCACGCATAAAAACCGCACGGTCTCCTTCGCCGTATTCCATCTCAAGCAAGCGGTGAATGGTCTTGGCTTCTTTAGAAGTAGATTCGGAAAGACGCTTTGCGGCGCGTCCCGTGGGTGCCGCCAGCGCGACTCTCATATCCATACTTTCAAATATGTTGAGCAGAGCGCGGACTACGGTTGTCTTACCCGTTCCCGGACCTCCCGTCAGCACCATGACGCCGTTCTCCAAAGCCATTGAAATAGCCTTTCTCTGGAGGGGTGCATAGGTGATGGAAAATTTCGATTCTTCGCGCAAAATAAAGCGCTCAATATCCGAATAATCTATCCGAAAGCACAGTCTGTCAAGACTGTCCAGCTTCTTTGCAATGTACTGCTCGGCATCATAGGCTTCCTTTGTGAAAGCATAGGTCCGCCCGTCAGATTTCATGATGCGGAGCTTTTCGCGAATGATCAATTTCTTGTAAGCATTGACAATAGCGTCATTTTCCACCCCGAGGAGTTGAGCGGATGCTTGGGTCAGCTCGTCCACGGGAAGGCAAACGTGACCGTTGCCGTGAGAGTTTTTATTCAGTACGTAGAGAATACCGCTCATAACGCGGTTTTCGCTGTCGCGGCTGATATTATATTTCGACGCGATGTTGTCCGCCTTAGCAAAATCAATTCCGTCCACATGGTCGCAGAGAATGTAGGGATTCTCCTTTGTCATAGCTACGGAATCGGGGCCGAAGGTCTTGTAAATCTTTACCGAAAGCGCGGATCCAAAGTATTCGCGGAAGAAAAGCATAGTCGAGCGCATCCCGCTCTCGGCCTTAAAATTCTCAGAGATCTCCTCGGCTTTTTTGCGTGAAATTCCGGGGATCTGTGCAAGCCACTCGGGGTGGTTTTCAATAACGTCAAAGGTGTCCTCGCCAAACTCGTCCACGATCTTCGCGGCGCGCTTGACACCTATTCCCTTCACCGCGCCAGATGCAAGATATCGCAGGATCGAATCCACGTCGGCAGGCAGTTGCTTTTCAAAGCGCTCGACCCGAAACTGCCTTCCGTACTTGGGGTTATGCACCCATCGTCCAAAAACCGAAAGGTGTTCCCCCTCACCCACATAAGGAAGTGTTCCCACAATGGTGGTCATCTCTTTTGCCATGGCAAACTCGCAGATGCCGTATGCGTTTTCTTCGTTATAGTAGATAACGCGCTCCACGGTGCCCTCAAGGCAAACAAGACCGTCCTCGGTCATAAATCCCTGTTCTTCAAATTCGCTCATTCGGGAAACCTCCTTCCTTTGATTTTCGGGGGACTAAAGGGGATAGGACAATCCTATCCCCTGTTGTTTTTTACAGAAGCATCGTGCGAAGCTTGTCCGCGATATCCGTCTTCTCCCAGAGAACGCCCAGATCCTCACGGCCCATGTGACCGTAAGCCGCCGTTTCACGATAAATGGGACGGCGAAGGTCAAGACGCTTGATGATAGCGGCGGGACGAAGATCGACCAGCTCGGATACCGCCTCCGAGATCTTCTCCTCGTCAACAGTTGCAGTGCCGAATGTGTCGATCATGACCGAAACGGGCTTTGCAACGCCGATAGCGTATGCGATCTGAACCTCGCATTTCTTAGCCAGCCCTGCGGCAACCACGTTCTTCGCAATATATCTTGCGGCATAGGATGCGGAACGGTCGACCTTTGTGGGGTCCTTGCCCGAAAAGGCACCGCCGCCGTGACGTGAATATCCGCCGTAGGTATCAACGATGATCTTTCTGCCCGTTAGACCGCTGTCGCCCATAGGACCGCCCACAACGAATCTGCCTGTGGGGTTCACCAGGATCTTGGTGTTCTCGTCCATAAGAGACGCGGGAACAACGGGGTTGATGACGTACTGAATGATATCGGTTCTGATCTCCTCCAAGGTCACGGCATCGCTGTGCTGAGAGGAAACCACGATAGTGTCAACTCTTGTGGGCACGCCGTCAACGTATTCGATAGTGACCTGCGTTTTTCCGTCGGGACGGAGATAAGGCAGGGTCTTGTCCTTTCTCACGTCGGTAAGCTTCTTTGCCAGCTTGTGAGCAAGTGAGATGGGCAAGGGCATAAGCTCGGGGGTCTCGTCGCAGGCGTATCCGAACATAAGTCCCTGGTCGCCCGCGCCGGTGTCAAACTCGTCGGTGATCTCGCCGTTTTTCGCCTCGAGGGAGCGGTCAACGCCCATGGCGATGTCGGGGGACTGCTGATGGATAGAGCTGATTACGGCACAGCTGTCGCTGTCAAAGCCATACTTTGCTCTGTCGTATCCGATCTCGCGGACCGTGTCACGAACAATCTCCTGGATATCGACCTTTGCGTTGGTGGTGATCTCACCCATTACCATGACCAGACCCGTTGTGCAGCAGGTCTCGCAGGCAACG
>JAFQKA010000036.1 GCA_017397175.1 Clostridia bacterium | reverse complement strand
TCAATGATATCCGTTCCTTGCGGAACGGGTGATATATCTTCGATATGATATCGTACTTCGTGCGATGATATATGCCTGCGGCATATGAAGGAACGGATATTATATCATACTTGCGTAGCAAGTATATCATACGGCAAACGCCGTATATCATATCGCGTCAGCGATATATCATTTTATGTGAGAGTTCAAAGTTGTACGCAAATACGGCGAAAATATCTTTTTTGTAGCCTATAGACAAATAAATAAAGCAGGGCTTTCGCCCTGCTTTATTTATTTCGTATGACACCATCTTGAGCCTTCCCGTATGGAACGCCCAACAAAATTAGTTTATCACATTCTTTCCCTTTTGTCAATACAAATGTATAATTTTTGCACAAATTCTACTTAATAAACAAAATTTTTTTGTTAAGTTTTTACAGTTTGCCTATTGAAATCTTGAAAAACATATGCTATACTATAAGTGCAAAGGAGGAAAAACCCCGGTGGTAGGAAGGCGTCAGCAAACAAAGAGGAATCAAAAAGATTTGAGACAAAAGGTTTAACAAAATGAAGGGTTGACGGATATCATGCAGGGGACGAACTCAGCGGATTCAATAGAAAGAGAGGATTACAAAAGATGTTAGATACTAAGAGTGAACAGAAATGACCCTTGATTGCAAAGGAAACCGAGCGATCAAGGGTCATTTCAATTTTATATGTATATTCTCGGCTCAGCCGAGATTTTTTTGTGGTACGATTCTCGATTTTTGTTCAAAAACTCCGTTCAACGGTTGAAATATTGATTGTTTTGTGGTATACTCAATACAGCAACTCCGAAAATAGGGGGAATCTACACTATGGCAATGAAATCAGTCAGAAACATATACAAGATCGGCACAGGCCCCTCAAGCTCCCACACAATGGGACCTGCCTTTGCGGCGCAGAGATTCATTGAGCTGAATCCGGGATTGAATTCAGTAAACGTGACCTTGTACGGCTCCCTTGCAAAGACGGGAAAGGGGCACGGAACCGACCGCGCCGTCATCGACGCGCTCTCGCCGCTTCCCTGCCGTGTTCTGTTTGATACAGACGACAATATTCCGCTTGAACACCCCAATACCCTCCGTTTCGAAGGTTTTTCGGGCGGCAAAAAGACAGCGGAGGCAACTTTTCTCAGCATCGGCGGCGGTGAAATAAGAATACCCGGAGAAGAAAGCGCACCGGACCAGGACATTTATCCCGAGCAGAGCTTCACCGAGATCGCGAACATATGCAAATCCCGCAATATTCGCCTTTCGGACTACGTTTTCGAGCACGAGGACGCGAGCTTTATTCCCTTTTTGCACCGTGTCTGGGAAACTATGGAAAACGCGATTCGCGAGGGTCTTATTCACACGGGAACGCTTCCCGGAGGACTTGAGGTCAGCAGAAAAGCACAGCACCTTTTCAATCAGCGCCATATCGACGAAAGTCCACAGACAAGGGAAAACCGACTGGTCTGCGCTTACGCATTTGCGGTCAGCGAGCAGAACGCCGACTGCGGCAGGATCGTCACAGCGCCCACCTGCGGCTCCTGCGGAGTTCTTCCTGCGGTCCTCAAATATATGGAGGAGAAGAACGGCTTTACAGACCAGGACATCTGCCGCGCTTTGGCCGTTGCGGGACTTGTGGGACAGATCGTGGCAACGAACGCCTCTATCAGCGGCGCGGAATGCGGCTGTCAGGCAGAGGTAGGCACCGCCTGCTCTATGGCGGCGGCAGCTTTAGCCGAGCTTTTCGGCATGGGAATAGACCAGATAGAATACGCAGCGGAAATTTCTCTGGAGCACCATCTGGGGCTTACCTGCGACCCGGTTTGCGGCCTTGTACAGATCCCCTGCATTGAGCGAAACGCGGTGGCAGCAATGCGTGCTATCAACGCACTCAGCTTAGCAAACTTTCTTTCGGGCAGCCGAAAGATTTCCTTTGACCTAGTGGTCGAAACCATGTACCAGACGGGACTTGACCTGTCCCACATATACCGCGAAACAAGCGAAGGCGGACTTGCAAAGCTGTATAAGCCCCAATAAAATTATCCCGATAGAGTACCTGCCGCAAAAAGGTACACTATCGGGATTTCTTTTCAAAAAACGGCCACCGCTTTCGCGGTGGCCATGATTATTTAAGCCTGCTTTATAAGCTCTTTTACGTCAACCTCATAGGGGAAGAACTTGTATGTATCATTTCCGATCTTTACACCGATTACAATATAAACAAAGTTCGCATCCTTTGCACTATTGACGTCAAAGTGGATGAGATATTCGCCTTTGGTCGTGGTCTCAATTACAGCCTTGAAGTTTGTAAAGCTGGACAGATTTACATTGTCCTGCTTATCCTTTTTAGCCATATAGCAGCACAGAGGAGTAACGTTAGCGTCTGTATAAACGTCCATCAGCTTATAGTAAATATCAAACGCGCCGTAATCAAGAGGATTTACTCTTACACTGATAACGCTGGTAATGTGCTCGGCAGGTCTTTCAATGATCTGGGGTGTACGCTTTCCGTCCTTGTCCTCAAACATGAACGCAACGTACTTGTACTTGGAAAGCTCATAAATGAAGCCATCGCCCATCTTTACGCTTCCTGCTGCATCAACTGTCGCTTTGTAGGAATAGATAGCGGCAGAATATCCCTTTTCAAAAGATGCCGCATCAACAGGCTTGCTGTCTGTGTAATAGCACTTGATAGTACCCGCCTGCTCCAGGTCGAGAGAGATGGTTTCTCTTCCGTCCTTTTCCGCGAACTTGACAGTGTTCTTGTTGAAGCCGTAGTCATACTTGGAAATATTTATAACAAAAGGCTTGAGAGTATAAGTTGTCGTTCCTGTGATAACAAGTCTCAAAGCGATCTGCTTTTCAGCATCCCCCGGAAGAACGGTGCGGCTGAACTTGCCGTCGGAATCAATTTCAAATCCTTCGCTCATAGCCATAGCCGTTTCAAACAGCGTATTTGCCTGAACGTTGTCTGTACGGGATTTCATACTGTCAATGATTGCCGTCATGTTTATATTTCCGGAATTGATGTAGAATGCCTCGTAGTAGTAGTTACTTGTTACGCCGTCAAAATCATGAGTTGCAGTAAATTTGAGAGATTTTGCGATAAGGTCTGCAGAGAAAGCAGCAGACTTAACGCCCGTTCCGGGATCCGTAAACTTTATGCAGATAGGCTGGTAGTCAACTCCGTCCGCATCAGTAAGCATGACCGCAACGTAAGCATAATCCTGGTAACCCGTTTTCGTGCTGAGCTTCACGAATCTCGCGCCGTCCTTTTCGCATCCGGTAACACTTCCGTTCACCTTAGCATTGGCATAAATGTCATTAAACTGCTTTGTGGTAAGAGCCTTGTCCGAATCAACGTAAGCATACTTGAGTGTGCAAGCGATAGAGGGTGTAAAGGAAAGAGCACGCTCGTTTCCGATCTTGAACGCCTGGGGAGCTATATCGTTTGCAAATCCTGTGCCGGCGTACATTCTTGTAATATAGAAGGGCTTGTTTCCTGCAACACAGATGATTACGTACTTTCTGCCGTCGATGGAGTTTGCCGCCTTAAGCTCTGCGGTACCCTTGCCGTAGAGTCTCAGGGTGCCCTTGTACTTATCTGCCATCGCACGGTACTCGGCGTCAAATCTCTGCTCATTCTGAACGTAGCTGTCCTTGACCTCGTCGGCATAGAAATACTTGACCTCGGTATACGTATATCCGGCCAGGGAGTAAGAAAGAACGTCCTTCTTGCTGCCGCCGTTGATTATGATAGTGGGAACAGCAATAAAGCCGTTATAAGAAACGGGAACCTCTGCCACCTTGGGAGCATGAGTTATGCCGTTTTCAACAATGAATACCGCAATATACTTCTTGCCGTTGGCATCTGCCTCACTGAAGACCTTGCCGCTTGAAATTTCGCTGTACTGAACAAGCTGTCCGATATCGGTCACACCGAAATCCTTTTTGTCGGTAAAGGTATAGTAAGCTTTCCAGCCCTTATGAGCGTTGTCGTTGATACCAACCGTAAAGGAAACAGTGAATTTACCGCTTCCCGAATGTGCAGCCTTTACGTCACCGTTGATACCGTAAAGCTCGACAACACGATCGATGCACTTGAAATCTACGTACTTGCCGTCTTTTGCACGGAAGCCGATAACGATATATCTGTAGTCAATAGCCGTCTGGATAGTAGGCTCATATATAGTAGAACCAACCGATACGGCTCTGGTGGATTTAACGCTTGCTCCCGCATCCTTAAATCTGTCGGCAAAGACAGAAGACACGATCTGAGTCTTGGAATAGAAATAATCCACGAAACCGTCATTTTCAGCGGTGTATCTTATATATTCCTGACCACCCTCCCAGCTTGTACGGAGAGAATCAGCCTTAAAGCCTGCCGCACCGTATACGTTGTTTGCGATAGTAGCCTTGATACCCTCGCCGAACACGATAGTTCCCGTGTGAAGCACGGCACTGTTGAAGCCGGATGCATAGATGGCATAGTTCTTAACCGAGTTTGCTCCGCTGTTGGCAAGGACTATGCAGTTCTTTGCGGTAGCGCCAACCGTAAAGTTGGTAATAGCCGCACCCTCCATAATAACGTAGCTGCTGCCCTCAAGCTTCAGATTGTCAACAATAGTGCCGGAAGACAGCAGGATCGAAGCATCGCCCTCGATCACAACGTCGGCCAACTTACAGCCATCAAAAATGATCTTCGCGTCCTTCTTGGCGCGGATATACACTGTTCCGTTTACAATGGAATTTCTAACTGTAACGTTTCCATTGACCTCTTCCGTGATAATAAGATCACCGTCAACGTTAAAGCCAAGAGTAGTTCCGTCATCATTGATAACGGCATTTCCGCTCACCGCTGTCTCGGGAGACGTAACCGTTCCGCTTGTAACGATAGTTCCCGCAGCCTTGCAAAGGATAGTAGCAGCCTCTGCACGGGAAAGAGTAGCCTTGGGCTTGAAGGTTCCGTCATCATAGCCTATAACTATGCCCTGATATACCGACTGAGCAATGAAATTTCTGTACATAGGAGTGATTTCTGCCGCGTCGGAAAAATCAAGCGTTTGTCCCGAAACGTCAATATCGGGATCAAGATATGCCATGAGGAGTGCAACTGCCTCTTCACGGGTCAGCTCTTTTTTGGGGGTCTGGAAAACGATGTCTCCAAAGGCGCGCTGAAGGTACCCCTGCTTGTATGCCGCCTGATAATAAGGCTCATACCAGCTTCCCTTGTCAACGTCCGTAAAGGAAACGTCCGCCTTTTCCGTAAGTCCGAAAAGATTATTTATCATTGTGATAAATTCGTTGCGCTTCACCTTATCGTTAGGCGCAAAAAGTCCGGTGTCGTGACCTTTAATAACATTCTTTTCAGCCATGTAGTCTATATAACTGTAGAACCACTGGCTTTCCTTAACGTCAGCGAATTTCTTTCCTGCCGCCGCCACGGGAATTATGCATCCCACAACGAACACAAGGCTGAGAAAAACAGATAACGCCTTTTTTGAAAAAGTTCTCATTTTTAACTCCTCCGTATTTTTATTTAAGACCGCCTTACGGCAAATCATTACTTATATTTGAGCATTTGCAGAGATACTCATACTAATATTAACACAAAATAACATTTTTGTCAATATAGGTCGAAAACTAAAAATATTTTGTTTTTTTCATGTAAAGCCTTGAAATATAGCAACAACTATGTTATAATAAAATGAAATATACTGCGGAGAGGTATAAAAGTTTCAGTTTGATGAGCCTATCCTTTCTCCGACTCAGAATATATAAACTTTTGAGAGGACACTGATATCTATTGAACAAACAGCCTGTAAGTATAGATTCGCTGGGCTTTGCGGACATTCACTGTCATATGCTTGCAAAAGTGGACGACGGGCCGCAGACAGCGGAGGAAATGACTCGCATGGCAAGACTGGCACGGGACACAGGAACAGATGTGATCTGCTTTACCCCCCACTCGGGAGTGTTTGGTCAAGACCTTGACGCCGAATATCTCAAGGCGACATTTGCCCAAGCAGTGCTCAGGCTCAGAGAAGATTTTCCCACCATGCGGTTTTATCTTGGAAGCGAGCTTTTTTATAGCTGCGACATTCCCGAAAAGCTTCAAAAAGGAAGCTACCTGCCAATAAACGGTAGCAGATACGTTCTTGTTGAGTTTTTGCCCTCTGCCGATCTCTTCAATATCAAGAACGGCATAAAATTCATCACAATGGCAGGATACGTGCCGATCTTGGCGCACGTAGAACGCTACAAGGCAATATACCCCAACAGGGATATAATAAAAAACCTCAAAAAAATGGGCGCAGTGATCCAGGTGAACAGCCGACACGTAGCTGAACGGAATTTGTTCGGGGCAAACAAATGTAAGCCTCTTTTGCGCGACGGTCTTGTTGACATTATCGCCTCAGACTGCCACAATACGGAAAACAGATCCCCCGATATGCAAAATTGCTATGAGTATTTGTGTCAAAACTTCGGGAAGAAATATGCGGATACTCTTATGAAGATCAATCCGCGCCTTATTCTGGCAAATAAAAAATTACCCAAACTGCCCTTCTGAACATTATAAAAAAGACAGGAGAAACATCGTGAAATCAGAAAAATATTCAGGCACCGAAAACACGCAAACGATCGAGATCGATATATTCAAGATATTCCGCAGTATTCTCTCAAAGCTGTGGCTGGTGATCTTGGTAGGTCTTATTGCCGCCCTCGGTGCGTACTATTACACAAGCGAAATGGTAACCCCCACATACAGCTCCACGGCAAGAGTTTATATTCAGAACCGCCAGACCACGCAATCGTCCACCAGCGACCTGCAAAGTGCGACTACGCTCAAAGAAGACTTCCAGGTCATCGTAAGAAGTGATGAGGTCTACAGACAGGCTCTTGACAGTATCGGAGAAGACGGTGCCAACTATAAGTCCCTGCGCGGCAAGGTCTCTCTTGACAACAATACCACACGTTTCGTTGATATAACCGTAAGCGATCCCGATCCCGTAAGAGCAAAGAAATTGGCAGATGCCATTGCATACGTTTCCAGAATCAGAGCAAAAGAGATCCTGGGCGTGGAAGACGTTGCCATTGAGCAGCTCGGCTCGGTTTCAACATCTCCTTCTTCACCCAGCATGTCAAAAAATATAATTCTCGGTGCGGCGGCAGGCATTGTGCTTGTGAGCTGTATCATCGGTCTTGTATCCTTCTTCGACAACAAGCTGACAACGGTGGATGACATCGAAAAATATCTGGGAATAACCGTTTTGGGATCTATCCCCGATATAAAGACGGTTCCCGGCTTTGCAAAGAAGATAAAAGCGGCAGAGGAAGAAAGCCGTCCCAAAAAGAGCAAGAAAAAGAAGGAAAAGAATAAAAAAACAGAGGCTGCTCAGGCAAGTGAGGACAAGTCCGCAGAAAAAAAGACCAAGGAAAAAAAGATAAAGAATAAAAAGGATAAGAAAAAGTCAGCAGAGTCTCCCGCTGAAAAAGCCGAAACGGAAGAAACACCGTCTGAGACAGCGACAACAACCAGTGAGGAGGTAACAAATGAATAACGTGATCAAGATTATCTCCAAGGTTCCCTCTTATTACGACATAAACGAAGCATTCAAGACTTTGAGAACCAACCTTTTCTTTGCAGGTGAAGATATCAAGGTAGTAACCATCACCAGCTCGGATCCAAACGAGGGTAAGAGCACTATATCCCTTGAACTTGCAAAGAGTATTTCTCAGGTTGAAAAGAAAGTTCTTTACATCGATGGGGACATGAGAAAATCAAATTTTGCCGACAAGATCGTTTCCTCGGGCAGTATAAAAGGTCTTTCCCACTATCTGTCGAGCTCAATTTCAATAGAGGATGTAATTTATCCCACACAGTATCCCTGCCTTGACGTCATCTGCTCAGGTCCATTCCCCCCCAACCCCGTTGAGCTTCTTGACTCCGCAAAGTTCCGCCGTCTCATTGCAGAACTCAGAGAGGTTTACGATTACGTTATCATTGATACCCCTCCCGTAGGCTCGGTAGTTGATGCAACTGTCATTTCAGCCGAAAGCGACGGTGTTATTCTGGTAACTGCCTCCGGAAACCTGACACACAGAGCGGCAAGAGAGGCAATGGGCAAGTTGGAAAGAATCCGGGGTTGCCGTATTATCGGCGCGATTCTGAACAAGGTAGATGTAAATTACAAAAACCACTACAACTACTATAAGCAGTATTATTACAGCGGCGCAAAGAGCAGCAGTATTTACGAAAAATTTGATGATTCCAATATTTAATAAAAAAAGCGGTTTGCCCGGGCAAACCGCTTTTTTATTTGTTTTTGATATTGTCAAGACGCCGTCCTGTAACACCGTCCGCAAAAAAATCCCCAACCCGAAAGCACAACGTCTCAACGCCGTATCCGATTCGAACCTTACAGGGCACGACCGATTCACCCTCCCACATTTCACTGACAGCCTGTGCAGTTAAAAAATCTTTCGGAAGCCTCACCTCGCCGCCTCGGCTTCGGTAATATTCGCCTGCATCAAAAAGACATATCCTTCCGCTTGAGGCTGAAACGCCAACCGAAATTTCCTCATCAAGACATAAAATCCCATTTCGCACAGGGCAAAAATCTCCGCGATACAGTCCATCAAACGTTATACCTTGACAGGAAAGTAGGTCATATTCGGGAAGAACGTCGGATAGAAATTTCTCCATTTTCTTCAGTGCCTCATCTTCTGTTATGGTAATCTCCTGCTGGGGCAGATCAAACATAAGCTGCATAAGATATCCTCCGTGCTTTGACACTGTTGCCGAAATGTTTGATGCGTAGACTGTGTATGCCAACGACGACTCACTGACCTTTAAAGCATAGTTCCTGCCCAAATATTTTTCCGCCGTCTTTTTCGCCTCTCGCTTGCTTGTTTCCTGACCGATCATCGAATGAAAATCCGAATCGGCGGCAAAATCCGATACTCCCATTCGAAGCATAAGCGTTTCAAACTCGGGGCTTGCAAAAAGCTCCGCCAAAGGCTCACTCGATCTATCACTCGAAAAATCCACCTTCATCTCTTTTATTCTTCGGACAAAAACAGCAAGCTCACTCAATATCCCAACGTCTCCCTGTCCCGCCAGACATTCAAATGCTGCCTTTTCGCAGGCTCCGAAAAGGGAATAAAGTCCGCTATAACGCATTTGACCGTGTCCAAGATAACTGACAGCCGAGGCGGCACGCGATGAGACCGAAATGATCTGTCCAAGCTCTCTACTTGAAAATCCCCATCTCTGCCCCGCGTCAAAGAGCACGATAAGAGAATCCATTGCGTCGGCCGCATCCTCTCCTGTGAGAGTGCGATAGGCTTTCTCGGAGTTGTGCAATTTTGATTCACTTAACTTCAAAGAATAAGCGTAGCCTGCTCCCACAACGGTCAAAACCGCCAGAAAGCAGGCTACAATAATTTTGGTCTTCTTCATCTTCTCTACTCTCCGCAAAACAGTATTATCTACCGTTATTATAATCGGAGAGCGTCCGTATCATAAATTGAAATTATCGGAAACATCATTTCCGAAAATATTCTTTTCGATCCATTTTTTAAAAATATCATCGGCACCGCCGCCAACCCTTGCCATAGCACCGTCTACCGACGCCCTTACGTCGCACCTGAACTCACGGCAAAGAGCCTGCTGAAACAGGTCTCCAACGGGAATAAATTTCGACCACACGTAAACCCCGGCAGGCTTCAGTATCCGACAAAAATCCCCCAAAGCACAGCACAGCACGCGGGCAAGTGACGCCTCGTCCTTTGCGTGTCTCAATGCCTCGTCCAAAGGATCCTCGCCCACCTTTACCGATGAAAAGTCAAGATTTCCTTCGCTTGAAATAATCTCGCCGTTGTACACGATACAGCCGGTGACCTTGAATCCCACGTCAAAAGCAAGGTAAAGCCCGTCGTATGCCGCCACGCGACGGCTTCGCACGGCACAGCTGACCGCATTCTCTATGATATCCGGGGTAATACCCATGGTGTTTTTCATACAAGCAACGGGGTCTGCTGTCAGTCCGAGACGAGTGAACGGCAAAAGCAGCTCTCCGCTGACCCTGTTGTATTCGCCCGAGTAGATCACAGCAGATCCGATAAGAGTTTTATCCCGAAGATTTTCCAAAAGCAGAAGCGACACCCGAGAAAAAAATTCGGTCAGATTGTCATGGGGTGATCTGCGGTAATTATAGTCATACACCGTCCGTGCGGACGACTCGCCTTTGAGATCAACGATGTACGCCGTCATGGGATCCGAGGATATATCGCACACAAGGCTTATTATGCTTTCCGATATGGAAAGAAATCCCGCCCGGCGGCCCGACCTGCCCGTAGCGGGCTTTGCCTGAACAGCTGCGCCGCATTCGGTCAGAATATCCGCCACCTTGCCCACGGTCATAAGACTCAGACCGGTTCGTTTGGCTATCTCGCTTCGGCTGATAGCGTCGTGTGAGGAGATCTCTCCAAACACAGCTTCTATATTCTCTCTTCTGATGTTTCTTTGATTTGTCTTGGGCATTTTTAATCCCCCTTTACTATTGCCTTTATTATATATCATTCCACAAAAAAAGTCAAGGAAAACTCAAAAGCCATATTTTTTGATTTTAGGAAAAGCTATTGACAAACAAAAGAAAAAGATTTATAATGAACGAGGATACAGAGATTTGGAGACGTATCGGAATACATGGCAGCGTTTTTGCGGTGCTCTGTGTTTTGGCGTCTTTTTTTGTTTGTAAAAAAGTGAAATGAGGGATAAAATGAAAAAGGTTGCAATAATAGGCAGCGGTGTTATCGGCGCGATGATAGCCAGAGAGCTGTCGAGATACGAGCTTGAAGTCACCGTGTTTGAAAAGGAATCGGACGTGGCAATGGGTGCCACGCGCGCAAATTCCGCCATCGTTCATGCGGGCTTTGATGCAAAAGAAGGCAGTATGAAGGCAAAAATGAATGTGGCAGGATCTTTTATGATGGAGCAGGTCTGCTCGGAGCTTGGCGTAAAATACGTAAGAAACGGGTCGCTTGTCATCGGCTTTAACGACGAGGACAGAGCCGAGCTTGAAAGGCTTTGCGCCCGCGGAAAGTCCAACGGAGTTGAAGGATTGCGAGTGATCGAGAAAACTGAGCTGAAAGCACTTGAACCAAACATTTCGGATAATGCCACATGCGCTCTCCATGCGCCCACGGGCGCTATCGTCTGCCCTTACGAGCTTTGCATAGCATCAATAGGCAACGCCATGGATAACGGTGTCAAATTGATCCTTGATTTCGAGGTCGCGTCCATAGAACGAACCGAAAAGGGCTTTGTCCTCTCCTCGGGTGACGGCCGGAGAGCTATGGCCGATTACGTCATCAACGCCGCAGGAATATATTCGGACAAGATCGCTAAAATGACAGGAGATAACTCCTTTGAGGTTCACCCCAGACGAGGCGAATACGTGCTTCTTGACCGCGAATGTGGAAGTACGGTATCCCACACCATTTTCCGCACCCCAAGCAAAATGGGCAAGGGTATTCTGGTCACGCCTACCGTTGACGGGAACCTGCTCACGGGTCCCACGTCTGTTGACATGGAGGACAAGGAAGACAAATCCACCACAGCGCAGGGACTTGCAAAGCTGATGGGTGAGGCCTGCGAGAATATTGAAGGGGGCGTGGCTTACGGCAAGACGATCACCTCCTTCTGCGGACTTCGAGCCGTCGGAAACACTGGCGACTTTATTATCAACGAAAAGGCAGGGTTTGTAAACGCGGCGGGAATCGAGTCCCCCGGACTTTCCTCCGCGCCCGCTATTGCACTTTACGTCCGCGAGCTTTTGGAAAACGCAGGACTTGAGCTTATCTCAAAGAAAACTTTCAACCCTATCCGCGAACCGAAGCACCGCTTCAGAGAAGCAAGCATTGAGGAGAAGAACGAAATAATCGCACGTGATCCCGCATATGGACGCATCATCTGCCGTTGCGAAACGATCTCCGAGGGTGAGATCCTTGACGCGATCCGTTCAAATCCCCCGGCACGGGACATTGACGGTGTCAAGCGCCGCACCCGTGCGGGAATGGGACGCTGTCAGGGCGGCTTCTGCGGCCCTTACGTCATGGAGCTTATTGCAAAAGAGCGCGGAATCGAGTTTGAAAAGGTGACCAAAGCGGGCGGAAATTCCACTATGGTCATCGGAAAGACAAAGTAAGGGGGAAACGGATATGCTGACAAAAGAGCTTGTAATTATCGGCGGCGGCCCTGCGGGCATGAGCGCGGCCATCGCGGCATACGAGGACGGTATCCGCGACCTTCTTATAATCGAACGGGACGATTCCTTGGGAGGAATATTGCAGCAGTGCATACACAACGGCTTCGGTCTCCATCGCTTCGGAGAGGAACTGACGGGTCCCGAATACGCATGGCGCTACGAAAAAAGAGTAAGAGAGCTTAATATTCCCGTAATGCTGAGCACTATGGTGCTTGATATTACCGAGGACAAAGTCGTAACAGCAACAAACAGCTCAGAAGGTATATTTCAGATCAAGGCAAAAGCGATCATCCTTGCCATGGGCTGTCGCGAAAGACCCAAGGGAGCTTTGAACATAGCAGGACACCGCCCGTCGGGCATTTACAGCGCAGGAATGGCGCAAAAATTGGTCAACATGAAAGGGTTTATGCCCGGCAAGAACGTGGTCATCCTCGGTTCGGGCGACATCGGACTTATCATGGCTCGACGCATGACACTGGAGGGCGCAAAGGTACACGCGGTCTGCGAGCTGATGCCCTATTCGGGCGGTCTTGCCAGAAATATCGAGCAGTGTCTCAATGATTTCGACATTCCCTTGAAGCTGTCCCACACGGTGGTGAACATTCACGGAAAAGAACGCCTTGAGGGTGTAACCATTGCAAAGGTTGATGAGCGACGCCGACCCGTTGAGGGTACCGAGGAATTTATCGCGTGCGATACCCTGCTCCTCTCGGTGGGTCTTATTCCCGAGAACGAGCTGACCAAGTCCGCAGGTGTTACTCTTGACCGTGTCACGGGAGGCGCGTTGGTTGACCAGAACCGACAGACCGAGATCGAAGGTATCTTCTCCTGCGGAAACGTT
Organism: Clostridia bacterium; assembly: GCA_017397175.1. Taxonomy (GTDB): domain Bacteria; phylum Bacillota; class Clostridia; order Oscillospirales; family CAG-272; genus SIG710. The sequence goes on along the minus strand of JAFQKA010000036.1, from coordinate 23,736 downwards.
CTTCACGTTCACGACCTGGTCGACTACGTTTCCGAGGAAGCAGAGATCGCAGGGCGCGGCGCGGCGGCTTACATTCGCGGCGAGCTTGTACCCACCAAAAACACTACCATCAAAACCGACGGAAAGATCCGCTACACGGTTCCCGAAAGAATCACCTCTGACGGTGACGTAAGCGTTTATTTCAGAGTTTCCGACGTTTTCCGCGATAAAAAAGTTACTGTGAGAAGCGGAGATACGATCATATATCAAAAGAAGCACCTAAAGCTTGCACCCGGTGAAATGGAGTGCGTGAAGCTGACGGCAGACAAGCTGCGCGGTGCCAACGAGCTTGTGTTCGGATTGGAGGATTAAAAATGGCAGACAATACAAAAACAAGAGAGCTGACCTGCATAGTTTGCCCTCGCGGATGCAATCTGACGGTAAAGTATGAGGGCAAGAACGTTCTGTCGGTCGAAGGAAACATCTGCCCTCGCGGGGAAAAATATGCCGAAGACGAGGTCATTTGTCCTCGACGCACCGTAACTTCCACGGTCAAAACAGAGGATGGCGGCGTGGTAGCGGTAAAGACCCGTGAAACCATCGAAAAAGAAAAAATGTTTGAGTGCATGGAAAAAATAAACTCGGTTGTGGCTTCCCTGCCCGTAAAGATCGGTGATGTGATCCTATCCGACGTATGCGGAACGGACATTATCGCCACTCAGAACAGAGGCTGATATGAGAACGGAAGACAAATTCCCTTTCGGTGATGTCATTGCTGCCACGCGGACGGAAAGCGATTTTCTGGCGGCCATAGAATCGGATGTCGACACGATCTTCGACCTTGCCCCCGACATAATGACCGTCGCGCCGAGACTGAAAGCGGCGCATACTGCGAAAAAAAAGCTTTTTATCCACATTGACCTTTCCAAAGGTCTGGGACGGGACGAAAGCGGCATAAAATATCTGAGATTTCTCGGAATTGACGGCATCATCAGCACCAAAAGCTCTATGATAAAAATTGCACGCGAGCTTGGGCTGACCACTGTACAGCGTTTCTTCATCGTGGATTCCCGATTTATCGAATCTACCGCAGACGCGCTGAAAAGCTCAAAACCCCACATGATCGAGATCATGCCGGGGACGGTCACAAAGGTCATTTCGAATCTGAAATCAACCACGCAAACGCCTATTATTGCAGGCGGACTTATCGAGAGCACCGACGAGGTCTCCGCCGCACTTGAAAGCGGCGCCGCGGCTGTTTCAACAGGCAAAAGAGAGCTTTGGAATAAATAACAAAAACGCTTGGTGAAAACCAAGCGTTTTTTATAGACACGCCGTTTTTTATAAATCTCATTTTCTTTGCAAAAGAAAATGAGAAAGGTGAAGTTTGAGAAAATAGTTTTGTTTTTTTGTTGTCGGGTCGTCGAGGCGCCGACCCCTACCGTGTTTGGTTTATTCGTTCATATACAACACCCCGTGAGATCTGTTTGATTTCTTTGTTCTCGGGTCGCCGAGGACGTCGACCCCTACAAAAATTTGTTTAACAAAAAACGGTGATGTTTAGTCACCGTTTTTTGTCAGATTAGTTTGGTGGGTCCAGCCACCTTTTCAAAGGGGGCTGGGGGTTTGGGGCTTTTTTCAAAAAGCCCCAATCGCATCTCTTTTATACGTCCAATCCCGCCACGTCCTCGGGGGTCTCGCGGCGAACCGCAAGATAGTCGCGCTCACCGTCCAGCATTACCACGGGAAGTCTGGGCACTCTGTTGTAATTTGATGCCATGGAATAATGGTACGCGCCTGTCGTAAGGCACGCAAGCAGGTCGCCGCGTCCCATGCTCTCGGGCAGGGGCACGTTCTCCTGGAGCAGATCACCGCTTTCACAGCATCTGCCCGCAACAGTGCAAAGAGGCGAGCCGTCGGGCACTTCGCCCGCAACGGGAACAATAGTATAGGGTGAACCGTAAAGCGCATAACGGGGGTTGTCGGTCATACCGCCATCAACCGATACGTAACGCTTGTAACCGGGAATGTTCTTGACAGTACCAACAGTATACACAGTCAGACCCGCGTCGGCAACAATGCTTCTGCCCGGTTCAAACGCGATCTCGGGAAGCGTTATTCCAAGCTTTTTCGCATGGGAGTGCATAAATTCTCCCACCTGCGCGATATTCGCCGCAATATCAATTTCGGGTTGATCCGCCGTGTAGCGGACACCGTAACCGCCGCCGATATCAAGCTCCTCTGCAAGATATCCGCAGGTCTTTGAAATATGCGCCACAAAGTCAAGCATGACCTGAGAAGCGCGGATATAAACGTCCGAATCAAAGACCTGGGAGCCTACGTGGCAATGGAAGCCGCGAAGCTGAATATTTTCAAGAGAAAGCGCGATTTTTGTAATATCCTCGGCCTGTCCCGTCTCGATGGCCGAGCCAAACTTTGAATCGACCTTACCCGTAGCGACTGCCGCATATGTGTGAGGGTCAATTCCGGGGGTCAGGCGAAGAAGCACACGCTGAACGATCTTACGCTCTCGCGCCAATCGGTCAATGGCATAAAGTTCTTCTACGTTATCGACCACGAAATATCCAACGCCGTTTTCCATAGCATATTCGATATCGGCATCGGTCTTGTTGTTTGAATGAAAATAAGCCTTTTCCAAGGGAAATCCCGCACGCTTTGCCGTATAGATCTCGCCGCAGGACACCACGTCGGTACCCATTCCCTCCTCGCGCATTATCTCGTAAAGACGCTTAAAGGACGCCGCCTTTGAGGCATAGAGCACGCGTCCGCGCTCGCCAAACGCCGCTCGGACAGCACTAAGATACGTGCGGCAGCGTTCTCTTATTCTCTGTTCATCATAAAAGTAGCAGGGAGTGCCGTATTTTTCTGCCAGAGGGGTCAGAGGGCGTCCCGCAAAGCAAAGCTCGCCCGTCTCCGATCTGGACAGATTTTCGCAGATCATCTCTCTTTTGTTTTCCGTTAAAACCACAATATAAAAACTCCTAAATCAAAGCATATGAGCACGCAACTCTTCGGGGGTCAGGATCGAAAGATCGGCAGGAGCTATGTCAAAGACAGTCTTGCAGCCGAAATTTCTTCTCTTTGCCATGCGGTCGATCGCACGAGCACAAGCGACAAGAACGCTTCCCGTAAATTCGGGATTGGAATCAAGTGCCAAGCGGAATTCGACCGTATGTCCGTTCTCACCCTCAAGTCCTGTCTTACCTGTACGGAGCACCGAGCCGCCGTGAGGCATTCCGCCATGCTTTTCGTTCAGCTCCTCTTGGCTGATAAACGTGACGGTCGTGTCATAGTCGGCAAAATAGTTGGGCATTGTCTTGATCGCCTGTTCTATCTTCGCCTTGTCAGCTCCCTCCTTTGCTACAACGTAGCACTCGCGCAGGTGCTTTTGGCGAGTTGTGAGCTGCGGCATCTCTCCGCGGCGTACAGCATCCATAGCCTGTTCTATCGGAACGGTATACTGTCTGGCGTCCGCAACACCCTCAATGCGTCGGATAGCATCGGAGTGTCCCTGGCTGATGCCGCGTCCCCAGAAAGTATAGTCAGCACCCTCGGGCAGTGCCGCTGAAGCGTAAAGTCTTGCAATAGAGAACAAGCCCGGATCCCAGCCGCCGGCGATCAGCGCCGTGTGGTTCGTCTCGGCAGCGGCAAGGTCAACCTTTTCAAAATGAACGGGAATTGCCGCGTGGGTGTCAAAGCTGTCGACCACGTTGAAATTTCGCGCAAGAGCAGGAGTCAGCTCGGGCAGATCCGTGGCACTTCCGCCACAGATCACAAGAACGTCGATCTTCTCCTTGAAGCTCTCAAGCTCGGCGGCACTGAAAACAGGAGCGCCCGTGAGAGTTTTTACCGTATCGGGAGAACGGCGGGTGAAGATTCCCACCAGCTCCGTATCCTTGTTCTGTCGGGCCGCCAGCTCAACGCCGCGTCCTAAATTTCCATATCCGTATATGGCGATTTTCATTAAAAATTCCTTCTTTCAATCGGGATTAAAGTGCAGGTGCCAAAGCCTCGCTCTCCTGACCTGCAACGAGACTGTTCATGTCATAAAGTCCCGCTTTTTTGCCGCAGATAAACGCTGCGGCGGCAACTGCGCCCTCTGCAAACAGAGCGCGGCTGTGCGCCTCGTGCTTGAGGGTTATGGTCTGATTCTGAGTTCCCACAAGCACCTCGTGGGTTCCTACGATATTGCCCATTCGGACAGCGTGAATACCTATCTCGTTTTCTTTTCGCTTTGCCTGACCGGATCGTCCCTTTTTAAGCTCCGCATCGGTACGCACGGTTCTGATAGCCTCGGCTATCATCAATGCCGTTCCGCTTGGAGCGTCAAGCTTGCGGTTGTGGTGAGTTTCAACTATTTCAATGTCCGCATCGGGCATGGAAAGTGCGGTTTTCTTCGCCAACTCAACAAGCAATGCAACGCCAAGAGACATATTTGCCGAGAAAAATACGGGGATCTTAGTCGAGGCTTCGTTGATGGCATTCAACTCGTCCTGTGTATGCCCTGTGGTAGCAAGGACTACGGGCAGTTCGCGCTCAACGGCAAAATCAAGAAGCGCGGGGGTGCAGAAATGCACGGAAAAATCAACTATACAGTCAATATCGGCGTTGGCGGGAACAGACGCAAAGTCGGTATACACAGTGGCACCCTCGGTCTCAATTCCCGCAGGGTCAATACCGCCAATCAACGATGAACCGCGGTAGCCTGCCACGCAGAGCTTCGCCACTTCCCTGCCCATAAATCCGCAAATTCCGTTTACGAGTATCTTCATTTTATGAATTCCTTTACTTAATAAGATTCTGCTCGCGCATAAGATCGAGAAGCACCTTTTCCTTGGTCTCATCCATAGGTGTAAGGGGCAGACGGAGGTAGTTCTCGCCAAAGCCCATTGCCGCCATTGCCGCCTTTACGGGAATGGGGTTTACCTCGGAGAAAAGTGCGTTGACCAGAGGCAGAAGCTTGAGCTGAAGCTCTCTGGAGCCTGCAACGTCACCCTGCAGGAATTTATGGCAGATAGCACTCGTCTGTGCGGGCATAAGGTTTGAAAGAACCGAGATTACGCCCTTTCCGCCAAGCGCCATGATAGGCACGATCTGATCGTCGTTGCCCGAATAAATGTCGATCTTATCACCAACCAGTGCCGCCAGCTCCGCGATCTGAGAAATATCTCCGCAGGCTTCCTTGATAGCCACGATATTGGGGTGATCTGCCAGAGCCGCCACGGTTGCGGGAAGAATATTGCATCCCGTTCTTCCGGGTACGTTATAAAGGATACAAGGCTTGGAAGAAGCATCGGCAACGGCTTCAAATGAAGCGATGAGACCCTTCTGTGTAGCCTTATTATAATACGGAGCTACAAGGAGCATAGCGTCAGCTCCTGCACGACAAGCCTCCTGTGTAAGCTCGATGGCGTACGCAGTGTCGTTTGAGCCTGTACCCGCGATTACGGGAACTCTTCCCGCCGTGCGCTCAACGCTGAACTTGATAGCCTCAACGTGCTCCTCGTGTGTAAGCGTAGAGCCTTCGCCCGTGGTTCCTACCGAAACCAGCGCATCAATACCCGACTCGATCTGCCAGTCAATAAGTCTGCCGAACTGCTCGTAGTCGATACCGTCCTTTGTAAGAGGTGTGATAAGTGCGGTAGCCGCGCCTGTGAATACTGTTTTTTTCATTTTTGTTGTCTCCTGTTTTTAAAGCAAATCTAAAGCAAAAAAGATAGCCAAAAACAGCTATCTCCCCAAAATCATTCTATGATTTTCGTTGATAGCCCTCCGCATTTCTGCGACAGCAAAGCGGATATTTTCCGATTTGCCAGCAGGAGCTTTCCACCCCTCCCACTTCGGCACCCACCCCTTTCCCGCACAGCCTTGGGGCTTTTTCTCGTGCGGTACTCTTTGTGAAGTGCGCCTCTATCTTTATTTTCATTTGATTATATCACGGTCACCCACGCTTGTCAACGGGTTTTGGCAAAAAAAGAAGAAGTCGGCGCATTTTTTACAAAAAAACGCGCCGACTTCTCTTATTTAGTTGTAAAAGTCGTATTGTTAAACGCAAGGCCGTCCACGAATTTGCTCACCATATGCTCCTGGCTAAGCTCCCATTTTCTTCTGAGGAAATTGGGATCTGTCTCCTGCTCCCCCGTCACCTCAAAGGTGCAATCGGAAAAGCGGATATTCTGCAAGTGACAGCTCTCGCGGCCATGCAGATAGGGATAGGCAAGTCCGCGTGCATGGAAGCCGTTAAAATATATGTTGCGGATCGCCTGACACATGGTCCCCTCGTTTGACGACAGCTCAAAGCGCACGGACGCGGAATGGTGCCTGTCGCAGACGATATTGGAGAATATCAGATTCTCGATCAAAGTCGCCTCTCTGCCCTGATCCGCAGTCTGGAATTTTTCGGGATCGTATTTCATGTAAGGAAGCTTTATGCCAACGCCGCACCAGCAGTCGGTCATGACAATATTCGAAAAAGTGCAGTTTCGTATGATACCGTCATTCATCCAGCCGATGCGGATACCCGAGGAATAGCTGGTAAGATTGCAGTTTGTGACGGTAATGCGTTCGCAGACCTTATTTTCCTTTAAGGACACGTTGTTTGCGCGAACGATAATGCAGTCGTCGCCGCAACGGATACAGCAGTTTGAAACGGTGACGTTGCGGCTGCTGTTTATGTGGATACCGTCGTTGTTGGGATAGTTTACGTCTGCCTCGATCTTCAGCTTGTCGGCCGTCACGTAATCACAATCGTGGATCCAGATCGACCAGCCTGCCGGCTGATTTATCATGGTAAAATCTTCGAATTTTACATTTTTGCACCCCGTGACAAAAACTACGCGCGAGGGTGTCAGTGAATCCTTTCTTCGATAGAGCCAACCCGCGTTATTGTCTGCCAACTCCGTAAATGCGTCTCCGTTGCAATCAAGGACACCGTTGCCCGTGATCGCAATATTTTCACATTCCTCTGCATAAACGAGGCAGGAATTGCTCCATCGCGGCAGCTTTTTCGTCTCCACGTGACGAACGGCTCTGTCCTGAGGGAAGTCTGCACAATCGGGGGACGCAAAAAGAATACCGTCCGCCTCTAAATGAAGCTCCACGTTCTGCTTGAGACAGACCGTTCCCGTCATGTATTTTCCCCCCGCGATCACGACCTTTCCGCCGCCTGCAGCCATGCAATCGTCGATCGCCTTCTGGATCTTTTTTGTATTGAGCGTTTTGCCGTCTCCCACGGCGCCGTATTCACGAACATCAACAATCATTTTAGTCTCCTTCCGCCAAAAGGCTTTAAAGTTCAATTTCATTATACCAACGCACAAAGAAAAATCAATGGACGGCAATATATTTTTTAGTACTATATTGAACTTGCGGCATTTTTGTGGTAGAATATAAAAAATATACGGGAGGCGCCTATGTATATCGACATGAGAGGCCCCATACGGGCAGAAATGCACGGCAAAATAAAGCAAAACGATCCTTGGCACACGGGAAGAACCCTGGGGACAAACCTGCTTATCTACATTTTGAAAGGCAAACTGACTCTGCGTATAGATCAGGAGCTTTATTCGGGCGGTGGGGGCTGTGCGTTCCTCATCCCCGCGCGGGTAAATTATGTACCTGTAGAAGCAGAGGATCTTGAATATCTGTTTTTCCATTTCAAGACCCCGGAAGCTGATACAATAAAGGACAACAGCCTTAAAATTACAGTCAACAGCATGCTTCCGCTCGGTGAATACGCCTACACATACAGCCTTGATGCTTCACCTATAATCTCCGTACCCATAATAAGTGAAACGTCACATGATCACCGAGTACGCGAGTTGGCTGACAGGGTGATGGCTCTCAACGTGTGGTCTTCAAGCTCGGAAAAACAGCTCCTTGATTGCTATCTGAGAGAGCTTTTGGTTCTGCTGAACGCAAATAAGCAAACGGGCGTCAGCCGAAATTTGGGAGTGATACTGCAGTACATCGAAAGCCACTATTCAAAAGATCTTTCGCTCTCTCTTCTGTCCCGTGAATTTGGATTTTCCTGCTCGTATATCGCACGCTTGTTCAAAAACGAGCTTAATACCGGCTCGTCCGATTACATTAACCGAGTACGAATCGGCGCCGCCTGCGACCTGCTTGCAAATTCAGATCTGCGTATAAGCGAAATTTCCGAAAGAACCGGCTTTTCCGAACAATACTATTTCTCACGGATCTTCCGTCAATTTTGCGGAGTTACTCCGACAGAGTTTCGGAAAAGAAATTCCCAAACGTAAAAAATGCGACCTTTCGGTCGCATTTTTTATTTTCTGTCAACGGGTTTGAAAAATTGATAAAGAGTACATGGGATCATACCGTTGTATAGCTTACGTTTTTTGTCCGCACGTCTGCCGTAGCACCGCTCAAAGCTCTCGCAGGAGGTGAGAACGTAGATCTGCCATGGGCTGAGCGCCGAAAAGGTCTTCCCCATCTCGCGGTAAAGGCTCTCCACCTGCCGCTCGGTCATCATTCGCTCACCGTAAGGCGGATTGCAAACGATAGTTCCGCGGCGGTCGAGCTTCTCGATTTTTCTCGCATCCTGCTCAAAAATTTTCATGTTTGAAAGAACACCGGCCCGATCCGCGTTTGCCTTTGCGTATTCGAGCACCTCGCGGTCGATGTCCGAAGCGTACACCTCAAATTTGGGATTTCTGACGACCCCGTCCTCCGCTTCTATCCGTGCGTCCTTCCAAAGCGCGGAGGGAACACAGGGGAATTTTTCTGCGGCAAAAACTCGTCCCGCACCCGGGGCGATGTTCGCCAATATCATAGTCGCCTCAATAGCGATCGTCCCCGATCCGCAAAAGGGATCCCAGAACAGTATATCCTCACGGGGACGGGCAGTATAAGCCAGTGCCGCGCCGAGCGTTTCGCGCAGGGGCGCCGCACCTGCCGCAGGGCGGTAGCCTCTTTTGTGAAGCGCGGTTCCCGTGGTGTCGATCATGAGGGTCGCTACGTCCTTGAAGATGAAAAACTCTATCTGATATTTCACTTCGGTCTCGTCAAAATACGAAATATGATATTTCTCGCCCAAACGGTTGACTATCGCCTTTTTGACGATACTCTGACAATCGGGGATTGAGAACAGGGTGCTTTTTATCGAATGTCCCTTCACGGGAAAAGCGTCAAGACGGCCGATATATTCCTCCCAAGGAAGGGCTTTGGTGCCGTCAAAAAGGTCGGTGAAACTTCGAGCCTCAAAGCTGCCCACCTTGATGAATATCCTCTCCGCACAGCGAAGATTGATGTTGGCACGGGCAACAGCCGACGAATCTCCCTCAAAGGTAACACGTCCGTCCATGGTATCCAGACGCTTGTAGCCCAGCTTGTCAATTTCTTCTCCTAAAAGCTTTTCAAGACCGAAAAGACAGGTTGCAACAAATTCCATCATCAACTCCAAATTTCACTTCTTTTTTATAAAGTCCGCCGACTGAGCGACGACGATTGACAAAAACACAAGTCCGCAGCCAAGCAGCTCGGGGGTGCTGAGCAGCTCGTTGCGAAACAAAAATCCGCCGATCGCCGCAAAAACACTTTCAAGGCTGAGTATCATGGACGCCAACGCAGGCTCCACGTTCTTCTGCCCTACTATCTGCAGGGTATACGCCACGCCGCTTGACATGATGCCAAGATACGTTATGGGAAGAATTGCATTCTTTATTGCCACAAGGTCGATATCCTCAAATATGAGCGCGCAAATAAGCGAAACAACGCCCACAAAGAAGAACTGAATACAGGACATCTTCACACCGTCAAGCGTACCGAAATGGTCAATCACAAGTATATGTGCGCAAAAAACCACCGCGCAAAGAAGCACCACAACGTCAGCTATGTAAAGGGATCCTATGCCCTCCGAGAAGAACAGCAGGTACATTCCCGCCACTGCTCCCGCAACGCCAAGCCAGACAAGAAAATGAGGAGGGCGACGAAAAATCAAAAGCCCTGCCACGGGAACGAGCACCACGTAAAGTGCCGTAATAAATCCCGCTCTCGATGCCGCCGCGGCATCCTGGGGATAAAGGCCGATACCCGCCTGCTGAAGATTCGACGCAACAAAAAGCGCAATTCCGCAGCAAACGCCGCCGATAATATGAGCCTTTGCGGCTTTTTTCCGTTCTGCCTTCTCAAGTCTCTTTTTTGAGAGGAGATCGCGTATAATTATTATCACAAACAGAAAAGCCGCCGCAATAAGGGAACGGAGAAAGCTTATGGTAAACGGTGGAAGCCGATCTGCGCTTTCGCTTTGCGCCACAAACGCAAAGCCCCAGATAAGCGCTGCCAAAAGCAACGTGAACAGGCTTAAAAACTTTTTGAGCTTCATTTTAAGGTCCTTTTTTAAATTTTATATTAAAAACTTTATAAAGTTCTTGAAAAAAACTGCTTTTTTCATTATACTAAATATAGTAACTTCGTTATTATACATCAAACGCAAAAAAAGTTCAAGTACATTTTTCAAAAATCAAGGAGTGTAAAGGAGGAAGAAGATGTTTGATATTCTTGTGGTCGAGGACGACAAAAATACCCGATATCTCATGGAGGCGGTTTTGCGCCGTGCAGGATACAATCCCATTTGTGCAGTCGATGGCGTCGACGCACTTGAAGTCATGGATCACAACCACGTTGATCTCATTCTCCTTGACGTTATGATGCCGAGAATGGACGGCTATGAATTCACAAAAGAGCTGAGAAGCGTAGGATGTGATATCCCGATCCTCATGGTCACCGCAAAGGAGACCTCCCTCGACAAGAAAAAAGGATTTATCGCAGGCACCGACGATTACATAGTGAAGCCCGTTGACGAGGAGGAGATGCTTTTGCGAATTGCCGCACTGCTCCGTCGGGCAAAAATAGCAAACGACCATAAGATCACCGTCGGCTCAAGCGTGCTCGACTATGATAAAATGACCGTCAAAACCGGTGACACCCCCGAGATCTCATTGCCGCAAAAGGAATTTTTGCTCATCTACAAATTCCTTTCTTATCCCGGAAAGGTTTTTACGCGCATGGCTCTCATGGACGAGATCTGGGACATGGACAGCGACACAGACCCTCACACAGTGGACGTTCACATCAACCGTCTCCGCGACAAATTCAAAGACAATCCCGATTTTGAGATCGTAACCGTCCGTGGACTTGGCTATAAGGCGGTCAAAAAATGAGCAGGAACAAAGTAGAAAAGGAAATGCGAATGCGAAGAAAGGCCACTATGCTGGTCATCTTCACCGTCCTTTGCTCCACCTTTATCATGGCGATGCTCACAATGCTGCTCGTCCTGCTGGGAATAATGCCCACCTTTTTTACGGCAGGTCTTTGGGGAACGGTGATTTTCCTCTGCGCCTGCAGTATCATCGGCGGTTTTTTCGCAGCCCTTGTAACACGGCTTTTCGTAAAGCCCGTTGACGACCTCATCTCCGCCACGAAAAAGGCGGCGGACGGAGATTTCTCCGTTCGGGTACGTCCTCAATATGCCTTTGAGGAGATCTCCGAGCTTGCCGAAAACTTCAACAACATGATGGCAGAGCTTGAAGGTATCGAGCTTTTCCGCTCGGGTTTCATCAACGATTTTTCCCACGAGTTCAAGACGCCTTTGGTATCTATCCGCGGATTTGCGAAGCAGCTTGAAAACGACGACATCTCCGACGAGGAAAAGAAGCTTTACGCAGGAATTATCGTCTCGGAATGTGAGAGGCTTTCCAATATGTCAAAGAATATTCTCCTGCTCTCAAAGCTTGAAAATCAGCAGTATACCGCAAAAAAAGAGGTGTTTTCCCTTGACGAACAGCTTAGAAAATCCGTGCTTCTCTTTGAGCACGAGATCGAAGCAAAGAACATAGAGCTTGACATCGACTTAGCCGACTGCGACTATATCGGGGACGAGGAGATCATGTCCCAGATCTGGATCAATCTTCTTTCAAACGCCCTCAAATATACCCCCGACGGCGGAAAGATCGGCGTTTTGCTGTTTATCCGCGCCCGTGAGATCTGTGTCAGAATAAAAGACACCGGAATCGGAATAAAAAAGGAATCTCTTGACAGGATATTTGAAAAATTCTATCAGGAGGATCCATCGCACAAGGCAAGCGGAAACGGCCTCGGTCTGCCTCTTGTAAAGCGGATCGTTGAGATAGTGGGCGGAAGAATAAGCGTGGAAAGCGAAGCAGGAAAAGGAACCTGCGTTTCGGTATATTTGCCCCGCGAAATCGAAAAAAAGTAAAATATTTGAGGTACAGTTTATTTTCGCTGAGTAGAATGAATAAAGAAGGGTGCAAAGGGTAAAAATCCCAATATTCAAAGTCCCACGCTTGAAAGGAAATAAAATGAACTTCTTTTACCGACTCAGACAAAAGCTCTCCGCCTTTATGTACGGCAGATACGGCCCCGACAACCTGTATAATTTTCTCACGGTCACGTATCTGGTCGTCGCCATCGCCAACGCGTTTCTGCGCTCCTTGATCCTGGCGATTTTGGAGCTTGTACTTATTTTCTTCGTTTTCTACCGATTCTTCTCACGGAATATTTACAAAAGAAGTGAAGAAAACAGGAAATATCTTGCTGTCAAAAGCAAGATAAAGGGATTCTTCTCCCTATCCCGACAAAAAATAAAAGAGAGAAAGACCCACATATATAAAAAATGCCCTTCCTGCAAGGCGGTGCTGAGGCTTCCCCGAAAAAAGGGTGAGCACACTGTAAGGTGCCCCAAATGCTCAAACCGCTTTGATGTGAAGGTAAGATAAAAACAAGAAGGAGATCACAAAATGAACAGATTCAAGGGGCAATATTTCTCAATTCCGAATATTTTATCCTACATCAGAATTGCCCTGGTACCTCTGATCGTTGCCACCTTTTTCTCAAAGGATCATCGCACTCTTTCCACGGTACTGATCGTGCTTTCGGGTCTGACTGACTGCGTAGACGGTTTTATTGCCCGAAAATTCAACATGATAACGGATTTCGGAAAAATAATCGACCCCATGGCCGACAAGCTTACGCAGTTCACCGTGGTAGTCTGCCTGGGATTTGAATATTCCCTGCTTTTCTGGCTGGCGGGACTTTTGCTTTTCAAGGAATTTTTCGTTGGAACCATGGGTCTTCTGGTCATGAAAAAGACAGATCTCGTTGACGGTGCGCGTTGGTACGGCAAGCTGGCAACCATCATGTTCTATCTGATAGTTCCCTATCTTCTGATCTTTACTCCAAAGGGCCCCGCGGCACATTTGGCAATATTGATCTGCATTATATTCATGCTTTTGTCGCTTGTAATGTACACTATCAGATACTCGCTTCTTCTTTTCAGAAATTCAAAGAACGCAAGTAAAAAGGTCTCGGAATGATCCGAGACCTTTTGTTTTCATCAATTACAGCTTGGAAACGATATCGCGAGTGTCGCGGGCGATAACAAGCTCCTCGTTTGTGGGGATAAGGAATACCTTAACGGCAGAATCGGGAGTAGAGAGCGTCATGATATTGCTCTGTCTGAAGCCCTTTTCGTTCTGCTCGACGTCAAGCTTGATTCCGAAAGGCTCAAGTCCTTCGATAATAGCACGACGGAGACCTACCGTGTTCTCGCCGATACCTGCGGTAAATACGATAGCATCAAGACCGCCCATAGCAGCCGCATAAGAACCGATGTACTTTCTTACCTGGTAAGAGAGCATGGAAAGCGCCAAAGTTGCCTTCTCGTCACCCTCGCCCGCCTTTGCGCAAAGCTCGCGGCAGTCAGCAAATCCGCCGATTCCGAGGAATCCGCTATTCTTGTTCATGAACTCGCTCATCTCGTCGGGTGTCATGCCTGTCTTGTTCATAACGTATGTAACGGCAGCAGGGTCCATATCACCTGTTCTTGTACCCATGATAACGCCTGCTAAAGGTGTGAAGCCCATGGAGGTATCAACGCACTTTCCGCCCTTAACTGCGGAAATGGAGGAACCGTTACCAAGATGGCAGGTTACGATCTTTGTATCCTCTGCGGGCTTGTCAAGGAGTTTGATAGCCTCAGCGGAAACAAAGCGGTGGGACGTACCGTGAGCACCGTAACGGCGAACACCGTACTTTTCATAAATGTCGTAAGGCAGACCGTACATAAACGCCTTTGCGGGCATGGTCTGATGGAAAGCTGTATCAAATACCAGAACCTGAGGCTTGTCAGGCATAGCCGCGGTACAACCTGCGATACCCATCAGGTGTGCGGGTGTGTGAAGAGGAGCAAAGTCATAGCAGAGCTTTAGCTTCTCGATAACCTCGTCGGTAACAAGCGCGGATTCGAAGAAATAAGAACCGCCGTGGACAACTCTGTGTCCGATAGCACCGATCTCGTCCATGCTCTTTATGCAACCGTGCTCGTCGCTCATAAGAGCATCTATTACGACCTTCATTGCCTGCTCGTGGTTATCCATCTTGGTCTCAGCCTCATAGGAAACGCCCTTGATCAGCTGCTTGTGAGAGATCTTACCGTCGATGCCGATACGCTCGCAGTTACCCTTTGCCAGAACCGATTCATTCTCCATATCAAAGAGCTGATACTTGAGAGAACTACTTCCTGCGTTGATTACGAGAATTAACATTGAAAAACCTCCAAAAATGTAGTATAATATATTACAGTTAAGTATTATACATCATTTTTTAACAAATTTCAAGAGAAAAGGGGAAATTTTCAAATGAAAAAAACAAGGACGGCGGCGCTGATCTGCGAATTCAACCCTTTACACACGGGACATGAATATATTTTGAGAAAAATGAGGCAGGAAAGAAACGTGATCTGCATCATGAGCGGAAATTTTGTACAAAGAGGCGGTCCTGCCATCGCCGACAAATTCACACGGGCAAAAAGTGCCGTGCTGTCGGGCGCCGACCTGGTAGTCGAGCTACCTTTTCCCTATGCCACAGGAAGCGCGGAATATTTTGCAACGGGTGCTGTTTCGGTCCTTGAGCGACTTTCCTGCGTGGACGAGCTTTGGTTTGGCTGCGAATGCGGAGACGCGGGAAAGCTGACCGAGATCGCGCAAAATATGCTGAGCAAAAAATATCTGTCGGCACTTGACAGCCTGTCCTGTGACGAAGGATATGCTCTGTCCGTTCAAAAAATCTATTCCGAGCTTTACGGCCCCTGTCCCGAGCTTGAAAGTCCAAACAATCTTCTTGCCATAGAATACGTCAAGGCCCTCATTCGACTTGATTCGTCTATTAAGCCTGTTGCTATAAAGCGCGAAGGCGATTTTCACAGCGAGGTTCTCAAAGAAAATACATTCCCCTCGGCAACAGCTGTAAGAAAAGCAATTTCACAGGGTGACGATTACACCAAATTCATGCCCGATTCCGCCGCACAGATACTCAGACAGGCAGAAAAGGACGGACTTTTCCCCATATGCGAGGACGGACGCGCCCTGCTCTGCGCTCTGCGAATGGACGACGGCGAAAAATTCGCCCTCTCTGCAGGAACGTCGGGAGGACTTGGCAACAGAATCGCAAGCCTCGCGCACCAAAGTGCCGACACAGAGGAATTTTTCTCCGCACTGTCCACAAAGAAATTCACCGACGCCCGTCTGCGCCGCACGGTTTACAACTGTCTTTTCGGCATAAAAGAAGCCGATCTGAAATCCATGCCCGAGTACACACAGCTCCTTGCCTTAAACTCTGCGGGACGTGAGATCCTGGCTCAGATTCGCAAGACCGCCGACATTCCGATCATAACAAAGCCCGCCGACACCTCTGCAGATTCCCGTCAAGCCCAGCTGACCGACCGCGCCGACGCTTACTTTACCCTCTCTCTTCCCCGTCCGCGCCAAAGCGGATTTTTCAAGACCCTGTCCCCCTACGTCAAAGAAAATCAGGAATAAATTCATAAAGTTTACAAAATCCGATTGACTTTGCAGGCAATGTAATGTATAATAAAACAGATAGTAATACCAATGGAGGAAAATATATGGAAGAGTTAAAGAAGGTCAGCGGAAAATACCTTGAATACAAGGGCAAACCGCTGGTTCGCGAGGGCGATACGATCTGCTACGGTGACAAGACCGATAAGTGCTTTCTCATTCTTGAGATAATGTCCTACAAAAAAGAGGGAGAAAACGAGATCCCGGACAAGATCTTTATTCAGGTCGTTGATTCCAATAACCCCTCAAAGATCATTAAGCAGGGTGAAAAGAGCGGGCTCTACGATGCCTTTGGTATCGGAGTTATCTGGCTTGAAATGGCAAACAAATAAAAACAAAAAGGTGAGCATAAATGCTTGCCTTTTTGCCCCAAAGAACAGAATGGAGACAAATATGAAAAACTCATTTACAAGACGTGTGAGCGCACTTGCTCTTGCCGTTCTTATGACGCTCAGCCTTTTTGCGTGCGAAAATAACCCCGCGCAAAATCCCGACGAAACACAGCCCGACACCACACCCGAAACCACCGAAACGCAGGCTCCGGACACCGAGGAGATCCCCGTTGTGGTCGTTCCCGACCTTATCAATCCTCTGACGGGACTTGAATGCGACAAGGATTTTTCCACCTCTCGTCCCGTGGCTGTTATGCTCAACAATATAAGACAGGCTATTCCTCAGCACAGTGTTTCGCAGTGCGATATTCTTTACGAGTGTCTGGCAGAGGGCGGAATTACAAGACTTATGGGCGTTTTTGCCGACTATGAGTCCTTGGGCGTTGTTGGATCTATCCGTTCCTCTCGCCACTATTACATAGACTTGGCGCAGAACCACGACGCACTTTACGTTCATGCAGGTGCCAGCGATTACGCCTATAACGAGATCAGAGAACGCAAGATAGACAACTTTGACGGCGTTCATATGTACCTTCCCGGAATGTTCTACCGCGACCAGGAAAGACTTCAGCATATGTCTCTTGAGCACACTCTCATGACCACGGGTGAGAAGATCAGAGACGGTATCGCGTTCAAGAAATACCGCACAGAGCTGAAGGAAGGGTACAGCGGAAAGACCGCTTACGCCTTTGCTCCGTACGGTGAAACGGTGGTGCTTGATGGACAGGAATCAAAGTGCATCTATCTCCCCTACTCCACCTATCAGCAGGCAAGATTTGACTACAACGAGGAGGACGGCAAATATTACCGCTTCCAGTGGGAGGACAAAGAGCATCTGCCTCATATCGACGGAAACACGGGCGAGCAGATCTGCTTTGACAACATTTTCATCGTGTTCTGTCCCACAGCAAGGATTCCCGGAGATACTTACGGACGTCTCGACGTTACAACCGAGGGAACCGGCACGGGCTACTACATCACGGGCGGCAAGTACGTGCCGATCACATGGAAAAAGCCCACAGCCGATTCCGCTATCACATACTACGGTGCAGACGGAAATCCTCTGATGGTCAACCGCGGAAAGACCTTCGTTTCCATCTTCCCCACCAACAACAAAGATAACGTAAATCTTAACTACGCTCCCGCAAATTGATAAAAACATCGGGCGAGCCAAAAGGCTCGCCCGAATAAATGTTTTTTTGAAAAAGGACTTGACAAAGCTCACTTTTTGTGGTAAAATACAGAGCGTTGAATGTCTGCTACTATGGCGCAGCAGGTAGCGCACGTCATTGGTAATGACGAGGTCATCAGTTCGAATCTGATTAGTAGCTCCAAAAATCCCGAATGCAAAAGCGTTCGGGATTTTTGCATATCCCCCCAAAGGAGGTAACAATGGAATCCCTCATTTTCTCGGTTTCAGCCGTACTGCCCATAATTCTGACGGTTGCGGTGGGTTACGTCATTCGCCGCATGAATATGATCGACGATTCTGTGGCAAAGGTGGTAAACCGTCTGGTTTTTTGCGTCTTTCTGCCGGTTCTTATCTTTCTGAATATCTACAAAATAGAAAGCATCACCAACATCGACGTGAAATATATAATCTTCGCGGCGGCAGCCGTGGTGGCAATTTTCCTTGCGGGAATACCGCTCGTCATGCTTATAACAAAATCAGGTGAGCGCCGCGGACCTCTGCTTCAGTCTATTTTCCGTTCAAATTACGCGCTTATCGGTCTGCCTCTTGCCCAATCGCTTTTTGGTTCCGAGGGACTTGCATGTGCGGCACTTTTGAGTGCCGTGGGTATCCCGCTTTTCAATATTCTGGCTGTCATCAGTCTGTCGATCTTCCGTGACGGCGGTGAGAAGCCGAGTGTTAAAAAGATCCTGCTTGATATCTTCAAAAATCCTCTGATAGATGCCATCGCCGCCGGGCTTTGCGTACTCGGCGCTCGGCTTGTATTAGAAAAATTCGGCGTTGCCTTCCGTCTTTCGGATATGACACCCATATTCAAGGCACTTGAATACCTTGCCGACCTTGCCACACCTCTGGCGCTTCTGATGCTCGGCGCACAATTCAGCTTTTCTGCCGTTTCCGAGCTTCGTCGGGAGCTTATTTTCGGCGTCCTCACACGGTCTGTTGCAGTTCCTCTGCTGGGGCTTGGAATTGCGTACATTTTCTTTGGCAACGTTTTCCGCGGTGCGGAATTTGCGGCGTTGGTGGCGGTATTTTCTACACCCGTTGCGGTTTCAAGCGTTCCTATGGCACAGGAAATGGACGCAGACACCTCCCTTGCAGGACAGCTTGTGGTCTGGACCACACCTGTCTCCGCTATTACGGTATTTGTCGCCACATTTCTGCTCAAATCCGCGGGGATATTTTAATAAAACGTGGAGGCGTGTTCGCCTCCACGTTTTATTGCGGACGACCGATGGTCGCCCCTACAGTATAATAAATATCAAGATTTCGTAGGGGGATATTATCCTCCCGTTCATTATTAAAAAAGCAAAAGCCGACTGAAAGTCGGCTTTTATGCTTTTGGGGTTTGGTAGACTCAGATTAAAGGATCTGCTCCTTAACCTTGGACGCCTTACCTACTCTGTCACGCAGGTAGTAAAGCTTTGCACGTCTAACCTTACCTACACGTACAACGTCAACCTTAACTACGTTGGGAGAATGAATGGGGAATGTCTTCTCAACACCAACACCGTAAGAAACACGTCTTACTGTAAATGTCTCGGAGATTCCGCCGCCGTGCTTTGCGATTACAGTACCCTCGAAAAGCTGGATTCTCTCTCTTGTACCCTCGACGATTTTGTTGTGAACGCGAATGGTGTCACCAATGCGTACAACGGGCATCTCTGCCTTCAACTGCTCATTTGTAAAAGCCTTAATAAGATCCATTTTGGCTCCTCCTTATAATATCGGGTGTTCGTGCTGAGTCCGGCAGTGGACCACCCGTTTTCTTGCGGTCAGACCGCAACAGGGGTATTATACCATGCTTTTTCCCTTTTTGCAAGTCCTTTTTAAAATTTATTTCAAGTTTTTTTAACTTTTTTGCCCAAAAAACGTGACAAAATGCTCTTTGCGGCAAAAATGAAGAATCGAGCGTTAAGCGCAAGGACTGCAACGACCAATGCCGCACCGACGGGAATCCAATAATTTATTTCAAGCAAAACAACGGTGCACAATGTACCGATGAGAAGCGTATTCACCCCAACCGTCAGCCACCGCTTATTGAATTTAACATAACGGGCAGAGTCAATCGCGCGAATAATATAGACCACCAGATAGCACACAAATGTCGCTACCGCCGCGCCGTGTGCGCCGTAGACGGGAATCAGAATAAAATTCAGCGCCACATTTACAACAGCGCCGATCATGGCAGTAACAAAGGAGTTTTTTGACTTTTTGCACTTTACATAAACGCTGGACATAAAGGTCACAAGGCTTGAAAAGACTGTTGCGTAAACGAGAACGGGAATATACTGCCAGGCATCGCCGTAGCTTTTTGCAAACAGCACGGAGCAAATGGGTTTGGCAAGAAAGATAAGTCCTGCCGCGCAGGCGAAGACAACCGCTTGGAATCCGCCGAAAACCTGTGTGAAAAAGCTGCTTTCTCCGCCCTGCGAATCATCGTCGGTAACAGCGGAATAATTCCACGCTTCAATGAAGATACCGGACACCAAAATAAGAAGTGTAGGCACCTTGAACGCGGCAGCGTAAAGGCCGTTGACGGCGTCTCCGAGAGCGGGATTCGCTTTTATCATATAGCGGTCGGAAACGTTCGTTATCCACCAAAATATGGTGGTCGGTATCATGGGAAGGCTGTATTTGAGCATGGATTTTGCCGTATCTCTGTTCAGATGTCGCCATGACAAATAGCGGTAAAGTCCCGCATAGAAAAACAGAAAAAGGGTCAGTACCGCGTCCGCCAGCACGGTTGAAAGCACGTAACCCGGAACGCCCATGTCAAATCCAAGGAGAAATACCAGGTTAAACGCGATAGTCAACGCCGTTGTGACGATTCCCTGCAGGGAAAAGAGCTTTGTTTTACCGCAACCGCGTAGAAAATGCGCCGCACAGGAGTGAAAATTAGACGCAACAACGTATAGAGGAATAAGCCATCCGTAACCGCCGAAAAAGTCAAGACCGTCGAAAAGCGGTGTCAAACAGAGAGCAACGACAGAGCCTGACGTGACCGCCCAAAAGCTGACGCAAAATACACTTGCACGTCCCGCCTCGTCAGTGCTGTCCATGGCAAAACGGAAGATTCCGTCTACCATTCCCACCGCCAGAAGAGGAAGCAGCAGATTTGCGGTCTGAGTTATTATGTCCGACTGACTGTACTGACTTTTATCAAGACAGGCGGTATAAAGGGGCAGGAGCAGATAGACCAGCACCTTTGACGCCATGGTTCCAAGGCTTAATGCTATTGTGTTTGAAGCTAATTTTTTATATCTGTTCATTTGGTTCTTCTTTCGCTGAATAATTCCCTTTAATTATACTTCCGGAATTGGGGATTGTCAAGGAAAAGATTTGCTCTCTGATCTGAGGATTCGTGTGTCTCCCCTACGAGATGATCGTTAAAACCGTAATATTTGTACCGATGCGGGCTACCAATGGTCGCCCCTACAATACGGGTCGATTATTCCGTAATACCAGTAGGCAGCGCACCTCAACACAAAAACGGCGGTGTTCAGCCGCCGTTTTTGTCAGATTAGTTTGGGGAGTCCAGGCCCCTTTTCAAAGGGGCTTGGCGGTGTTCAGCCGCCGTTTTTGCCAGATTGGTTTGGGGAGTCCAGGCCCCTTTTCAAAGGGGCTTGGCGGTGTTCAGCCGCCGTTTTTACCAGATTAGTTTGGGGAGTCCAGGCCCCTTTTCAAAGGGGCTTGGCGGTGTTCAGCCGCCGTTTTATGGTTTATGGAGAATAATATATCTGTCCTTATTCCCCTTCATAAAAGTTTTCGGGGTGCAGGGGTGCTTTTTCAAAAGCACCCCGCATTTCTCACTTCAAATAATCACACGCCGCGAGAGCCGCAACGGCACCGTCAGCGGCGGCGGTTGCTACCTGGCGGATCCTCTTGCTTCTGCAGTCGCCCGCTACGAAAATTCCCTCGGCAGTTGTCAGGCAATCCTCGCCCGAATCAACGTAGCCGTAGTCGTTGAGCTTGATAAGAGACGCAAAGATCTCGTTTTGGGGAATCAGCCCGATCGCGGTAAACATACCGTCGATCTTCAGCTCCTCGATCGCATCTCCGCGCTTGATCTTAATGCCCGAAAGCTCGTCATCACCCAGCAATTCGGCAACTACCGCACCCGTTATGGGAACAATATTTTCAGTCGCTTTCAGCTCCTCAATGAGCTTTTCTTCGCCCGTAAAATAGTCCAGATTCTGGACAACGTAAACCTTTTCGCAGGTCTTTGACAGCAAGATTGCCTCCTGCAGAGCGGAATTTCCGCCGCCGATGACCGCAACGGTCTTATCTGCGTAGAACGCACCGTCACAAACGGCGCAGAAGGAAATGCCGTTTCCGATAAAGTCCTCTTCACGCTCAAGTCCCAGCAGGCGGTGCTTTGTGCCTGTTGCCACAATAATAGCTCTTGCCTGATAGTCACCGTCGTCGGTGGTAACGGTCTTTATCTCACCGTCGGTCACGGACAACGCCTCAAGACATTCCACCTCGGCACCAAGCTCCATAGCCTGTCCCATGAGGGCTTCTCCAAATTCGTTGCCCGACACGGAAACAAACCCGGGAATGTTTTCGACCTTGGGCGAAGAGGTTATCTGACCGCCAAAGGTTCCCTTCTCCATAACGAGCACCGTCTTATTAGCCCGTCTTGCGTAAACTGCGGCAGTAAGTCCCGCAGGACCGCCGCCGATCACGATTATATCGTATATCATTTTTACCTCGTTTCCAAAAGGCTGTGGCTAAAAAGCCACAGCCTTCGTTTTTTATGCTTTCAGGAATTTCTTGATGTCGGAAACACCAACATATTTGCTGATATTGCCGTTTTCCACAACGACCAGCGTGGGAGCCTGCTTGATATCAAGGGTCATAGTCAGCTCTCTGTTCTCCTCGGCCAAAAGCTTTGTGTAAAGGATTCCGGCCTTGTCGAGAAGCGCACAAGCGATCTTGCAGTTAGGGCACTTTGCGGTTGCGAACACATAGTATCCGTCAGCCATTTCAAGCTCCGCGCCCTTGTCCTCACAAGCGCAAGCCTCTGCGGCCTTGGGCTTGAGGGTGGAGTTTGCGATATCGTATACCTTTCTTTCCTTGTACTCCTGAGTCTTACCGTCGTTCCAGTTCTGAACGGGACGGTAGTAGCCTGTAATACGGCTGTAGACCTCGGTCTTACCACCGCAGGTGGGGCAGGTAAACTGCTCGCCGGCAATATATCCGTGATCCTTACATACAGAGTATGTGGGAGACAGGGTGTAGTAAGGCAGGCGGTAGTTCTCCGCGATCTTGCGGATCAGATTAGCGGCAGCCTTCCAGTCGGGGAGCTTTTCGCCCAAGAATGCATGGAATACCGTTCCCGAAGTGTAAAGGGTCTGAAGCTCGTCCTGAATATCAAGAGCTGTGAAGATATCCTCGGTATAGCCAACAGGCAGATGAGAGGAGTTGGTGTAGTAAGGCGTTCCGTCCTTATCGCCCGCCGTGATGATGTCGGGGTAGTGCTTGAGATCATGCTTTGCAAGACGGAAAGCGGTGGACTCTGCGGGAGTTGCCTCCAGGTTATACAGGTCGCCGTAAGCTTCCTGGTAGTCGGAAAGGCGCTCGCGCATATGGTTGAGAACGTCCTTTGTGAACTGCTGGGCTGTCTCGTTTGTCAGATCGGCACGGATCCAGTTAGCGTTAAGGCAAGCCTCGTTCATACCAACAAGACCGATAGTGGAGAAGTGGTTGTCAAAGGATCCCAGGTAACGCTTTGTGTAAGGATAGAGACCGGATTCAAGAAGCTTGCTGATAACGGTTCTCTTGACCTTGAGAGAACGTGCAGCTACGTCCATCATGTGATCCAGCTTTTCATAGAAATCCTTTTCGTCCTTTGCAAGGTACGCAATACGGGGAATGTTGATAGTTACAACACCAACGCTACCCGTGGACTCTCCGCTTCCGAAGAAGCCGCCGGACTTCTTTCTCAGCTCACGCAGGTCAAGGCGGAGACGGCAGCACATGGAACGAACGTCGGAAGGCTCCATGTCACTATTGATGTAGTTGGAGAAGTAAGGTGTACCGTACTTTGAGGTCATCTCAAAGAGGAGACGGTTATTCTCGGTATCCGACCAGTCAAAATCTCTTGTGATAGAGTATGTGGGAATAGGATACTGGAATCCGCGTCCGTTGGCGTCGCCCTCGATCATGATCTCGATAAACGCCTTGTTTACCATATCCATCTCAGCCTGGCAATCCTTGTACTTGAAATCAAGCTCCTTGCCGCCTACGATGC